>SVLA01000098.1 GCA_015068175.1 Oscillospiraceae bacterium
TCGAGGGATCTTCGCATTTCGTTCTTGATTGCAGTAAAATCGGTGCCAAGATCCCTCCACGCGGCTTCGCCTTGGTCGGGATGACAGCACTTTGTGTAATTTCTACTGCTACCGTAAACAACAATTTACGCTTCTTCGTTATTTTTCTCTTCCTTGGGCAGGGTGAAGGGTTTGCAGACCACTTCACAGCGGTTGATGGGGGTGCCCAGGGCGTGGAATTTTTCCTCGTAGCCGGTCATGATGCCCACGATGCCATGCTCGTGGAGATTCCGGGTCAGATTTTTCACTTCCAGGCCGCAGGCTGCAAACTCCTCCACGGAGAACTCGAAGAGGGGGGCGTTGTCGGTCTTGAAGTGGAATTCGCCGCCGGCGCGGACCACCCGGCAATATTTATCCAGGAAACCCCGGTGGGTCAGGCGGCGCTTGGCGTTTTTCTTCCGGGGCCAGGGGTCCGGGAAATTGATGAACAGCCGGTCGATCTCCTGACCGGCGAAGATCTCCTCGATATTGGCCACGTCCATGTCGATGAAAAATACATTGGTCAGGCCCATGCCCTTGGCTTTTTCCATAGCTACCACCATGGCTTCCCGGCACCGCTCCACGGCGATGAGCAGAACGTCGGGATGGGCCTGGGCGGTCTCGGCGGTAAATTTGCCTTTGCCGCAGCCTACTTCCACCCAGAGGGCGGCGGCGTCCGGCTTCAGGCTCCGCCAGTTGCCCTTCAGAGCCGCCGGCTCGGCGATGCGGTAGCTGCCGCAGGCCTCCATCCGGGGGTGGAGATTTTTCATTTTACGCATTCTCATATGGGATTCCTCCAGTAAGGATCAATTATATGATGAGTTAATTTGTTGTTTATGCAGTCATCGCGTAGGGGCGACCCTTGCGGTCGCCCTTCGCCGAAGGCGCAAAAGATCTCGCATTTAGGGCGACCGCAAGGGTCGCCCCTACGCGGGCTTGTTCTCTTAAACAACAATTTATCTTCCTGACGAAACATTATATCAGATATCCATCCATCCGTCAAAACATTTTCACAAATATCCCCCTGCCGGGCTTGCGAAATAGGCTTTATTGAGGTATAATAGGCCAAAATGAGAGAAAGCAGGTGGAATGATGGGCCATCATCACGACCATGAACAGGAACACGACCATGCCTATATGCACGAACACGGCATTGCCCACAGCCATGGCCATGTCCACGAAAATCAAAAAGCGGTCCTCAACCGCCTGGCCCGGGCCATCGGTCATCTGGAAAAGGTGAAGCGGATGGTGGAGGAAGGTCAGGATTGTTCCGATGTGCTGGTGCAGTTGGCGGCGGTGCGGTCGGCTTTGGACAATACGGGCAAGGTGATTTTGCAGGACCATATCCGTCATTGCATGGTGGACGCGGTGGCGGCGGGGGATGCCGAAGCCATCGAGGATCTGTGCCAGGCCATCAACAAATTCATGAAATGATCGGGAGGACAGGACCATGAAACGAACGGATTACATCAGTTGGGACGAGTATTTTATGGGCATTGCCCTGCTGGCGGCCCGCCGCAGTAAGGACCCCAGCACCCAGGTGGGCGCCTGCATCGTGTCGGAGGACAACATCATCATCTCCACCGGCTACAACGGTATGCCCAAAGGCTGCAGCGACGACGAATTCCCCTGGGAGCGGGAAGGTGCGGATACCAAGTATCCCTATGTGGTCCACGCGGAGCTGAATGCCATCCTCAATGCCAACGGCCGGGACCTCCGGGGCAGCCGGATCTATGTGGCGCTGTTTCCCTGCAACGAGTGCGCCAAGGCCATCATCCAGAGCGGCGTGAAGGAAGTGCTGTACCTCAGCGACAAGTATAAGGACACCATGGGTAATCTGGCCTCCAAGCGGATGCTGGATGCGGCGGGGGTCAAATATACCCGGCTGAAGCCGGTTCATGACACCATCACCCTGGACTTCGTGGCGGAAGAGTACAAGTAAATACAATGGGCCCGGCAGACGTCTGCCGGGCCTTCGTTTCTATAGGAGGCGACATCGCAGGGGAGGGTCTTGCTCCCGCCGCTCTGTTGAGATTTCCGCCATTGTAACGCCCCTGCGGGGCTACACCACATCCGCCCCCTGCGGGGGCACCTTCTCCTCCAGGAGAAGGCTTTGGGGACGTCCGCTCCGGCGCAAATCGGAGATTTGCACCACCTCTCCCAAAGGGAGAGGCAAGAGGTGTGGTGCTACGTAGGGCGCTGGCTGTCTCCCGCCGCTCAGGGCCCCTAATTTTCCCGTAGGGACACCGCTCCTGCGGTGTCCGCGGACACCCGGGGACGGGTGTCCCTACGCATATCGTAGGGCGCCGGCTCCCCGCCCGCGGGACGGGAAACCCGTCCCCTGCATTCCCTCTATCGGTCCCCTCGGCCGACACATGGCGGCAGATACATATATTTCTTGTATCTTCAGCAAAGTTGTGTTACAATAGCAATATCTTCAATTTCGGAGGTGTTTTCCTATGGAATTTCAAGTAAACCATCCCGTACTGTTTATTATCGCCGGTATTTTGGTGGCGGTGGTCCTGGGTCAGAGCATTTTCTTCCTGCTGAAGGCCCTGAAGCGCAGCAAAGAGCTGGGCATGGACCAGACCAAGATCAAAAAGACCATCAAGACCGCTGCCGTCTTTACCGTTGCCCCGGCGGTGGCCATCGTCATCAGCGTCATTACCCTGAGTAAAAAATTGGGCCTGCCTCTGCCCTGGCTGCGGCTGAGTGTGGTGGGCTCCATGAGCTATGAGACCATCGCGGCCTCCAATGCCCTGGAAGCCATGGGCCAGAGCCTGGGTTCCACCGATGCCCTGACGGCCCAGCAGTATGTCAACGTCCTGCTGGTCATGACCATCTCCATTATGATGGGCATTTGGCTGGTGCCGGTCATCGGCAAGAAGCTCCAGAGCGGCATGGCCAGCATGAGCAACCGGGATGCCAAGTGGGCCGATATTTTCCAGAGTTCTCTGTTCATCGGCATGATTGCCGCCTTCCTGGGCTTCGTGTTCTGCGATGTGAGCCGTCTGTGGGATCCTTCCGCCCGGTACATCACCGAGACCGTCATCGAAAACGGCCTGGAAGTGGAGAAGCAGATCCCCGTGTCCGCCACTTCCGGCTTGGTTCCGGTGTGCGTCATGGTGGTGTCCGCCCTGGTGATGGTGGTCTGCGGCCTGGCTATGCGCAAACCCAAGCTGAAGTGGCTCAGCGAGTATGCCCTGCCCATCTCCCTGCTGGCCGGTATGGCGGTAGCCATCCCCCTCAGCGCCTGGCTGAACTGACGGAGGTAGCACAATGAAGAAAATGAGCTATATGGATTCCGTCCATCGCGACGGCCGCATTTGGAACCTGACCGTCATGGTGCTGCTGATGGCCTTCCCCGTGGCCTGCTGCATTCTGTTCAATGTCTCTCCCGACTGGCAGGCCCTGGTGGTGGGCCTGGTGGCCACGCTGCCCATGTACTGGGCGGTGGGCATCATCGAGACCATTACCTATGTGCCCATGCTGGGTGCCGGCGGTTCCTACTTAAGTTTCGTCACCGGCAATATCTCCAACCTGAAAATGCCCTGCGCCCTCAATGCCCTGGAGCAGAACGGCATCAGCGCCAACAGCGAGGAGGGGGAGGTCATCTCCACCATCGCCATTGCCACCTCTTCCGTGGTCACCACCATCATTATCCTCATCGGCGTCATCTGCATCGTGCCCCTGACCCCCATTCTGGAGGCGGAGGTCCTGGTGCCGGCCTTTGAGCAGATCCTGCCGGCTCTGTTCGGCGGTCTGGGTGTGGCCTTTGTCAGCAAGAATCTGAAGATCAGTATTGCGCCGATCCTGCTGATGCTGGCGCTGTTCATCTTCGTGCCGGCTCTGAACTCCGGCAGCGTGGGCATTATGGTCCCCGTGTCCGCGCTGTTCACCATCGCCGTGGCCCGGATCATGTATAAGAAGGGGGCGCTGTAATGGGTTGGTTTGTATTGGCCGCATTGGCCGCCTTCGTGGCGGTGGTGGCGGTCCGCACGGCGCTGTTCCGTCCCAAGGCCCAGCCGGCGGCGGAACCCGTGTCGGTTTCCGTGGATGAAAAGAACTGCGTCCGGACCCTCCAGGCCCTGGTGCAGTGCAGGACTGTTTCCAATGCCGATCCGGCCCTGGAAGACGATGCCGAATTTGAGCGGCTGGTGGCCATGCTGCCCCGGCTGTATCCCAATGTGTTCGTGGCGGGCGCCATGCAGCGCCTGCCGGACCGGGCATTGCTGATCCGGATCCCCGGCAAGTCCGATAAGGCCCCCACGGTGCTGATGTCCCACTACGACGTGGTGCCGGTGGACGAGGAAAAGTGGGAAAAGCCTCCCTTCGCCGGCATCATCGAGGATGGCGTGCTGTGGGGCCGGGGCACCCTGGATACCAAAGTCACCATGAATGCGGCGCTGTCCGCGGCGGACAGCCTGGTGGGCCAGGGATTCGTCCCGGAAAACGATGTGTATTTCGCCTTCTCCGGCGGTGAAGAAGTCAACGGCCGGGGCGCGGTGAATATCGTGGAATACTTCGTGAAAAACCGCATCCAGCCGGCCCTGGTGCTGGATGAAGGCGGCGCCGTGGTGGAAGGTTCCTTCCCCGGCGTGAAGGCGCCGACGGCCATGGTGGGCATTGCGGAAAAGGGCATGATCAACGCCCAGTTTCGCTGCTGTTCCAATGGCGGCCACGCCTCCGCGCCCAAACCCCACACCCCCGTGGGCATCCTGGCCGCCGCCTGCAAGCGGCTGGAGGATCATCCCTTTAAGGGCCATATCACCGGCCCCGTGGCCATGATGTTCGATACCCTGGGCCGCCATTCCACCCTGCTCTACCGGGTCATTTTCGCCAATATGTGGTGTTTCGGCTGGGTCATCGACCTGCTGGGCCGGATGTCCGGCGGCGAGATGAACGCCCTGGTCCGGACCACCGTGGCCTTCACCCAAATGGAAGGCAGTTCCGCCCGGAACGTGCTGCCCACCGAGGCCAAAATGGTGGCCAATATGCGGCTGAATCCCGCCGATTCCGTGGAATCCGCCCTGGAATATCTGAGTAAGACCGTGGGCGACGAGCAGGTGGAAGTGACTGCCCTGGAATCCCACGAACCCAGCCCCGTGTCCGAAGTGGATTGCCCCGCCTGGGATAAGGTGGCCGCCGCCGTGAGCCAGACCTGGCCCGGCTGCATCGTCACCCCCTATCTAATGGTGCAATGTGCCGATGCCCGGCATTATCGGGACCTGAGCAACCATGTCTACCGGTTCTCTGCCATGGCCCTGACCCCGGCGGAGCGGGCCACCATCCATGGCAACAACGAACGGATCACCCTGGAGAACATCGTCAAGGCCACCCAGTTCTATGCCCGGCTGCTGAAGATGTCCTGACAGCGGCCTGACCCGTGTAACAAAAAGGTATAAAAAGGCCCCAAATGGTACCGGTTTGGTCCATTTGGGGCCTTATTTTGGTGCTTTTGGAAGGGTGAAATTTTGCCGAATTTTGGGATCAACCCAAAACGGTGCCGTCGGGATTGAACAGGGGCAGGGGTTCCAGATAGATCAGATCTTCCCGGCCGATGGCATCGCCTTCCGCCAGAATGGCCATGCGGCCGCAGATGATGCCGCCGGCTTGTTCCACCAGGGCTTCCAGGGCCTTCAGACTTTCGCCGGTGGAGATCACATCGTCCACGATCAGGATCTTCTTGCCCTTCATCAATGCCGCATCCGCGCCGTCCAGGTACAGCTTCTGCTCCTTGGCGGTGGTGATGGACTGAACGGTCACGCTGAAAATGTCCCGCATGTACAGCTTGGGACCCTTCCGGGCCAGGATGTACTTCCGGTCGCCGGCCTGGCGGGCCATTTCGTGGGCCAGGGGGATGCCCTTGGCTTCGGCGGTGATGATATAATCATATTCCGGCGCCCGGGCCAGCAGATCACGGGCGCAGGCTACGGTCAGCTCCTGGTCGCCGAAAATGACGAAACCGGCAATGGACAGATGCTCGTTCAGAGGGCAGATGGGCAGGTCCCGCTCCAGCCCCGCAATGGTCATACGGTGAAACATGGAAAAGTCTCCTTTGATTCATAATATAGTTCTATTATAAATAGAAACGGCGCAAAAAGTCAATAGAAAACCGAAAAAATGGGACAAAGGCAAAGAAATGGCAAAGTTTCAGTTGACACAGGACGGGGAAACGTGGTAGAATAATCGGGTTGAGGGAGTAGCAAGTGCGAAATGCATAGTATGTCAACATTCCCGGCGGATCGCCTGGCATACTTTAAATTGCGAGACTCATGTTTGCCGGAACGGCGCATGGGTTATTCTTTACCTGCGCGGTTTTTCGGCGCAGGTATTTATGTTTTTAAGGAGACGAAGGATTATGGATATTTTATGGTCGGTTTTGTTGTTTGCGGTGGGTCTGGTGCTGCTGATCAAGGGCGGCGATTGGTTCGTTGACGGCGCTACGGGTATTGCCCGGCGGTTCCGTCTGCCGGATATCGTGGTGGGCGCCACCGTGGTGTCCATCGGCACCACTCTGCCGGAAGTGATGGTTTCCACCACCGGCGCGCTGGCCGGTTCCGGCGCCATGGCTTACGGTAATGCCATCGGCTCCATCATCTGCAATACTGCATTGATCGCTGCTATTTCCATCACCTGCAACCCCGGTCCCGTGAATGTGAAGTCCATGAAGATGCCCGTCATTTTCTTCTTCTGTTCCGTGGCGCTGTACTGCATCGCTTCCTATTTCCTGGGCACCTTCCCCCGCTGGATGGGCTTCGTGATGCTGGCGATCTTTGTGGCGTATATGCTGCTGACGGTCCGCAACGGCCTGAAGAATCCCGACGCCGCCGGCGAAGAAGAGGAAGAAGAGGGCGGTAAGCCCAAGAAGCTGTGGCAGGAATTGCTGCTGCTGGTGATCGGCGCCGCCGTCATCGCCGTGGGCGCGGATCTGCTGGTGGATCACGGCCAGATCCTGGCCCGGGCCATGGGCGTTCCGGAGACTGTGGTGGCCCTGCTGTTCGTGGCCCTGGGTACTTCTCTGCCGGAACTGGTCACGACCATTACCGCTTTGAAGAAGGGCCGTGGTTCGCTGGGCGTGGGCAATGTCATCGGCGCCAACGTGTTCAACCTGGTGCTGGTTTCCGGTGTGGCGGTGTCCCTGGCTCCCTTCGATGTTCCCTGCGAGAACACCCTGCTGAACACCGGATTGAATATGTCCCTGGTGGTGGAGATCCCGGTGATGCTGGGCGTCATGACCCTGATGACCATTCCCGCGCTGCTGACAAAGAAGCTGAGCCGCTGGCAGGGCATCACCCTGCTGTGCATCTACGCAGCCTTCTGCGTGTGCCAGTTCCTTCTGTAACAGTCCTAAAGCAAAGGCGGCTGCCAACACGGCAGCCGCTTTTTGGTTTACGGGGGGGAATAGGATCATCGCCTTTCCCTGCGGGGAGAAGACCATGGACAGTATGTTAATCCCCGGTTTGGATTGCGGTCACAGCGCCATGATGGCTGCGGTCAGCCCCCGGACAAGGTCGATCAGCGGCAAGCCGGGTTTGCCCTGAAGGTTGAGCTGGGGGACATGGATGAAGCCACAGCGGACATGGGTGCCCTCATAGTGCCGCAAAAGGGTGTACAGCACATCGTTGCAGACGTAGGTGCCGGCGGTATTGGAAATGGCGGCAGGAATCTGCTGATCCCGGATGGCTTTCACCATTTGTTCCAGGGGCAGGGTGGAAAATAGGCGGCGGG
>SVLA01000099.1 GCA_015068175.1 Oscillospiraceae bacterium
TTTAAGCGGATTTTTTGATCCGCTTATTGGTCATGCCCTTTTTGCAGAAAAAGTGCATCCGTTGCCGGATGCACTCATTCTTACAGGGATGCGTACACAGCCTTTGCCGCTAACTTAGTGACATTGGCCCACCGGCAGGTGCTTTTTCTTCGAAAAAATCCCCTTTCCCCTCTTGTTTTTTCCGAATTCCGGGGTTATAATATCCCGAGAAACCAAAGGAGGCTATTATTCATGGCTGCTAAGATCGAAAAAACCACCATCATCGGCGACATTCTGGACATCGCGCCCCACGCCGCTCCTCTGTTCCTGGCCATCGGCATGCATTGCCTGGGCTGCCCCTCTTCCCGCAGCGAAACCGTCGAGGAAGCCTGTATGGTCCACGGCATCGACTGCGACCCCTTCCTGGCCCAGTTGAACCACTTCCTGGAAGCCTACGAGGCCAGCCAGAACCAGTGATCCACCGGCTACGCCGTCCCGCATCGCCGGGACGGCCTTATTTTTTGAACAGATTGAATTTTCAAGTACAGGACGGCGGCTTGCTGCCGCCCTGCGGCACCAAAAGCTTCCCCCTGGGGGGAAGGTTTTGTAAACAACACTTTACCCCAGGAGGCATTTATGAAACTTCCCATTTCCCGGCGGCTGTTGGCCTGCTGTGATTATGTAAACCCCGGCGACCGCATCGCCGACGTTGGCTGCGACCACGGCTACCTGTCCATCCACCTGCTGACCCAGGGCATCGCCCGGTCCGCCATCGCCTCGGACGTGGCCGAAGGCCCCCTGCAAAGCGCCATCCGTAATGCCGACAAGTTCGGCGTCCGGGACAAGATCGCCTTCTATCTCTCCGACGGTGTCCGCAATGTCCCCCGGGATTTCGACACCCTCATCTGCGCGGGCATGGGGGCCGACACCATGATCTCCATTCTGGAAGCCGCCCCCTGGCTGAGAGATCCCAAATACCGCCTGATCCTCCAATGCCAAAGCAAGCGGCCGGAGCTGCGGAAATATCTTTATGCCAACGGCTGGCGCATCCCCCGGGAGATCCTGGTGAAGGAGGGCAAATTCTATTACCCCATCACCGAAGTGATCTACGAACCGGGCCACAGCCTCACCCCCGGCGGCTATCATATTACCCCCGCCCTGATCCAAAGCGGCAGTCCCCTTCTGCCGGAATTTGCCCAGCGGGTCATCCGCGGCCTGGAGGCCACCGTGGCCGGCCTGGAACGCACCGGCGGTGAAAAATACAAAGAATGCAAAACCGTTTTGGAAGAACTGAAGAACACCGTATTATAAATTGGGATTTTTCACGGCGCCATAGCGTCCCAAGTTCCCCCCCGAGGGAAGGTTTTCAAACAGCCCGATCAACTGCAATTTAAACAGGAGGACCTGCCATGACTACCGTCAACGATATTCTGACCTGCATCGACCGCCTGGCCCCATCCTTTATGAAAGAAAAATGGGACAACGTGGGCCTGCTCTGCGGCAGTAAGAACACCCCGGCCACCAAGATCCTGGTGGCCCTGGACCCCTTCGAACACGTCTGCCGGGAAGCAGCCGACTGGGGCGCCCAGCTCATTGTGACCCACCACCCCATCATTTTCCAGCCCCTGCCCAGTCTCACCGACGAGACCTCCATCGGCCGGGGCATTATGGAGCTGTGCCGCTGCGGCATCTCCGCCATCAATGCCCACACCAATCTGGATTCCTGCCCCATGGGCGTCAACGACGAGCTGGCCCGGATCTTGGGTCTGCGGGACATTGAGGTGACCCACCCCGTAGGCGCCGACACCGAGGGCCGGCCCTTCGGTCTGCTGCGCTCCGGCAATGTGGACGAAATGCCCCTGGAGGACTTCCTGGCCCACGTCAAGGCCCGGCTGGGGACCCCCACCCTGCGCTATGCAGACGGCGGCAGACCGGTCCGCCGGGTGGCCGTGGGCGGCGGCAGTTGCGCCGGCGCCATGCGCCAGGCCATCGATGACGGCTGCGACACCTTCGTCACCGCCGACGTCAAATACAACCAGTTCTGGGACGCCAGGGATCTGGGACTGAACCTCATCGATGCGGGCCACTTCTATACCGAAAACCCCATCTGCGCTGTCCTGGCCAGCATTTTGCGGGACCATTTCCCCGATGTTGAGGTAAAAATCTCCGAAACACACGGAGATTGTATGAAATTCTATTGATTTTTTCACCATTTGGTGCTAAAATAGTTGCGATATTTTTTGAAGGGAAGAACTACTTATGTCCGGACATTCCAAATGGCATAACATCCAGAAAACCAAGGGCGCGCAGGACGCCAAGCGCGCTGCCGCTTTTACCAAGATCGCCAAGGAGCTGATGGTCGCCGTGAAGGAAGGCGGCGGTATCACCGACCCTGCCCATAACTCCCGTCTGGCCACCGTCATCACCAAGGCCAAGGCCGCCAATATGCCCAACGACAACATCAAGCGCTGCCTGGAGAAGGCCGCCGGTGCCGGCGCCGGCGACAGCTACGAATCCATCACCTACGAAGGCTACGGCCCCGGCGGTGTCGCCGTCATCGTGGAGACCATGACCGACAACCGTAACCGTACTGCCGGCAATATGCGCCACCACTTCGACAAGTTCGGCGGCAACCTGGGCACCAATGGCTGCGTGAGCTGGTCCTTCGACAAGAAGGGCGTCCTGGTCATCGACAACTCCGAGGAGGAGCTGGACGAGGAAGAAGTCATGATGGACGCCATGGACGCCGGCGCTGACGATTTCGAGGCCGACGGCGATGTATTTACCATCTATACCCAGCCCGATGACTTCAACGACGTGGTGGCCGGCCTGGGCAAGTACACCTTCGTGTCCGCCCAGATCGAAATGGTGCCCCAGAACTATCAAACCCTGAACGAAGAGCAGGCCAAGCTGATGGAAAAGCTCATCGACACCATGGAAGACGATGACGATGTCCAGAACGTCTGGCACAACTGGGAAGAGTAATTGAACAAACATATATGCCCAGCCGTTTCCGGCTGGGCATACTCAATTTTCAATAAAGCACGCAGAAGAGGCATTTTCTGGAGCTTGCTCCCTCTACTGACTTTCGCGTTCCATATTACTTCGACACTTGCGCATCCACAACGCAGACGGTAACGCCACCCATAATGCCGGAATAACCTTGATCCTGAACTCCCTCTGCAGCAAACGTGAGTATCGAGGCCCTTTGAATATCAACGCTGAAGCTCGCTTCTTCCGTTTTCATATTGATGGGCAATGACTCGTAGATTAGCACCCCGTCAGCATATACTTTAAATACAATAAGGACCTCAGCCCATTGCTCTTGAGCCGCTGCATAAAAAGTGCCTGTCAGTGTTGAATAATGACCTTCTGTTTTAAACGAAATACTCGCCTCATTCCACTGCTCGCCATCATCTGCCAAGGAATTATATGAACTATGCATGCAAACACAGGGCCCTTCGTATACTTTTCCACTCGGTCCAGTATCTTGTGATTGATCAACGTAGGCATGCCCAATGGTTTTAGCAACAGAAAGCTCTGCCACTTTTATCTCATCCGGATATGTGGGCGTCACCGGCCCTCCGTTCGTATTATTCGTATTATTCATATTATTTCCACATTTCACAAAAAGGAACAGCAGCAGAATGACGACAATAGCGCCGCCAATGATCTCTGCAATTGAGCCGCTTTTCTTCCTAATTATGACCTCATATTCTTCCATGAATCACGCCTCCTTTTTGTTTCATACTACACCAGGACAGACCCAATGTCAACAGAAAATCCTCTCCCCCCTCCATACCAAATCTGCACAACTGGGAAGAGTAATACCATCCCCGCCCCGGATCCACCGTGATCCGGGGCCTTTTCATTCAAAATTCCACCTCTGTCGGGTTGATTTTCCCATTTTCGGGTTGTATAATCGACTTAGCACACACGAAAGGAGGACACTCCATGAATTATCAAATGCGGATCGCCATCTGTGACGACAGCGATCAGGACCGCCTGACCATGAAGGCCCTGGTAGCCGAATATCTGGACCTGCACAATTATCACATCGCTATCGACGAATTCTCCTCCGGCGAAGCCTTCCTGGCCGCCGATATTGCGTCCTACGATCTGGCCATCCTGGACATTTTCATGGGCGAACTCACAGGCATCCAAACCGCCCGGCAGCTTGTGGAAGACCATCCCAAACTGCAGATCATTTTCTGCAGCACCTCCAACGCCTACGCCGCCGAATCCTACGATGTCTCCGCCCTGCGGTATTTTATCAAACCCATCTCCCGGGAAAAACTGTTCGGTACCCTGGACCGGTTTTTCCACGTCCATACCTCCCTGCGGACCCTGACGTACAAACAAAACCGCATGGATGAACACATTTACATCACCGACCTTCTGTGGGTGGAAGCCGACGGCCACAAAAGCATCCTCCACACCCGCAAAGGTGACATCACCACCCGCACCCCCTACAGCCAGATCTGCGAGGAATTGAAAGATGCGGATTTCGTCCGCCCCATCCGTTACGCCCTGGTGTCTCTGGCCGCCATCGCCACCATCCCCAGCGACGTGCTGACCCTCACCGACGGCTCCACGGTCCCCATCAGCCGGGACCAGCGCGCCAGGATCAAGCAAGCCTTCATGGATTACAAAATGCGGATCCTTCTGCGGAAAGGCGGGATCCCCACATGATCATTATTGCCTCTTTCCTGCTTCTGCTCTGCTCCTGCGTGGGCATCGCCCTGCGCTACGCCCCCTTCGCCCCCATCATCTCCCCCCACCAAAAGCGGGATCTGCGCATCTGCTATACCATCGCCATCATGCTGAAGCTGGTATCCCTGGTGATCCTCATGGCCGCCGGCGGTGTGGAAGGTGCCTTCCTTTATTTGCGCTACGGATTGCTGTTCCACGCCGCGATCCTGACCCTGGTGAATATTTTTCTGATCCCCGGCCATCTGCGGGAGCATCTGTTTGTGTTTGGTGTGGTCATGACCTTCAAATATCTGCTGATGGCCATTCCCAATTACCTCATCACCCTCTATCCCGACGGCACCCCCACCGCCTATCTGTTTTTGATTCTGGTCACCTATACCGCTACATTGCTGATCAGCTATTTCCCACTGCGCCGGCTGCTGAAAAAAACCATCACCCCCTTCCTCCATCTGCAGGAAGGCAGTTATTGGAACACCGTCTGGTTCATTCCCATCGCCCTTTTCGGTATTCGCTTCCTCCAGGTGGGCGGCGAGCATAACACCGGCAGCATCGTGCAGCTTTTGAGCCACGGTCTGTCCGCTTCCATCGTAATTCTGATGTGCATGAGTATTACCAAGAGCCATCAGCGTGAATCCGGCAAGCGCCATCTGGAGGCGCAGCTTCTCCAGCAGCAGGGCCACTATCTGGCGCTGCAGGCCCATGTGGAGGATGCCCGCAAGACCCGCCACGATCTCAAGCACCATATGGCCGCCATTTTGAACCTGGTGGAACACAACGACCGGGAAGGCTGCCGGAATTATTGCATGGACCTGATGGATTCCGTCCAGGTCCGGGAACACATCCCCTACACCGGCAATTCCGCCGCCGACGGTGTACTGTACCATTACCTCCAGCGTTGCCGGGATTATGAGGTCCAACTGGAATTGCGCGGCATCATCAATAGTCCCGGCATTGCCGACGTGGATCTGTGCGTTCTCCTGGGCAACGCTCTGGACAATGCCCTGGCCGCCTGCCAAACAGTCCCCGAAAACCGTTTCATCCAGGTCATCAGCCAGTCGGAAAATCAGCTTTTGTCCATCATGGTCCGCAATAACCACGACGGCCAGATCCGCCAGACCGACCGTGGCATTCTGTCCCGGAAGCGCGACAACGCCCCCGGCATCGGCCTTCAGTCCATGGAAGCGGTCTGCCGCCGCTGCGGCGGTGAAATGACCATCCATTATGACCACGAGACCTTCACCGTCATCTTCCTCCTCCCCCTCTCGGACCAATAACACGCAAAAGAAGCACACCCACCCGGATGTGCTTCTTTTTGTTATTCGATCAATCCTACCAGCGCGCTTTGGGCATCCCGCTGGCCCTGGGCCGCAGCCAGCTTATACCAATGAGCCGCCTGACCCCGGTCCGCTGGCACACCCAGCCCCTTCTCCAGGCAGCGCCCCAGGCAATACTGCCCATCCGGATCTCCCTTCATGGCCGCCAGGCGATAATGATGGACCGCCTGCCGCAGGTTTTGGCTGACTCCCTGTCCCTGCTCGTACAGTTCTCCCAGCCGGAAGTGGGCACGTCCCACCCCCTGCTCCGCCGCCTGCATATACCAATAAAAGGCCTGCCGAGGATCCACTTTCCGATATAGATTGAAGTACGCCTGGGCAGGCCCTTTCAAATATCCGGTATTTTTATGCATATACCAATCCGCCAATGCCATCTGTGCCGGAATATAGCCCAGCTCCGCCACTTCATGGAACTTCTTGGTCGTGTCCGCAAACCCAATAATTGCATCATCCTCGTCACGAGCCTCTGCAAACACATGTCTGCAATACCTTCCTCTGCAGTAAGCCTCCCGCATCTCCGTCCGTTTTTTGCTTCCGATCTTTCCCTCTGCAGGTCTGCCTCTATAGCTCGAACTGTTTTTTTCCAGCCATTGCAGCGCCCCGGAATGGCCCAGCTCCGCCGCCAGCAAATATTTTCCTCTCCGATAATACCACTCCGCCAGTTTGGAGTGGCATCGCACATCCTTCACCGGCCCCATCTCCGGAGCTATTGCAGGTGTCTCCTCCGTCGCGGGCAGTACCGCCGTCGCCGGCTTCTTCGCTCGTTGTTTTTTTGGTGCCGCAGGTCTTGCCGGCTTCTGCATCGCCGCCACGCCGCTCCGGGCATCCCGGGCCGCCTCATCGATCATAGTGCAAAGCTGTTTCAATTTGGAATCCAGGTAATTCATATCCCGGATATCCACACCGTTATACAGCGCAACCTTTTCAATATCCGCCGGCAGTTCTGTCGGGAATTCAAACCCTCTGAAAAACAGCGGAATGATAGGCTTCCCCAGAACCAGCGCATAGGCGATCTCCCGGCGCACCCAATCCCCTTCATGGATACAGCGATCCAGCGCGCCCCTGGTCAATATCAGCAGAAAAACATCGGTCTGCTCGATCTCCCGCAGGATCCGCTCATCAAACATACCCGATCCAATGGACTCAATATCATAAAAAACACGGTACCGTTTTTTCTTCAGTTTCTCGCTGAACATCTGGGCAAAGCCCTCGCCGCCCTCCCGGCGGTAACTGATAAATACGGTAGCACCCATATGGCAGATCCCCCTTTTTTTCTCTTTCCCCTCCACTATAGCCGATAGTCAAAGTTTTTTCAACCCAAAAAATCCCTTCCGCATAAAAACTTCTCCCCGGGGCACAATACCTCCGTACCCAAAATTGAAGGAGGAATCCACGATGAAAGACCATGCCAACAAGTGCATCGAATGCACCGTCAAGTCCTGCGCATACCATTGCGACAGCGAGAATTACTGCAGCCTGGACAAGATCCTGGTGGGCACCCACGAGATGAACCCCACCATGGACCAGTGTACCGACTGCAAGTCCTTCCGCAAGAAGTAAAAAGCAGGGGTGCTGCCACCGGGCACAATGTCACTAAGTTAAGAAAGGCTGGGACTCGCAGAAATGCGGGCCCCAGTTTTTTGCAACAATTTTCAAAATTATACTTGACAAACAGGATAAAATG
>SVLA01000100.1 GCA_015068175.1 Oscillospiraceae bacterium
GGTCCGTCAAGGAGTTGGGCCAGAACGCCATCGCCATCACGGACCATGGTGTTATGTACGGATGTATCGACTTTTACAAGGCGGCCAAGGCAGCCGGTGTGAAACCCATCATCGGCTGCGAGGTGTATGTTGCGCGGCGGCGGATGGAGGACCGCGTCCACGGCATCGACAATGATCCCTATCATCTGGTGCTGCTGTGTGAAAACCGAAAGGGTTATGAAAATCTGTGTCTGCTGGTCAGCGAGGCGTTTACCAACGGTTTTTACGGCAAGCCCCGTGTGGACCTGGAACTGCTGGAGCGGTACCATGAGGGGCTCATCGCCACATCCGCCTGCCTGGCCGGCGCGGTGCCTCAGTACCTGATGAATGAGGAATATGATGCTGCCAAGGCTTATGCCCTGCGGCTGGCGGAGATCTTCGGGCCTGAGCGGTTCTATCTGGAACTGCAGGATCATGGGATCCAGGAGCAGCGGGTGGTGAACCAGGGCATCATGCGCCTTTCCCGGGAGACAGGTTTGCCCCTGGTGGTCAGCAACGACGCTCACTATCTGCGGAAAGAGGATGCCCAGATGCAGGATGTGCTGCTGTGCATCCAGACCGGCCGCACCGTGGACGAAGAAAACCGAATGAAATTTGAGACCGATGAATTCTACCTCAAGAGTGAGGAAGAATTGCGGTCGCTGTTCCCCAATTGCCCGGAGGCATTTGAAAACACGGTGAAGATCGCTGAGATGTGCAACCTGGAATTTACATTTCACGAGTATCATCTGCCTTCTTTCCCGGTGCCGGAGGGCTATACCAACGAAGAATATTTCCGGGAAGTCTGCTACAAGGGCTTCCGGGAGCGTTACTCTGCGCCGGCCCAGGAATATGTGGACCGGATGGAGTATGAGCTGGGCGTCATCACCCGGATGGGGTATGTGAATTACTACCTCATCGTATGGGATTTTATCCGCTACGCCAAGGAGCAGGGGATCCCGGTGGGTCCCGGTCGTGGTTCCGGCGCGGCGTCTATCGTGGCCTACTGCATGCACATCACAGAAGTGGATCCCATGAAGTACAGCCTCATTTTTGAGCGCTTTTTGAACCCGGAGCGGGTCAGTATGCCCGATTTTGATACGGATTTCTGTCAGGAACGGCGTGGCGAGGTCATTGATTATGTTGTCCGCAAGTACGGACACGATCGGGTCGCCCAGATCGCCACCTTCGGTACCATGGCGGCCCGGGGCGCCATCCGGGACGTGGGCCGCGCTCTGAATTTCTCCTATGCAGAGACCGATGTGGTGGCCAAACTGGTGCCCACCACCCTGCATATCACCCTGAACGAGGCATTGCACGTCAGCCCCAAGCTGAAAGAAATGTATGACAACGATGAGCGCACAAAACAGCTCATCGATATGGCCATGAAGCTGGAGGGTATGCCCCGCAATACCTCCACCCACGCCGCCGGCGTGGTCATCACCGCGGAGCCGGTCTGCACCTATGTGCCCCTGAGCCGCAATGACGACACCATCGTGACCCAGTACACCATGACCACCATCGAAGAATTGGGACTGCTCAAAATGGACTTCCTGGGACTTCGGAACCTGACGGTGATCAAGGATGCGGAAATGCAGATCCAGGCTCTGGAGCCGGATTTCTCCATGGACAATATTCCTGACGATGATGCGGCCACCTTCAAAATGCTGACCGAAGGCAAGACTCAGGGCGTGTTCCAGTTGGAATCCGCGGGCATGACCGGCGTTTGCGTCAACATGAAGGCCGGTTCCATCGAAGACATTACGGCCATCGTGGCCTTGTATCGGCCGGGCCCCATGGATTCCATTCCCCGGTTTATCGCCAACAAGCTGGACCCCCGGAAGATCACCTATAAGACCCCGCTACTGGAGCCGATCCTGAAGGTCACCTACGGCTGTATCGTCTACCAGGAACAGGTGATCAACATTTTCCAGACCCTGGGCGGTTATACCATGGGTCAGGCGGACAATATCCGCCGGGCCATTTCCAAAAAGAAGATGAAGGTCATCGAAGAGGCCCGGAAGGACTTTGTTTATGGTGATCCGGCCCAGGGCATCGTGGGCGCCATCGCCAACGGCGTCAGCGAATCGGCGGCTCAGAGCATCTACGACGAGATCGTGGAATTTGCAAACTACGCATTTAATAAGGCGCATGCGGTCTGTTATGCCGTGGTTTCCTATCAAACGGCCTATCTGAAGTGCCATTATCCCCGGCAGTACATGGCGGCCCTCATGACCTCCGTCCTGGATTCCGCGGCGAAGGTGGGCGGGTATATTGCCGAGTGCAAGGAAATGGGGATCCCGGTGCTGCCACCGGATATTAACCATTCCGACGACCACTTTACCGTTGAGGGCAATGCCATCCGATTTGGTCTTGGCGCAGTGAAAAATGTGGGCCGGGGCCTTATCCGCAGTATGGTGGCCAAACGGAACGAAGGCGGTCCTTTCAAGTCCCTGGAAGATTTTCTCCAGCGGATGGGGGAGGGCGAGCTGAACAAGCGGGCCGTGGAAAACTTCATCAAGTGCGGCGCCATGGACTGCTTCGGCTACCATCGCAGCGAACTGCTGGCGGTATACGATTCCATGATGGACAGCGTTTCTTCTTCCAGAAGGAAAAATCTGGAAGGGCAGATGGGGCTGTTTGCCATGCTGGAGGATGATGACAAGGCCGCGGCCATCCCCATCCCCAAGCTCAATGAGCTGCCCCGTGCGGATCTGATGGCCATGGAGAAGGAGACCACCGGTATTTACATTTCCGGCCATCCCATGGATGACTACCGGCAGTATCTGAGAGGGACCCGGGTGGTGCCCATCGGTGCGCTCATGGATGAAGAAAGCACCTATCAGGATGATTCCATCGTGTCGGTGGCCGGCATTGTTCAGGCGGTGAAGATGAAGACCACCAGGAACAATTCCATGATGGCTTATGTGACCGTGGAGGATGATACGGCGGCCATTGAAATGCTGGCCTTCTCCAATGTGCTGAATCAGTTCGGCGGTTACCTGCGTGAGAACAGTCCTGTGGTGGTGACAGGCCGGCTGTCCATCCGGGATGAAAAAGAACCGCAGATCGTCATCAACCGGGCCCGGCCCATTTCCGATTTTGAGGATCGGGCCGAGCCGGAACAGCCGGAGCAGCCCAGGGTCCTCAGCGGCAGTACGCTGTATCTGCAGATCCCGACGGAAACGGATCCTCTGTGCCGGAAGGTCAAGGCCATCCTCAACATGTTCCCCGGCAACGGGAAAGTGGTGGTCTTTTTTGCGGATACCCGCCAGCGGCGGGCCACCCAGGCATCCTTCGACAGCCGCATGCTGACCGAGCTGAAAAATGTATTGGGCCACGGGAATGTTGTGCTGAAATAGCTTCCTTTTTGATCCGATGTGTGCTATAATATCTTATTGAACTGAAAGGAGGGAACGTCCTGATGAAAAAATGGAATATGGTCCTGCTGGTCGTCCTGGCCGTTCTGCTCCTGAGCGGCTGCAGTATCGGCGGCGTGACGGATCTGTACTGTCTGCCCATGCGGTCAGAGGAGTACAACAATCTCCAGAGCGTGATGAATTCTGCCATGGCTGGTCTGGAATACAGCGCGCCTCTTCGGGGCGATAACCGTCAGACTGTTCAGCAGGCGGACCTGAACGGCGATGGGGAAGCGGAGTACCTTGTTTTTGCAAAAGGCAATGCGGACAAGCCTCTGCAGATCCTGGTCTTTTCCGGCGACAGCGCGGAATATACCCTGATGGATGTGATCGAATGCGCCGGTTCTGCCTTTGATCGGGTGGAATACGTCCGGGTGGACTACAAACCGGGCTATGAATTGGTGGTAGGCTGTCAGGTCAGCGACCAGGTGGTCCGTTCGGCCTCTGTCTATGCCATGAACGGCGAACAGATGGAGCAGCTTTTGACCACCAGCTATTCCGAGATCCTTTCCACGGATCTGGACCGCAACGGCAGGAAGGAGATCATGGTCCTGCGGCCCGGAACGGACACCAACGGCATGGCCGTTCTTTACAGCATGGAAGGATCCAGCATGGTCCGCTCTCAGGAAGTGACCATGTCGGAGCCGGTGGACAACATCATGCGCATGATGCAGGGGAAATTGCAGGACGGCGGTCCGGCGGTCTATGTGGCCAGCGCCGTTACGGGCAGCAACGGTATTCTGACCGACGTGTTTACCCTGATCGACGGTCAGTTTTCCAATGTTTCTTTGTCCCTGGAGTCTGGCACCAGCGTCCAGACCCTGCGTAATTACTATGTTTATGCCGACGATGTGGATGATGACGGCGTGCTGGAGCTGCCCAGCCTCATCACCATGGACACCATCGGCAATACGACGGCCGCCACGGAACAGTACATCATCCGCTGGTATTCCTTAAACTCTGACGGCACGGAGGTTACCAAGAAGCATACCTATCACAATTTCGTGGGCGGTTGGTATCTGGACCTCAGCGGCCAATATATTGAGCGCATGACCGTCCAGCAAAAGGGCAGCAGCTATGAATTCAGCCTTTGGAACGAAGACCGGACGGAAGCGGTGAAACTGATGACGGTCTACGTCCTGACCGGACAGAAGCGTGAAGAACAGGCCGTTGCAGAGAACCGGTTCGTATTGCTTCGTGGGGAGTCCACCATCTATGCGGCATCCCTGGAGGTATCTTCGGCGGAATACTCCATGACAAAAGAATTGCTGATCGCAAGTTTCCATCTGATCTTTGAAGATTGGATCACCGGCGAGATCTGATATAAAAGAGGTAGCATATGAAAAAAGTATTGATCCTGGAAGATGAAGAGAATATCCGCAGTTTTGTGGTGATCAACCTGAAGCGGGCCGGTTATGACGTTGTGGAGGCCGGCACGGGCCATGATGCCCTGCAGATGCTCCAGCAGTATCCCGACATTGGCGTTGCGATCCTGGACATCATGCTGCCGGATATGGACGGATTTGAGGTTTGCCGGCGGATCCGGGCAGGCAACAAGAAGATGGGCGTCATTATGCTCACTGCCCGTACCCAGGAAATGGATAAGGTCACGGGCCTGATGACCGGCGCCGATGACTATGTAACCAAACCCTTCTCCCCGGCAGAGCTGACGGCCCGGATCGACGCGCTGTTCCGCCGTGTGGGCGGCGAGAGCGCCGTACCTGCGGAGCTGATCAGCCAGGGGCCCTTTGTTCTGAACACCCGGAACCGCACTCTGGAAAAGAACGGCCAGAAGGTACGTCTGACCCAGGTGGAATATGCCATAATGAAGCTGTTTATGCAGAATTCCGGCAGACCGCTGTCCCGGGAGGACATTCTTTCCGCCGTTTGGGGCAGGGAATATGAGGGAGAACTGAAGATCGTGGACGTGAATATCCGCCGTCTGCGGATCAAAATCGAGGACGATGCCACCAAGCCCACATACCTGACCACGGTGTGGGGTTACGGCTACAAGTGGGGACTGTAATTTTACTTTAACAAAAGGAGCGGCGTATGAAGAAAATGGGCGGCCTGCGCAGGCGGTGGATCATGAATACCGTAGGCGTAGACTGCATTTTGGGCCTGATCTGCGTTCTGGCGGTGACCATGGTCTTCGCGGCGTATTATTATTCCGCCGCAGAGGCGGACCTGCACAGCCGCGCGGACAACATCGTGGATTTCTTCGCCAATTCCACCAGCCAGAACTACAAAGAGTTCTACCAGGCCTGCATCAATTATGCCAACACCTTTGAGGACAAGAACGTCCTGGAACTCCAGTTTATCAGCCAGAGCGGCGATATTGTGGCCACTTCCCATGGCGATTGGGCCATGGATCCTCCGGCTACGCCGGAGATCATGGAGGCCATTTCCACCCTGGAGATCAAGCCTTACCGCGGCAAGGATCCCTCCACCGGAGAGCGAATTATTGCCGTTTCCAGCCCCATGGTCTACAAAAACGGCGAAGTGATCGGCGTTTTGCGCTTTGTGACCTCCACTCGGCTCATTGACCGGCAGATCATGATGGTTGCCGGCTGGGCCATGCTGGCGCTGGCCACCATCGCCATGGTAGTGCTGTTCAGCAGCAACTATTACATCAAATCCATCCTGGTGCCGGTGGACGAGATCATTGAAAAAGCCAAGCGCATCGCCGGCGGCACCTACGGCATACAGATCAGCAGTCCCTACGACGATGAGATCGGTGAACTGGCCGATACCATCAATGATCTGTCCATGCAGTTGAATCAGAATGAAAAGATGCAGAGAGAGTTCATTTCCTCCTTGTCCCATGAATTGCGGACGCCCCTGACCTCCATTACCGGCTGGAGCGAAACCCTGCTGGCGGACGAGAGCCTGGATGCGGATACCCGCCGGGGGATGAGCATCATCTACAAAGAAGGCAAACGGCTGACGGAAATGGTGGTGGAACTGCTGGATTTCAACCGGATGCAGGACGGCCGTGCCACCCTGAATATCGAACTGGCGGATATCCGGGGAGAATTTGAGGATACAGTGTATATGTACAGCAGCCGGCTGACCCAGGAGAATATCCATTTGCACTACTATGATAATGACGAAGACATTCCTGAGATCCCCTGTGACCTAAAGCGGCTGCGGCAGGTATTTCTGAATATATTGGACAATGCCGCCAAGCATGGCGGCGAAGGAGGGAAGATCGATGCCTCCATCCATCTGGAGGACCCGGATGTGGTGATCCGGATCCGGGACTATGGCCCCGGTATTCCGGAGGACGAGATCCCCCTGGTAAAACGTAAATTCTATAAGGGCAGTTCCAAGGCCAGAGGCACCGGCATCGGTCTGGCGGTCTGTGATGAGATCGTACAGCTCCACAACGGTGAATTGACCCTGGAAAATGCCGAAGGCGGCGGCACCCTGGTGACCATCCGTCTGCCAATTTCTCAATAAGGAAGGAATCCCCATGTCGAAAGAGAACACCCAATGCTGTGAAAAATTCAAAACCATGATCGGCGGCCAGGCCCTGATCGAAGGTATTATGATGCGGGGCCCGGAAAAGGATGCCGTGGTGGTCCGCACCCCGGAGGGCCTGAAGGTGGATGTAAAACCCCGGAAGACCCGGAAGAAGGGGAGCTTCGCTACCTGGCCCTTGATCCGTGGCTGTGTCAATTTCTTTGATTCCCAGGTCCAGGGCGTGAAGGCTTTGATGCAGTCGGCGGACCTGAGTCCCGAGGAGACCCAGGAAGAACCCAGTAAATTCGATCTGTGGCTGGAAAAGAAGCTGGGCAACGAAAAGTTCCAGCAGGCCGTCATCGGTTTTGCGGTCTTTATGGGCCTGGGCATGTCCATTCTGCTGTTTTTCCTGCTGCCCATGATCATCAGCAGTATTTTTGACAGCTTCATCCATAATACCCTGGTGGTGAACCTCATTGAGGGTCTGGTGCGTATCGGCATCTTCATGGGGTACATGCTGCTGGTGTCCCGGATGCAGGAGATGAAGCGGGTCTTTTCGTATCACGGCGCGGAGCATAAGACCATTCGCTGTTACGAAGCGGGCCTGCCTCTAACGGTGGACAATGTGCGCGCCCAGACCCGGCTCCATCCCCGCTGCGGCACCAGTTTCCTGCTGATCGTTATGGTGGTGTCCATCCTGCTGTTCTCCGTAGCTTCTACCTTGCTGCTGTCGGCAGTGCCGGCCCTGGCGCAGATGCGGGAAAACAG
>SVLA01000002.1 GCA_015068175.1 Oscillospiraceae bacterium
CTGTATACTCTACTTGCGTTTGATTTTGTTTCACACCTTAATTTTACGCCAACGCCCGGCTCTTGTACAGAGCCGGGCGCTGAATTTTTTTAGGGCTGCCTCACTTTCTTAATGAGACAGCCCCAGATTTTTACTTTGCGTACTCCACAGCCTTGGTCTCGCGGATGACATTGACCTTGATCTGGCCGGGGTATTCCAGCTCGGCCTCGATCTTCTTGGCAATGTCCCGGGCCAGCAGGGTCATGTTGTCCTCGGTGACCACCTCGGGCTTGACCATGATGCGGACCTCGCGGCCGGCCTGGATAGCAAAAGCCTTGTCCACGCCGGGGTAGGAGCCGGTCAGCTCCTCCAGCTTCTGCAGACGGCGGATGTAGTTCTCCACGTTCTCACGGCGGGCGCCGGGACGGGCGGCGGAAACGGCATCGGCGGCCTGGACCAGCACAGCGATAATGGTCTTGGGTTCCACGTCCCCATGGTGGGCTTCGATGGCGTTGACCACCACGGGATTTTCCTTGTACTTCCGGGCCAGGTCGGCACCAAGCTGCACATGGCTGCCCTCAACTTCGTGGTCGATGGACTTGCCCAGGTCATGCAGCAGGCCGGCCCGCTTTGCCAGAGCCGGATCGATGCCCAGCTCGCTGGCCATCAGGCCGGCAATGTGGGCCACTTCCATGGAGTGATTCAGCACGTTCTGGCCGTAAGAGGTACGGTACTTCTGGCGGCCCAGGATCTTGATGAGCTCGGGGTTCAGGTTGTGAACGCCGGTCTCGTAGCAGGCCCGCTCGCCTTCCTCCCGGATGGTGCGGTCCACTTCCTTCCGGGCCTTTTCCACCATATCCTCGATACGGGTGGGATGGATGCGGCCGTCGGCGATGAGCTTTTCCAGAGCCAGTCTTGCGATCTCCCGGCGGACGGGGTCGAAGGAGGACACGGTGATGGCTTCGGGGGTATCATCGATGATCAGATCCACACCGGTGATGGTCTCCAGGGTGCGGATGTTGCGGCCTTCGCGGCCGATGATGCGGCCCTTCATTTCGTCGTTGGGCAGGGCCACCACGGAAACGGTGGCTTCCGCGGCATGGTCGGCGGCGCAGCGCTGGATGGCGATGGCCAGGATCTCCCGGGCGCGGTCTTCCGCCTCTTCCTTCATCTGCTCCTCGATCTGGCGGATCTTCACCGCGGTCTCGTGGCGGACTTCCTCCTCCACGCTCTGCAGCAGGAAGTTCTTCGCCTGCTCCTGGGTCAGACCGGAGATGCTCTCCAGGGTGGCCAACTGGGCGGCCTTGATCTTGTCGGCCTCGGCCTGAGTCTCAGCGACCTTCAGCAACTTCTGGGCCAGTTCATCTTCCTTGCGTTCAAATGCTTCGATCTTCTTATCGAGGGCGATCTCCTTCTGTTCCAACCGCCGCTCCTGCTTGGAGATCTCGGCACGGCGTTCCTTAACTTCCTTTTCGTACTCTGTGCGGGATTTATGGATCTCATCCTTGGCTTCCAGCAGCATTTCTTTCTTTCGGCTTTCGCCGCTGCGGATGGCTTCGTTGATCAGACGGGTGGCTTCCAGCTCCGCGGAGCCGATCTCCTTCTCCGCGAATCTCTTCCGCAGAGCGATACCCACAACGATACCCACGCCGATGCCGATAGCTGCGGCAGCGATGATGAGAATAATGGCGAACATCTTATCCATAATTCTGAACGCACCTCCTTCACATAAAATAGGCAAAGCCGGAAGGGGGTGGCGCAATGGACCCCAGGTGTAATATATGACTATATGATATTGTAAGACAGTATATATATAGAATATACAACGCCGCGAGGCGCAGAACGCATTTCCCCGGCTTTTGCCGGATATCCATGAAACGTCGGGGCACGAGCCCATTCGACGCACATTATACCATAATCATTTTACCGACAAATGTCCGCCTTGTCAAGTGGATTTTGTACAAATCCCCGACACATTATTTTCCCGCGGGCGCACAGAGGGTGGGGACCTGCTCCCGCCGCTATGGCCCGGGCGCGCATTGCCCGTCCGCCCAGGCCCCAAAGACCGCAAAAGGTCCCGGCAGAACCTCTGCCGGGACCAAAATCTTTATTCACCCACCGCTTTATTGGTCAGCATGGTGCAGATCATCTTCACCATGGAAGGCTTCCCCATGGCCGTGGGCTTCTCGCCCAGGATCATCACCCGGTGCTGTCCCTTGCCGGACGCGACCCAGGTGGGCAGTTCCCCGGTGTGATTGGGATTGCCGGTCCGGGCAAAATTGCACAGATAGGCCACCATCTGGCGGCTCAGATCGTAGTCCTTCCGCTCCATGGGCCGCCAGCAGTTGGGCAGGGTACCGAACCAGTACCACAGATCGGAAGAATGCCAGGCGCCGTTGTCATCGCCGGGCAGCATCCGGTCGAAATACCAGGTGTAGCCGGGCTTCTCCCGGCCGGCGATCCATTTCCGGGCCATGCTCTGCAGCACCGGGGGCGCCATGTCATGGCTGGTGGAGCCGGCCATGTAGGGCAGATCGTGGGGCACCGCCCCCGCCACGGAGAACCGGCCGTCCTGCACGGGGAACGCCGCCCCCGCGCCGCCCTTGACCTCCTTTTTGGCGGTCTGCCACGCTTCGAACAGCTTTTCCACCGGCAATGCCCGGAACTGCTCCAGATCCTTACAGCCGCAGCGGGTCATGACTTCCTGCCAGAATGCGCAGGATTTTTCCACGGTGCTGGCCAGCATGCCGCCCAAACCGCAGCCGCTGGACATGACGGCCTTCTGGAACAGACCCTTGGTCATGGGACTGCAGCTCTGGAGCTGGACGCTGGCCGCGCCGGCGCTCTGGCCCATGATGGTGATATTCTCCGGGTCGCCGCCAAATGCGGCAATATTGTCCTTCACCCAGAGAATAGCGGTCATCTGGTCATAAAGGCCGTAGTTGCCGGTGAAGCCGCCGGTTTCCTCCGCCAGTTGGGGCAGGCACACAAAACCCATAGGTCCCAGGCGGTAGTTCAGGGTCACGCCGATGATGCCCTCCGCGGGCCAAACGGGGCCGTCGAAATGCTTTTCGTGGCCGCAGCCGCCGGTGAAGCCGCCGCCGTGGATGTACACCAGTACCGGCAATTTATCCCCATCCTTGGCATTTTCCGGGGTAAAGACGTTCAGAAACAGACAATCTTCGCTGTAAGTGTAGGTCTCGCCCCTGCGGAACTCGTTATAGTAGAAGATCTTCTTCAGATTGTCCTCTTCATTGTAAAAGGCCCGGGGCTGATAGGAGCAATGGCCGTAGGCGCTGGCGTCATAAACGCCCGCCCAGCCGGTGACCTGCCTGGGATATTCCCAGCGGCCGGCGGTGGCATAGCGGATGCCCTTGTAGGCCACGGTACCCGCCACCCGGCCGGCGGTGCCCCGCACCGGGCCGCAGGGGGTGTTGACGATATATTCCATGGATTTACCTCCCGTAATAAGACGTTCAGCGGCGCGGCATCGCCGCGCCGCCGAGGGGTGAACGGAAATTATTCAGCAGACTCGATCTCGCCAGCGGAAGCCTTCTGCTCCGCCTTGAACGCTGCCATGGCGGCCCGCTTCTCCGGAGTGATGTTCCAGACGAACTTGAAGGCGGCCCAGGAGCCCAGGATGAACACAGCGGGAACCAGCACGCACAGGATCTTCAGGCCGAAGATGGTACCGGCGGTCTGCACTTCGGCAGTGCCCTGGTAGCCGATCCAGCCCAGACCGTACAGAGCGCAGCCCTGACCGATGGTCTGGCCGATCCGGCGGGACAGATTGAAGGTGCCGTAGATGGAGCCTTCGGTCCGTTTGCCGGTGATGTATTCATTGTAGTCGATGGCTTCGCCCACCAGGCCCCACTGCATCTGGATGGAGACCATGGCAAAGCCGGAGCCGATGCCCAGGATCACGCCGTGGACCAGGGGAGGAACTTCCATAGTCAGGTGCATGACGAACAGCAGACCGCAGATGGCGCCGCCGATCAGCAGGGAGTAGCGGATCAGCTTCTCCAGACCCAGCTTCTTACACATGAAGGGCACAGCGATCATGGAGCCGATCATGAAGGGGCTGGACAGCGCGGAGGCGATGGACTGGTAGGTCAGGTCGTGGTAAACGGCGCTGTACATATAGCCGCCCAGTGTCTGGGTAGCATACTGCATCAGGCAGATGCACACGCCATGGATGCACAGAGCAACGAAGGGACGGTTGTTCTTGATGACCACCAGGATGTCGGAGAACTTGATGTCATCAGCCTTGGCTTCTGCGCCGACTTCGGTGCGCTCTTCGGTGAAGTAGTAGTGCAGGAAGCAGACAACAAAGCCCACAACGGCGCAGGAAATGCCGGCCACCATAAAACCGGTGGAATTGCGGTCACCGCCGAACATCTCGACGATCACGGGGCCCAGCAGGCCGGGGATCATGTTGCCGATCATGGAGCCCACGCCACGGGCGGAGGACAGAGAAGCGCGCTCGGAGTCGTTGGTGGACATGGCGCTCAGCAGGGAACCCATGGGGATATTATACATGGTGTAAGCTGCTTCGTACAGGATCTTGCAGGAGAACAGCATCACAACGGTGGCAATGCCATCGAAGAACGTGGGCACCGTCCACAGCGCAATGGCGGTCACAGCCAGCAACGGGGTTGCCCGCAGCAGCCAGGGGCGGAACTTGCCGTTCTTGTTTTTGTGACGGGCAAAAGCCTTGTCCATCAGAGCGCCCATCATGGGATCATTGATGGCGTCCCAAATGGTCCAGATGATCACCAGGGTGCCCAGCAAAGTGGGATCGACGCCCAGGGCGTTGGTGCAGTACATGGTGAACAGGGTGCCCATGAGGGTAAAGGTCATACAGCCGCCTCAGTCGCCAAACATATAGCCAAACCAATGCTTTTTGGTCAGGCCGTTCTTAGGTTCGTTTGCCATAAGAATGTTCCTCCAATTTTTCTTTTTTGCGAAAGCCACACTTCCGCAACATGGATGTTTATATATTACATAACTATGAATGCAAAGTAAATTGTAATAATTGCAACAAACCTTGCTATTCTTGCAATTTCGTGATAAAATAGCAAAAAACTCGCAGGAGGGCCGCCGATGAAGCTGGGCGAATTACAAAAACTGGCAAAAGCCATCCCCAATTTCCAGGATGCCCAGGCCCCGGAGCTGATGCGCCGGCGGCTTGTGGAACTGGGCCTGGACCCCAATATGCTCTACCAGGAGCTGGAAATGACCTCCCCTTATGTGGACACCCACCGGGACACCAGCTACGCCGGCGCCCCCATGCAGCTCCACAGCCACACTTTTTTCGAACTGCTCTACTGCTGCAACGATTGCGGCGCGGAATACCTGGTGGGCTCCGAGCGCTACCGCCTCCGGGAGGGAGACATTATCTTCGTGCCCCCGGGCGTCAGCCACCGGCCCCTTCTTCCGGAGAATATGTCCCAGCCCTACAAACGTTACGTTTTGTGGCTGAGTATGGAGTTCATGGAGATCTACGCCCAATTTTTCCCCTATCCCTTCACGGAAAAGCAGGCCCAGGCCAGTATGCTCCGGGTCAGCGGCCATCGCCGGGAGGCTCTGCGGGAGCTGTTCCGCGCCGGCGTCCGGGAGGCGGAGGCCCGGGCCGACGGCTGGGAATCGGCGGTGGTGGGCAACACCATGATCCTCCTGACCCAGATCAAACGGGCCACCGACGAGCGCCCCGCGTGGCTGCTGAAGGCGGAAAAACCGGAACTTCCGGACCGGATCATGGCCTACATCGAGGCCAATTACACCCGGGAGATCCGCCTTTCCGACCTGGCCAAGGCCCATTTCGTCAGCTCCAGCACCGTCAGCCATCTGTTCAAGGACAAATTGGGCGTCAGTTTCTACCGCTACGTCACCCAGCGGCGGCTCATCGCCGCCAAGACCTTCATCGAGCAGGGGGCGTTGCTGGAGGACGTGGCCGCCCGGACCGGTTTTGCGGATTATTCCGGTTTTTACCGGGCCTTCAAACGGGAATACGGCATCTCCCCCCGGCAATACCGCGCCCTGCAGGAAAACCGCGCCTGACCCCAATTTGCAAAAAATTCAAAAATTGGGGGCAGACAAGCGGCCCAAAGTGTGATATACTATTAAAAGCTATCAGCATTTGACTACCCAAACAGGAGGTACTTCCTTTGAAATATTGGCGCGGTTATATCGCAGCGGCCCTTTGCGCTGCTTTGACCCTGGCGCTCATGGCCTTTTCCGAGAGCCACGGCGCCCTGGTGGACATGATCTACCCCTATGCCTCCCGGCTGATCCAGACCAGCCTGGCGGATTGGACCGCCGGCGTTGAATTCTGCCTTTGGCAGCTCGTCGTCATTGTTTTGGGCGTGGTGGCCCTGGCCAGCATCGTGGTGATGATCGCCCTGCGCTGGAACTTTTTCCAGTGGTTGGGTTGGGTCCTGGCCACCTGCAGTTTTCTGTATATGCTCCACACCGGCGTGTACGGCCTGAATTCCTATGCCGGCCCTCTGGCCGACGATATTCGCCTGGAACTGGCGGATTTTACCACCACCGAACTGGCGGACGCCACCCGTTATTATATGCAGCAGGCCGATGCCCTTTCCACCCAGGTGCCCCGGAATGCCGACGGCACCCCCAATTACCCCACTTTTGAAGAACTGGCCGCCATGGCCCACGAAGGTTTTGACGATCTGACCCACAATCAGTATTTCGCCGTGTTCTCCGGCTCCGGCCAGCCGGTGAAAAAATTGGGTTGGGCGGATCTGTACACCTCCATGGGCATCACCGGCGTGACCATGCCCCTGACCGGCGAAGCCGCCGTGAACCCCCAGACCCCGGTGGTGGCTCAGCCCTTCGTCATGTGCCATGAAATGTGCCACCGCACCTGCATCGCCCTGGAACGGGACGCCAATCTGGGCGCCTACCTGGCCTGCATCGCCCATTCCGACCCCATTTACCAGTATTCCGGCTATTATATGGCCTACCGCTACTGCTATAATGCCCTGGTCAGCGTGGGTACCACCGCCGCCCGGGCCGCCGCCAGTCAGATCGCCTCTGAAATGGGCCAGCTCCTGCGGCAGGATCTGCAGTATTACAACGATTTCTTCAATCAGCACCGGAACGAGACCGCCAGCAGCATCGCCAACACCGCCAACGACAACTACATCAAGGCCAGCGGCGATGATGCCGGCGTTGCATCCTATGATCAGGTCTCCGACCTGCTGGTGAGCTGGTATATCCAGGAGATCTACCTGCCCGCCCACCAGGAAGAGATCGAGCAGTTCGATCCCATGGACCGCAACGATGTGGATCTGTCCGAAAATCCCACCCAGCCCACGGAGGTCCCCTGATGAGCATCATGCACGATACCCTGCGGGCCGGCCTGCCGGCCCTGGGCCTGGAACTGCCGGAAGACATCACCCGGCGGCTGTGCGCCTTCGGCGAAGCCATGGTGAAGCAGAATGAAGTGATGAACCTCACCGGCATCACGGAGCCGTCCGCCGTGGCCAAGCTCCACCTGCTGGATTCTTTGACGGTCCTCTGCTGCGCCGATCTGAAAGGGAAGACCCTCATTGACGTGGGCTGCGGCGCCGGATTTCCCGGGGTGCCCGTGGCCATCGGCTGCCCCGAAGCCAAAGTGACCCTGCTGGATTCCCTGGGCAAGCGGATGAATTGGCTGGAAGCGGTGGTGCCCACCCTGGGCGTGGAGGCCAAATATATCACCGCCCGGGCCGAAGAAGCCGTCACCACCTGCCGGGAGCAGTACGATTTTGCCGCCAGCCGGGCCGTTGCGCGGCTGAATATCCTGCTGGAGCTGACGGCGCCCTACGTGAAAGTGGGCGGCGCCGTCATCGCCCTGAAGGGTCCCGCCGCCCGTGAAGAGCTGGCCGAGGCGAAAAACGCCGTCCAAACGCTGGGATTGAAGTTGGAGGAAGTCCGGGATTTCACCTTTGACGATGCCACCCACAGCGTCATCGTCCTGCGGAAGGTCCGGCCCACCCCCACCGCCTATCCCCGCCGCTACGCCAAGATCAAACAGGCCCCCCTGTAAAAAACCAAAAGGAACGGTCTCCGCGACCGTTCCTTTTTTCAGACTGTCAAAAAAGTCCTATTCCAACGTCAGCGCTGATCAATACGCACCGTACCAAAGCCTCCCTTGTGTAAAGGGAGGTGGGTCGGCGCAAGCCGACCCGGAGGGATTGTGCAGAGAAAAGGTATGATTTACCATTGATTTTCGGCGAAATCGTAATATGGTACCGCATCAATCCCTCAGTCACGCTGCTCGCGTGACAGCTCCCTTTACACAAGGCTGCGCCCGCAGGCGCGTTTCGGAGCGCAACCGCCGCAGGCGGCTCTTAGCGCGGAGATGAGCCTTGGGCGCTCCCGCGCCAGAGGGTTCTTTGACAAGCTCCCAAAAGGAACGGTCTCCACGACCGTTCCTTTTTTGTCTCTGCGCCGCATCGCCCCTGCACCCGCCATCGCAGGGCGCCGGCTGTCTTCCGCCGCGCGGCCGCAGGCCGCCTTGGCTCCCCTTGTCAGGGGAGCTGGCGAAAATCTTTGATTTTCGCCTGAGGGGTAGCGGTTCTCTCCCTCCGTCATTTGATTCGCAAATGCCACCTCCCCCAGAGGGGGAGGCAAGGGGTGCGGCGCTGCTGCAGGGGCGGCTATTTACACATCCTCCACCGTGGCTGTGGGGGCATTTTCCACCACGCTTTGGATGCCCCCCAGGGCGGCGGCCTGGCTGGCATACCCTTCCGACGCGGCGATGATCCGACCGTTCCGGGCCCGCAAACGAAACCGCCAGGCCCCTCTTTTATCCTTATACAGCTCAAATTTCGGATTATTCTGAACTTTTTCTTCCTTTTCCGTCATATCCAGCACCGCCCCGCCGGCGGCGCAGACCCGGACACTCTCCACGCCCCGGAGGGCCGCCGCCCGGGTCCCATAGGTCTCACCGGTGGCCACGGTCTCGCCGTTGGCGGCCACCAGCCGGAATTTCACCCCGGTGTCCACCGGATAGATCTCAAATTTGCTCACGGTTTTTTCATCTCCTTCAGTTGCCGCAGACTGCTCATCAGCAGGCAGGAGAACAAGAACAGACTCAGCACCCAATATTCGCCGCTGACCAGGGGGGCGCACAGCACCGCCATGGTGTAATACAGCACATCGCCGGCGGTCTCGGACATATACACCGTGGCGATGTTCAGAATGATCATCAGCACCGCCAGACCCAGCCAGGCCAGAGAAATGTTCCGGATCCGGGCTACGCCCCGGCGGTCGCCGGCCTTTCCGGCCCGATGGAGCAGGACCGACGGCGGCAGGAAGAACAGCAGGCAGGCCACGATGCCCACCCAGCCGGGCAATGCCAATACGCCCAGCGCCGCGCTGAGCATATAGAAAAAGATCCAGAAAATGTATAAATAGGTGTTCAGCATGGCTGTTTTCCTCCTGAAAAGTTCAATTTTTCCTTCATCCGCCCGCCCATGTTCTGCCGCATTGCTGTCGGGCGTCGGCTGTCTTCCGCCGCCCGGCCCCTGATTCCCCCGTAGGGACACCGCTCCTGCGGTGTCCGCGGACACCCGGGGACGGGTGTCCCTACAGTCATTGATCGACGCAACAAACACATAGAGCCGGGGCGGAGGTCTTGAGGTTGTACGATGACATACGTTATCGCCCGCATTCCTCTTCCGCCCTCGCTTCGCTCGGCCACCTTCCCCCGGGGGAAGGTATTGGCGCGGCGTTCGCCGCTTTTTCATTATATACATTGTACCCCAAAGGCCCGCCGATGGCAAGGAAAAAAAGACTTTACACCGCAGAATGATTCTGTTATAATCAATAAATAATAAGAAACGGGAGGCTACGCCTATGAAATGCCCTTTTTGCGGCGATATTGAGAGCAAAGTGGTGGATTCCCGCCGCTCCGAAGAAGGCGATTCCATCCGCCGCCGCCGGGAATGTCTTGCCTGCCAGCGCCGGTTTACCACCTATGAGATCGTGGAAAGCCTGCCCATCATCGTCATCAAGCGGGATGGCAGCCGCCAGAGTTTCGACCGGAACAAGATCATGAACTCCATGGTCCGGGCCTTCGACAAGCGGAAGGTCTCCCTGGCCCAGTTGGAGCAGATCACCACGGAGATCGAGCAGGCCATCCAGAACTCCCTGGAACGGGAGATCACCACCGACCGCATCGGCCAGATGGTCATGGAGCGGATCAAACCCCTGGATGAAGTGGCCTATATCCGCTTCGCCTCCGTATACCGCCGGTTCCAGGACGTGAACAGCTTCCTGGCGGAGATCAAAAAACTGTCCGAAAATTAAGAGGAAACAAAAATGGATGTAGATTCCCTGAAAGCCTTGCTGGAAGGCTTCGATCTGGCGGCTTTTTTGCCCGAGCTGGATTCCCTGCTGGGCTGGGTGGAGACCATCATGCGGCTGTGCGTGATGATCGGACCTCTGATGCTGCTGGGTTTCGGCCTGCTGTATCTGGTGGCGCCCCCGAAAGAGGCCAATTATTCCCTGGGTTACCGGTTCTGGTGGAGCATGTCCAGCCTGGATGCCTGGCAATTCACCCACCGGCTGGTGGGCTGTATCTGGATGCCCCTGGGCCTGATCCTGACCGTGGTCATGGCGGTGATCTGCAATAATTTCCGCAATATGGAGACCATGGACATGGTCTGGTGCGCCGTCCAATGCCTGATCTGGGAAGTGGTCCTGGCCCTGGTGTCCTGCCTGGTGGTGGATATTGTGGTGATTTTCGTCTTTGACCGCAAGGGTTACCGCCGTTCCGATTACGAATAAGCAAATTTTTGACCCGGCAGATGCCGGGTCGTTTTTTATGTTTTTCTGTAGCGCAATGTCCAATCGTTGAAGTGCCGGTCCTTCAAAGCCTCCGGCGGGGGACACTCGTCAGGGGGTTCCAGGGGCACCGGCTCGATGGCATCCAGGCTCTTATGGCTGATGGCATGGGCCAATTCCTTGGCCACCCAGGGGGATGCGGCGGCGTTTTTGCTCCAGAAAAGGTAGAAAAGATCTCTTTTTTCGATCTCTTTATACAATCTCCGCTCCCAATGCTCCCCCCGTTTCAGGTTTTCCACGTCGAAAAACAGATCCAGGTCCGGGGCCGCCAACTGAATGCCCTGGATGCGGCTCACCACCTGGTCCCGGTCGGCGCTGGCGTAGGAGACGAAGGCGCTGCGCAGGGCGCATTTTTCGCAGGGCACCTCCTGGGGATAGAGAGTATTCACCTCCAGGATCATCTTCAGATCGGTGACCACCGCGTCATCGGAATAGACGCGGCCATGAAGACGGAGCTGTTTTTTATCGAAATCCAGGGGAAGGAACAGATCCATGTCGACGCTGGAGAAGCGGCCGTTCCAGGAGATGGTCTCGGTGGCGCAAAGGTCGGCCACATCCGGGGACCGGAGGGTGATGCGGAAACGCTGATCCCGCTGGGCCCGGAAGATGCCGCTGGCGGCGGCTTTGACCCGGTCGCCCAGGGTCTTCTGCGCCCGGTCCGCCTGCTCATGGTCCTCCGGCAGGTGCATCATGACCTTCACAAGGAAGTAATCTCCGGGGTGGATCATGGTTGGCGCGGCCGCCCGGAACTGTACTTCGTCTTCTTTCGACGGTTTTTTACCACCCTTTTTGGGTCCAAAAAGGCCCATAAAGGAGCTTTTTGGGGCCTTTTTACTGCCCGTTTCGGTACCGTTTGTTGCATACCCCGCCGCGGGCGGAACGGGATAACCGGGACGTTTGCCGGCACTTCCGCCGGAACCCGGCCGGGCCATTTTTCTCTGCAGGCCGCCGGCGGATCCGGGCCCCGGTCCCGGCGGTGTTCCCACAACGCTGCGTTTGCCGCCGCCGTCGGCGGCGCCTACAAGCTCCTGATCCGCGCAGGTATGCTCTCCCGGCGCCGGGGATGGAGACGGGCCCTGGTCTGCCGCCTGGCGGTACCAATCCGCCGCAGACAGGGACGGGTCCATGTGGGCGCTGTTTTTGCGGAGCTGCTCCAGATCCCACAGCATCTGCTCCTGGAACCGCCGGCGCTCCTCTTCCATACGGCGCAGGCGCTCCTGGTCAATTTCCTCTTCCTCGCGCCTATAGGATATAAACAGATCATGGGCCGGGGGCGCCGGCTGATCCTCCGGTACCACCACCTCCCGGCAGGCATCTTCTCCGGGGCGGCGGAAACCGGTGTCATCCCACTCATCGCCCTCCAGGCTGAAGGACAGATCTCCGTTCTCCAAAAGGCGCCGCTGCATTTCTGCAATGGCATCCTGATTTTCCGCCAACCAGGCTGCGGAGGCGGCATCATGGCGGGCCTCGGCCTCATTCAGCGCATCCCGGGCAGCGGAAAGAAGATCCCGCAATTTTTCCAGGTCCTCCCGGAACAGCAGCATCAGCGGCGGCAGTTTCGGTGTCTCCAGGATCCGGTTCAAGGCATCCACAGAAGCCGTCAGGCCGGACCGGGTCTTTTCCGGATCCCAGGGCAGGCGGATGTCGCCATAGGTATGGCACCGGCGGGGGAGCAGATCCTTACAGCAGGTTTCCGCCGCCTCCATCAGTTCCCGGAGGGCATCGAGCTGGCCCTTGCCCGGTTCTGCTTTGGCCGCGCCGAACATCTCCGGTGCTACCCGGATCTTCTCCCGAATATGCTTACAATGCCGCAGGATATCCTCTTCATAAAATCGGTTCATGGGATCGCCTCCTTTTGACAATATCATACCACCGTCTGCAAAAAGAGGCAACTAAAAAAATATTTTATAAATGCGAATAATTCCTATTGACAAACAGAAAAGGATGTGCTAATATACAGGTGTAAACGATAATCATTCGCAACAAGGAGGTGCTTATGGAGCGAACATCCAAACACTTTCGCAAAAGGGACGCGATCCTGAACTGCCTGCGATCCACCACCTGCCACCCCGGCGCCGATTGGGTCTATGCCCAACTGAAGCCGGTGATCCCGGACCTGAGCCTGGGAACGGTCTACCGGAATCTGGCCTATTTTAAGGAAAACGGCCTGGCTATTTCCGTGGGGACGGTGAACGGCGTGGAGCGGTTCGACGGCAATACGGAGCCCCATGTCCACTTCATCTGCACCGACTGCGGCAAGGTGGAAGATCTGCATCAGATCGCCGTGCCCCAGGAACTGACAGACAAAGCAGCCGGATGCTCCGGCGGCCGGGTCTGCAGCTGCAATCTCACATTTACCGGCCTGTGTGGCCAATGTAACACCCAAAATTAAAACCAAAATCTAAAAAACATTACATTATTTGGAGGAATTTATTATGAAGAAGTTTGTTTGCCCCGTTTGCGGTTATGTTCATGAAGCAGAAGTGATGCCCGAAGGTTTCAAGTGCCCCCTGTGCAAGGTGGACGGCTCCAAGTTCAAGGTGATGGAGGCCGGCAAGCTGGCCGCCGAGCATGAGTACGGCGTCTACGGCAAGACCGTCAAGAACAACCCCGACATCTCCGAGGAAGACAAGAAGTTCATCTTCGATCAGCTCATGGCCAATTTCCAGGGCGAGTGCGCTGAGGTCGGTATGTATCTGTGCATGGCCCGGATCGCCCATCGGGAAGGCTACCCCGAGATCGGTCTGTACTGGGAGAAGGCCGCCTTTGAAGAGGCTGAGCATGCCGCCAAGTTCGCCGAGCTGCTGGGCGAGGACCTGGAGCCCAACATGACCGCTTCCACCAAGAAGAACCTGGCATGGCGTGTGGACTGCGAGTACGGCGCCACCTCCGGCAAGTTCGACCTGGCCAAGGTGGCCAAGCAGAACGGCCTGGATGCCATCCACGACACCGTCCATGAGATGGCCCGTGACGAAGCCCGCCACGGCCGCGGTCTGGAAGGCCTGCTGAAGCGCTACTTCAAGTAAAAGAATAATCAACTTTGCATCGAGCCCTATGACTCCCTGCAAGCTGATCTGAAAACACAGAAACAGGGCAGGGAAGTCTCAGGACTTCCCTGCCCATAATTTATAAGGAGGACGACAATGAATATTCGTTTGATCGCATCCGCTGTGATTGCCGCCCTGCTTTTCACAGGAACCGGCGCCGCAATAGCGGCTCCAGCGGATCCCCAGCAAGCAACGCCGGCGGCTGCACAGCCGGCAGAAACGCCCGCCGTTCAGGAACTGACGGCGGAAGAAGCGCAGGCCATCGCTCTGGAGCATGCGGAACTGTCCGCGGAGCAGGTCACCGGTCTGCGGGCCAAAAAGGACCGGGAGAACGGCGTTTTGGTCTGGGAAGTGGAATTCCGCCAGGGTGATTGGGAATTCGATTACGACATCAACGCCGAGACCGGCGCCATCGTAAAATGGGAAAAGGACTACGATCCCCCCAGAAATTCCACCCCCGGCAGCAACCCCACTCCCACGGAGCCTCAGCCTACCGAACCTCAGCCCACCGATGCGCCCCCGGCGGCGCCCCGGCTTTTGACGGCGGAAGAGGCCAAGGCCATCGCTCTGGAGCATGCGGAACTGTCCGCGGACCAGGTCACGGGTCTGAAGGCCAAAAAGGACCGGGAGAACGGCGTTTTGGTCTGGGAAGTGGAATTCCGCCAGGGTGATTGGGAATTCGATTACGACATCAACGCCGAGACCGGCGCTGTTTTGAAGTGGGACAAAGAATACGATCCCCCCAGGAAGCAGGAGACCGATCCCCCCGCGGCAGAGGTCCCGGCGGAACAGCCCGATACCATCACCGCTGAGGAGGCCAAAGCCATCGCTCTGGAGCATGCCGGCCTGGCCGACCGGCAGGTGAAGCGGGTCCAGGCCGAAAAGGACCGGGAGAACGGCCGCCTTGTTTGGGAAGTGGAATTCAAGTACGACGGCTGGGAGTATGAGTATGAGATCGATGCCCAGACCGGCGAGATCATCCACAGCGAAAAAGAATGGGACGATTGATCCCGATGATCCCCAGGGGAGCGGCTGCGGCCGCTCCTTTTTTTTGCGACAGGCCTCACAGGAGAACCGGCTTGTCATCCCGACCAAGGCGCAGCCGCGTGGAGGGATCTTCGCAGGGAACATCTGCACAGCAAGGGGTGAATGCGTAGATCCCTCGACTCCCGTTGGTCGCTCGGGATGATAAAACCCTTTCCGCCCAGTCTGCGGACTGGGCACCTCTCCCAAAGGGAGATGCAAGGGGGGCGGAGCACCACCCCGGGGGAAGGTATGGGTGCGGCGCACCACCCGCCCGCGGGACGGGAAACCCGTCCCCTACATTCCCGCTCTTGTGGTGGGGGATTGGGCCTTGCGCCGGGGGGGTGGGATGTGGTATACTGGAAAAAACGGAAAAGGGATGATGTTATGTCAACTTACATCGCAAAAAACGCCACGGTGGTAGGGGATGTCGTGCTGGGCGAAAACGTCAGCATTTGGTACAATGCGGTGCTGCGGGGGGATTGCGGCACCATCACCGTGGGGGCCGGCACCAATATCCAGGAAGGGTGTATCCTCCATGAACAGACCACCCTGGGCGAAAACTGCACCGTGGGCCACGGGGCCATCGTTCACGGCTGTACTGTGGGCAACAACTGTCTCATCGGCATGGGGGCCATCATTCTGGACGGTGCCGTTATTGGAAACAACTGCATCGTGGGGGCCGGGGCCCTGGTCACCGGCAAAATGAACGCCCCCGACGGCAGTCTGATCCTGGGCAGTCCCGCCACCGTGGTGAAGGCGGTATCCGCCGCCCAGATCCAGGGCAACGCCGAGTCCGCACGGCATTACATCGAACTGGCCCGGAAGGGGTTATAAAAAGCGATTGTTGCGGGCGACCGCGAGGGTCGCCCCTACGCGGGGATGGGAAAAGGTGACTCCCCCCGACCTCGCTTACGCTCGGCCACCCCCCTCATAAATGCGGGGGGCAAGAATTGTGGCTGGCGACGGGCGGGCGGAGAGTTGGATCCCCGGAATGATAAAAAATGGTTGACAAAATTGGGAGTTTGTGGGTATAATACCCCCATATAAGGAAAAAGCGGTGAAGAGAAGAGTAATTCGTGGAACCCTTACAGAGAGTCCCGGGGGGTGGAATGGGGCAGGCGGAAGCGGATGAAGATGGTCTCGGAGCTGCGATGTTGATATGTAAGCATCGCCGGGTGCGCCCGTTAACGCGTTTTGAGGCAGATCTTTTCTGCGAATCAAGGTGGTACCGCGTAAATTTACGCCCTTGGAGTATTCCGGGGGCGTTTTCTGTTTGAGAGGAGAAATGAACATGACCGAAAAGAAACCCTACTATATTTCCACAGCCATTGCGTACACTTCCGCAAAGCCCCACATCGGCAACACCTACGAGATCGTGCTGGCCGATGCCATCGCCCGCTACAAGCGGCAGGCCGGTTTTGACGTCTATTTCCAGACCGGCACCGACGAGCACGGCCAGAAGATCCAGGAAAAGGCCGAAGCCGCCGGCATCACCCCCCAGGAATACGTGGACAACGTGGCCGGGGAGATCAAGCGGATCTGGGATCTGATGAACACCACTTACGACCGCTTCGTCCGCACCACCGATCCCGAACACAAGACCAAGGTGCAGAAGATCTTTGAGCGGATGTACGAAAAGGGCGACATCTACAAGGGTAAGTATGTGGGCAAATACTGCACCCCCTGCGAATCCTTCTGGACCGAGAGCCAGCTTGTGGAGGGCAAGTGCCCCGACTGCGGCCGGGAATGCAAGGATGCCGAGGAAGAAGCCTACTTCTTCAAGATGAGCAAGTACGCCGACCGGCTGCTGCAGCACATCGAGTCCCACCCCGACTTCATCCAGCCCGAAAGCCGGAAGAACGAGATGGTGAACAACTTCCTGAAGCCGGGTCTGCAGGATCTGTGCGTGTCCCGTTCCAGCTTCACCTGGGGCGTGCCCCTGACCTTCGCCCCCGGTCATGTCAGCTATGTGTGGCTGGACGCGCTGTCCAACTACATCACCTTCTGCGGCTATGACCCCGACGGCAACCACGACGAGCATTACAGGAAGTTCTGGCCCGCGGATCTGCACCTGATCGGCAAGGACATCGTCCGGTTCCACACCATTTACTGGCCCATTTTCCTCATGAGCATGGGCGAAGAACTGCCCAAGCAGGTCTTTGGCCATCCCTGGCTGCTGGTGAAGGGCGACAAGATGAGCAAGAGTAAGGGCAACATGATCTATGCCGACGATCTTGTGGAGCTGTTCGGCGTGGATGCGGTGCGGTACTTCGTGCTGCATGAGATGCCCTTCGCCGCCGACGGCATCATGACCTACGAGCTGATCATCGAGCGGATCAACTCCGAGCTGGCCAACATCCTGGGCAACCTGGTGAACCGCACCGTGGCCATGAACAACAAGTATTTCGGCGGCGCGATCCAGGCCCCCGTGGCCCCCGACGCCCTGGACGAAGAGCTGAAGGCCGTGGCCCTGGCCATGCCGGGTAGGGTAGAGGCCAGGATGAACGAGCTGAAGGTGGCCGATGCCATCGACGAAATCTTCGTGCTGCTGCGCCGGGCCAACAAGTATATCGACGAGACCGCCCCCTGGGCCCTGGCCAAGAACGAGGCCGATCATCCCCGGCTGGGTACCGTGCTGTACAATCTGCTGGAGGCCATCCGCTTCGCCGCCATCGCCCTGGAGCCCTTCCTGCCGGACACTTCCGCCAAGATCCTGGCCCAGTTGGGCGCCGAAAACGGCGGTCTGGAGAGCTTGACCACCTTCGGCGTGCTGGAAAGCGGCAAGAATGTGGGCGCCGGTGAGATCCTCTTCGCCCGGCTGGATGCGGCCAAGAAGCTGGCGGAGATCGAGGAATTCAACGCCGCCAAGGCCAAGGCTGCCCTGCCGCCCCTGGAAATTGAGCCTTACGCCCAGGAAAATGTGGATTTCGACACCTTCTGCAAGAGCGATCTGCGGGCGGTGAAGGTGCTGGATTGCCAGCCCGTGAAGAAGTCCGACAAGCTGCTGCAGTTTACCCTGGACGACGGCACCGGCACCAACCGGCAGATCCTTTCCGGCATCGCAAAGTTCTACAAGCCGGAGGAGCTGATCGGCAAGACCCTGGTGGCCATCACCAATCTGCCCCCCCGGAAGATGATGGGCCGGGAGAGCTGCGGTATGCTGCTGAGCGCGGTGCATACCGAAAAGGGCGAGGAGAAGCTGAATCTGGTCATGATCTCCGACGCCATCCCCGCCGGCGCCAAGCTGTGCTGATAAATTTTGGAACGGAACGCCCGTTTTGGGCGTTCCGTTTTTTAGGGGATATGGTGTTATGTAAACCACGAATGTTGGGGCGGAGGGACATGGTAGGGTGAGGTTGGGAAAAGGATGTCATCCCGACCAAGCGGAGCGCGTGGAGGGATCTTCGCAGGGAATATCTGCACAGCAAGTGGTAAATGCGTAGATCCCTCGACTCCCGTTGGTCGCTCGGGATGACAGGGGATTGTAGATGATTCGAGGGATTGGGGGACACCCTCTCCGGTGCAAATCGGAGATTTGCGCCACCTCTCCCAAAGGGAGAGGCAAGGGGTGCGTAGCTTTCGTAGGGCGAGGTTATGACCTCGCCGCTCAGGTAGGATGATTGGGCCGGTGGTTATTCCACCTTGTGCCAATAACAGACCGCCTGGTTGTTCGGGGTTAACGGAAAGGCCATAGCCTTTCCCTACAAAAGTGGGAGAAGGGTTTTGCGCCTTGCGGCGCAGGGGCGGGCGACCGCAAGGGTCGCCCCTACGCGGAGGTATACCCTCTCCGCCCAGTCTGCGGACTGGGCACCTCTCCCAGAGGGAGAGGCAAGGGGGGCGGAGCTTTCGTAGGGCGAGGTTATGACCTCGCCGCTCAGGTGGGATGATTGGGCCGGTGGTTATTCCACCTTGTGCCAATAACAGACCGCCTGGTTGTCCAGGGTTAACGGAAAGGCCATAGCCTTTCCCTACAGGTTGGGGGGTGGGGATGGGCGGTCAATCGTTATTGTTGTTTCGCTGGGCGACGATGGCATCGATGGCCAGGATCACGGCCAGGGCCACGATCTCGTCGGCTTCCGGGGCGATGTCCAGCTCGTAGCTGTCGCCCCAGGTCATCCATTCCTTGGTGATGGTGACCATCGGACGGCCGTTTTTGGTCACCTCGTAGTCATGCTCCCAAAAATGGCCCTGGACGTCCCATCCCAGGCCGTCCACGGAGTAACGGGGCCGGAACCAGGTGAATTCCTGGCGGATGGTGGCCACCTGGCGGCCACCCACCATAACGTAGAATTTCGGCATCCAGGTCCAGACCTCCTGCTTGATGAAGGCCACTTCTTCGCCGTGGGGATTCAGAACGTGGAGCTTTTTGCCCCAGGAGAACACTTCGCCCTGGACAAAGTACCGCTCCCGGCCGTCGGCGTCCCAAACCGTGAATTTGTCGCCCCAGGAGAAGACTTTTTGTTTCATGTAGAGTTTCATACCGCTGTTCCTTTCTGATTGATGATGGCGCGCAGGCCGCCGCGGCCCCCTCATCCGTCACGGCATTCGCCGTGCCACCTTCCCCCCAGGGGGAAGGTTTGGGTACCCTCTTCGTCATTTGCTTCGCAAATGCCACCTCCCTCGTCAGAGGGAGGCAAGGGGGGCGGAGCTGCTGTAGGGCGGGGGCAAAGGGGGGGCGGATCCTTCGGCTCGCTTCGCTCGCTCAGGATGACCGTGGGGTGTTTTTGTCCGTTGTCCACGCTCCACTGCCACTATCAATTTACTTTCCGCCGGTGAGGATCTTGGCCAGGTCGGAGTCGCCGTCCAGGATGACGGTCTTTTCCCCGCCGGTGAGGCTGGCCTTCAGGGCATCCAGGGCCAGGATGAACTCGTAGAATTCCTTCTTGTCGTCGGTGTCGTAAGCCTCGGCCAGCATCCGCATATACTCGGCTTCGCCTTCGGCCTCCAGCTTGGCGGCGTTGGCCTGGGCATCGGAAATGAGGATGTTGACGGTCTTATCCACTTCGTTGCGGATCAGGGTTGCTTCCTTGTTGCCCTCAGCGGTGTACTTTTCCGCCATCTGATTCCGCTCAGAGATCATACGGGTATAGACCGCTTCCAGGTTGGAGTCGGGCAGGTCAAACTGCTTGATCTTCACATCCTCCACATGGATGCCGTAGGAGGCGGCCTGACCGTCCACGGTGGTGGCGATGGATTCGTAGATCTCGTTGCGCTCGGCGCCGTCATTCATGTTGATGATGTCGGCCTGGGCCAGGGTGCCCATGGCGGTCTTCAGGGCGTTGTAGGTGATGGCGTCCAGCCGGTCCTCGGCCTTGGCGGTGGTGCCCAGGGCCCGGTAGAACTGCTGGGGATCGGAAATGCTCCAGAGAATGTAGCAGTCCACGGTCATATTCTGCTTATCGGAGGTCAGCACTTCGCTGGGGGGAATGTCGTAAAGCTGGGTGGCCTTGGTGAAATACTCCACGGTGTCCACAAAGGGGATCTTGAAGTGGAGGCCGGATTCATCCTCGGTGTCGATGATCTCGGAGAAGCGGAAGATACAGGCATACTGATTTTCCTGCAGGGTGTACACGGAATTGGCGGCCACGACCACCAGGATCAGGGCCACAATGGCAAAGATAATACCTTTTTTCATTACTTGTTACCTCCCATAAGGTCGTCCAGGGGCAGGAGCATATCCACATCCTCGCCGTTGCCGGTGTTGATATAGAGCTTCACGCCGGGCAGGATCTCGGAAATTGCTTCGTAATACATTCTGGAGTGGGTGATCTCGGGGTTCTTGGCGTACTCGGCGTACATGGCTTCGAACCGGGCCACGGCTTCGATGGCTTCGTTGATGCGCTTCTGCTTCAAAAATTCCGCGTTCTGCAGCAGTTTGTCGGCTTCGGCCTCGGCATTGGGGATCTGGGCGTTTTCATAAGCCTTGGCATCGTTGACCACGGCTTCGGCCCGCTGTTTTGCGGTTTCCACGGCCTTAAATGCCTCGATGACCTTCTGCGTGGGGGGTTCGGAGTCCTGGATGCGGACATCCACCAGGGTCAGGCCGATCTGATACTCAGACAAAATCTGGGAGACCAGGTCCTTGACCTGCATCTGGATGTTTTCCTTGCCGTCGGTCAGGACGGAGTCCACGGTGGAGGAGCCAACCACGTTCCGGACCTGGCTCTGGATCAGGTTCCGCAGGATGGCTTCGGGATCGTTGGAGGAATAGAGGAAGGCTACGGGGTCGGTGATCTTGTATTCCACGAAGAAATCCACATTGACGATGTTATAATCGCCGGTGATCATGGTGGATTCGCTGTTTTTGGATACGGAGGTGCCGTCGCCGTTGCTGGTGTAGCCCAGCTCGATCTTCTGGTAGACATTGACGTCCACCCGATGGACCTGCTGGATGCCCAGGGGCAGCTTGAAATGGAGGCCCGGCTCCACGATGTCCGTCACGGCGCCGAAGGTGGTGACCACCGCCTGCTGCTTGTCATCCACGGTATACCAGCAGCTGCCGGCCACGGCGAATACCAGGATCAGCGCCAGGGCCACGGTGATGAGGCGGCCCAGTTTCTTCTTGTCCACCGGCTTTTTCCCGGTGGTGTCATAATAATCTGCCATTGTTGTTTGCTCCTTTATGTTTTTTTTATTTTTTGATTGAAAGACAGGGGCTTGCGCCCGCCGATCGGTTGGAAATCCTGCCATGTAACGCCCCTGCGGGACTACACCACATCCGCCCCCTGCGGGGGCACCTATTTGATAAGGTATGATTGCCCCCGGCAATCATTGGGATTTTGATTCGCTGCGCGGAGCACCACCTCCAGGAGAAGGCTTGGGTACGGCGGGGAGTTAATGGAAATCCATGAAGAAGGACACCAGGCCCAGGATGATCAACACCAGGCCCCCGATGCGGGTCACCAGCAGGCCGGCGTCGCTGGGTTCCACGCTCTCATACTGCCACGCCTTGAACATATGGCTCAGGTACCAGGCAGCTTCCGGGAAACACAGATTGACAAAGCCGATGATGCAGCAGAAAATGCCAAGGACGATGTTGGGCCAGGAGATCCGGCTGGGGGTTCCCGTGTAATATTTTTCCAGCAGGTCTGCCAGCACCGATCCGGGGGCATACTGGGTCTCGTCATAGTCCCAACTCTGGCCCTCGCTGGTTTTGGATCTGTAATAGGTGGCGCCGTTGGGGTAGGTAATGACGAAACCGGGGTTTTGGGTACCGGCGTCGGTGACGGTGAAGGTGTAGACCGTGTCGCCCTGGGTGACGGTTTTGGCCTCGTGATCGATGGTCCAGGATTTTCCGTTGCTGTCCATGTACATACTCTGACCGCTGGGCGCGTCATAGGCCATGCAGCCGCACAGCAGGCTCAGGGCCAGGCACATGATCAAGAGGCGAAGGATGTATTTTTTCATTGTCCGGTCCTTTCTGAAATAATGGGTTGAGATGTTGATATTGTAGGGCGGAGGTCTTTGGGTTGTACGATAACGTACATTATCGCCCGCATTCCTCTTCCGCCCCCAGTTTGCGAACTGGGGGCACCTTCCCCCCGGGGGAAGGTATGAGATACGCCCTCTCCCAGAGGGAGAGGCAAGGGGTGCGGAGGTCAGGGGGGGCGGCGGCAAGGGGGGTGCGGGGGGATCAACAGAGGTCGGTCAGCATTTTTTCGGCCTGGGTCCGGAGCTGGGCGGCCACCCAGGCGGTGAGCATCACCCGCAGCACCGATATCAGCTTTTCCCGGGCGCCGGGGACCGGCTCGGCGTAATCCGCCGTCACCTCCGCCAGGGCATCGTCCCAATTTTGGGTGCCGCCGATGTAGCGGGCCCGGGCCGCCAGCCGGACAAAGCGGAAATACAGCCATGCATCGTCCACCAGGTCATCGGATTCGTCGTTGAGCTGGCCGTTGATGCTCTGCAGGAGGCTGCAGATCTGCTCCATCTGCAGGGCCGGCCGCAGCATATTGATATTCAGGATCCGGCAGACCTGATTCATGGTGTAGCGCTTGTGGTCGGGGCCGGTCAGGAACCCGCGCTTGACCCAATTCTGGATGGCGTAAGGCTCCAGGCCCGTGAGATTGGCGACCTGGCTCAGCACCAGTCCGCCGGTGGCGAACATATTTTGAAACAGACGGCCGATCTCAGGGGCATCTTCTCTTTGGGCGGTGATGGTCGTTCCGGGGATGATCCATTCCATAGTATTTCACGCTCCTTATGTTGTGGTGATATGATATTATCACATGGTCACATGATTGTCAATAGGGATTTTATAATTATTTCGTAACAGCGGCCCAACGGCGAAATATTTCATTTTTCCTCTTTACTGTTCCTGAAAATTGTAGTACAATAGGAGAAAGTATGGACTTCCGGAGGTGATGGCCTTGAATTGCATGAAATGCGGCGTTGAATTGAAAAATTCCGGCGTTTTTTGCCCGGATTGCCTGGCGGTGATGGAAAAATATCCCGTCAATCCCAACGTGCTGGTGAAGCTCCCCAACCGCAGCACCGCGGCCCCCGCCAAGAAAAAGAAGCGGGCCAAGGTCCTGAAACCGGAAGAACAGGTGCGCCAGCTAAAAAAGGCCAACCGCTGGCTGGTCACATTGCTGATCCTGGCGCTGCTGGCCTGGGCCGCTTGCGCGTTTCTGCTGATCCATCTGTCCGACGGCAGCGGCAACGGCATTTTTGACTTCGGTATCGGCCAGAATTATGACACCGAGGAGACCGTGGACAGCACCGACGGCACCTGAACAGAAAAATGTTTAACGTGAAACATTCATAAGGAGAAGGCTTATGGGTAAAATAATCGCCGTCGTCAATCAAAAGGGCGGCGTTGGAAAGACGACTTCCGCCGTGAACCTGACGGCGGCCCTGACGGAGCTGGGCCTGAAGGTCCTGCTCTGCGACTTCGATCCTCAGGCCAATGCCACCTCCGGGCTGGGCATTGACAAGCGGAAGATCAAGAAGGATATTTACGACGTGGTCATCAACGGCGAATCCACGGCAGATGTGATCGTTTCCACCAAATTCGGTGATGTGCTGCCCAGTTCCCCGGATCTGGCCGGCGCCGGCGTGGAGCTGATCTCCATGGAGGAACCCAATTACCGCCTGAGCAAGGCTCTGGAAGCGGTGCGGAGCCGGTACGATCTCATTCTGATCGATTGTCCCCCGTCTTTGGAGCTGCTGACTTTGAACGCCCTGGCTGCCGCCGACGGCATTCTGGTGCCGGTTCAATGCGAATACTACGCCCTGGAGGGCCTTTCCGACCTGATGGCCACTCTGCGGGGCGTGAAACGGCGGATCAACACCCGGCTGGAGATCTTCGGCGTGCTGCTGACCATGTTTGACGGCCGGACCAATTTCTCCACCCAGGTGGCCCAGGAAGTACGGCGGCATTTCCCCGGCAAGGTCTATTCCGCGGTGATCCCCCGGAATATCCGCCTGGCGGAGGCCCCCAGCCACGGTCTGCCGGTGACGGCTTACGATCGCGGCAGCCGGGGCGCCGTGGCCTACAAGGCCGTTGCAGAGGAAATCAAACGCAAGCTGTGATAATTTATAATTACAAATTACAAATGAAAATCCGCGCATAATTTGTAATTTGTAATTTATCATTTGTAATTATGAGGTAATGAAATGGCATCAAACAAAGGCTTAGGCAGAGGTTTGGGCGCGCTGCTGGGCGATTTTGAGGAACGCCCCTCGGAAAATACCCCTTACAAGCTGCTGCCCATTTATAAAATCGAACCCAATCCCGACCAGCCCCGTCAGGATTTTGACGAAGAGGAGCTGCAGGCCCTGGCGGAGTCCATTGCCGAACACGGCATTATCCAGCCGCTGACCGTTCGGGAACTGCCCAGCGGGTATTATCAGATCATCGCCGGCGAACGCCGCTGGCGGGCCTCCCGGATCGCCGGACTGACGGAAGTCCCGGCGGTGGTCATGGAAGCCGATGACAAAAAAGTTCTGGAGCTGGCCCTGATTGAAAATCTTCAGCGTCAGGACCTGAATCCCGTGGAAGAGGCCCTGGGTTATCAGACCCTCATGGCCGAACACGGCCTGACCCAGGAGGAGGCCGCCGCCCGGGTGGGCAAATCCCGTCCCAGCGTGGCCAACGCCCTGCGGCTGCTGAATCTCCCGGCCGCCATTTTGGAGCACGTCCGTGCCGGACGGCTCTCTGCCGGCCATGCCCGGGCGGTGTTGGCTCTGAAATCCGAGAAAAAGCAGACGGAAGCTACCCAAAAGATCATGGCCCTGGGTCTTTCCGTCCGTCAGGCGGAATTGCTGTGCAAGAACATGGCCAAGGAGCCGAAGGAATTGCCCCAGGAACCTTTGCGGATCGATTACATCGGCGAGTGTGAAAAGCAACTGAGCAAGCACCTGGGCCGGGGCGTGAAGATCGTCAACGGCAAGCGCAAAGGTAAATTTGAACTGGAATTTTACGGCGCGGAGGACCTGCAGAATCTGCTGGACGCGCTGATGAAATTGGAGAAGTGACTATGGAGATGAAGATCGATTTTTTGCGTTACGCATCCTCTGTCCGCCAATTGGAGGAATTTCCCCGGGAAACCGGCAAAATTCTGCTTTACGGCAGTTCCTTTTTTGCCCACTGGGGCTATGAACGCAGCGCACTGCAGTTGAAGAAAGCCACCGGCGGTGATTTGGAAGTGATCAATCACGGTTTCGGCGGAGCCGTCGTGGACGAGCTTCTGTATTATTATCCCCGGTTGGTTCGGCCCTACGCCCCCCGGGCGGTGGTGATCCGCTCCGGCTATAACGAGATCAACCACGGGCAATCCCCCTGGGACGCCGTTTTTCTGCTGAAGCGGTTGGTGACCTGGATCCATACGGATTTCCCCAAAATCCCGGTGATCATCCTGAAAACCTTCCACTGCAAGCGGGACAGCGCCGAGGCTCACGAAAAAATGCAGGAATACAACCGCATTTTGGACCAGGTCTTTGCAGGCGAGGAGCAGGTCTGCGTTTGGGACATTACGCCGTTCTTCTACGAAAAACCGGCGGATATGGGCGACCGTTCCAAACTCCGGGATGTGTTTATCCCCGACGGACTGCATCTCAGCGACGAAGCATATATCGAAATGGCGGACTATCTCGGTAATCGCCTGGCAGAAAAGCTTCTGCCGTAATCAAAAATTTTGTATCTCAACAAGGAGAGGTAATTATGTTAGACATTCGTAAAATCAAAGAAAATCCCGAAGCCGTGAAGGCGGCTCTGAAGGCCAAAGAGGTGGATTGCGACGCCACCATTGACCGGATCCTGGAGCTGGACGTGCAGATCCGCGCTCTGAAGACCACTTCCGAGGGCCGCACCGCCCAGAAGAATAAGCTGGCCAAGGAAAACGGAAAACTTTTCGGCATGAAGAAGGGCGCCGAAAAGCAGGGCAAACCCACCGACGAGATCGACGCCCAGATCGAGGCCAACAAGGCCGAAGCCATCGCTCTGGATGCCGCCAACGAGGCCGACACCGCCAAGCTGAAGGAACTGAACGAGGAATACCGGGTGGCCATGCTGAGCCTGCCCAATCTGCCCGACGCCGATCTGCTGCCCGGCGGCAAGGAGAACAACCAGCCTCTGCGCTACATCGGCGAGAAGCATTCCTTCGACTTTGAGCCCAAGCACCATGTGGATCTTTGCACCAGCCTGGGCCTGATCGACTATGAGCGGGGCGTGAAGCTGGCCGGCGCCGGCAACTGGATGTACACCGGCATGGGCGCCCGTCTGGAGTGGGCCCTGCTGAACTACTTCATCGACACCCACACCGCCGACGGCTACGATTTCATCCTGCCGCCCCACATGCTGGAGTACCAGTGCGGCCTGACTGCCGGCCAGTTCCCCAAGTTTGCTGACGAAGTGTTCAAGATCTCCAACCATCCCACCGAAGGCGGCACCTTCTATATGCTGCCCACCGCCGAGGCCGCTCTGGCTTCCGTCTACCGGGATGAGATCCTCACCGAGGCCGATCTGCCCAAGAAATTCTTCGCTTACACCCCCTGCTTCCGCCGGGAAGCCGGTTCCCACCGGGCCGACGAGCGGGGCATGGTCCGCGGCCACCAGTTCAACAAGGTGGAAATGTTCCAGTTTACCACCCCTGAGGGTTCCGATGAGGCATTTGAAGAACTGGTGAAGAAGGCCGAAAACCTGGTGGCCGGCCTGGGTCTGCATTTCCGCACCGTGAAGCTGGCCGCCGGCGACTGCTCCGCATCCATGGCCCGGACCTACGACATTGAGATCCTGATCCCCTCCATGAACGGCTACAAGGAAGTTTCCTCCGTGTCCAACGCCCGGGATTATCAGGCCCGCCGGGGCAACATCCGTTACCGCCGGGCCGATGGCAAGATCGACTTCGTTCACACCCTGAACGGCTCCGGCCTGGCCACCTCCCGGATCTTCCCCGCCATCGTGGAGCAGAATCAGCGGGCTGACGGCTCCATCGTGGTGCCCGAGGCACTGCGGAAGTACCTGGGCGGCCTGGAAGTCATCGAAAAGAAATAAGCCGAACGCGGCAAATATAGAAAGGAACATGAACATGAGCAAGAAAGATCCCAACAAGAAGTCCCTGATCGCTGAATTCAAGGAATTCATCAATAAGGGCAACGCCATGGCCCTGGCTGTCGGTACCATCATCGGCGGCGCTTTCAGCACCATCACCAAGTCCGTGACCAACGACCTGATCATGCCCCTTGTGAATATTTTCCTGGGCGGCACCGATTTCTCCGAGCTGAAGATCGAACTGCCCCGGGTGGTGCCCGTCTACGAAGACGTGCTGAACGAGGCCGGCGAGGTCATCGGCCAGGTCTATGTCCCCCACTACCTGACCTACGGTAACTTCATCTCCGCTGTGATCAACTTCCTGATCATGGCCATTGTGGTGTTTGTCATTGTGAAGGTTGTGAACACCATGAACGAAGCCGCCCACAAGAAGGAACGGGAAGCCGCCGAGGCCGCTGCCGCTGCTGCCGCCGCCGAAGCTGCCGCCAATCCGCCCGCCCCCCCCGCTCCCAGCGCAGAGGAACTGCTGTTGACCGAGATCCGGGACCTGCTGAAAAACAAGTGATCTCCTCCATTGTGGCCGTCCAACCGGGCGGCCACTTTTTGTTTCACGTGAAACATTGACCGCCAAGGCTTCTCCTAATCGTAAGGTGCCGGTTTCCCACCGTGCGGTTGGATGACCGCCATTGCGACGCCCCTGCGGGGCTACACCACATCCGCCCCCTGCGGGGGCACCTATTTGATAAGGTATGATTGCCCCCGGCTATCATTGGGATTTTGATCCGCTGCGCGGAGCACCACCTCCAGGAGAAGGCTTTGGTGCGGCCGGAGGCCGCCGCGGTCCCCTCATCCGTCACGGCATTCGCCGTGCCACCTTCCCCCCAGGGGGAAGGTTTGGGTACCCTCTCCGTCATTTGCTTCGCAAATGCCACCTCTCCCAGAGGGAGAGGCAAGGGGGCAGAGCACCACACCGGGGGAAGGTATTGGTGCGGCGGATGAACGGAAATTTGAAATATCTTCCACAAGTCATGCCAAGTTTATCGATAACCATTTGACAAATACAACCATCCGTTATATAATGATGCTGTATGGGCATTTGCCCAGATTCGACTACAAAACTGAAAAGGACGGATCAGATCATGTATAAAATCGTTCGCAAGAAGGAACTGAATTCCTCCGTCACGCTGATGGAGATCGAGGCCCCCTTCATCGCCCGGAAGGCAAAGGCCGGCCAGTTCATCATTTTCCGCATCGACGACAAGGGTGAGCGCGTGCCCCTGACCATCGCCGGCTATGACCGGGAGAAAGGCACCGTCACCATCATTTTCCAGAAGGTGGGCTTCTCCACCAACGCCCTGGGCGCTCTGAACGAGGGCGACTACATCCAGGACTTCGTGGGTCCCCTGGGCAAGCCCACCCCCGTGGAAGGCAAGAAGAAGGTCTGCGTGGTTGGCGGCGGCGTTGGCTGCGCCATCGCTCTGCCCTCTGCCGCGGCTTTTAAGGAAGCCGGCGCCGAAGTTACCGTCATCGTTGGCTTCCGCAGCAAGGATATTGTGATCCTGGAGGAGGAATTCCGGGCAGTTGCCGACAATTTCATCCTCATGACCGACGACGGCAGCTACGGCCGTCACGGCCTGGTGACCCAGCCCCTGAAGGAGCTGCTGGAAGCCGGCGAGCATTTTGACGAAGTGCTGGCCATCGGACCCATCCCCATGATGAAATTCGTGTCCCTGACCACCAAGCCTTTCGATGTACATACTTCCGTTTCCCTGAACCCCATCATGATCGACGGCACCGGTATGTGCGGCGGCTGCCGCGTCACCGTTGGCGGCGAAGTGAAGTTCGCCTGCGTGGACGGTCCCGAATTTGACGGCCATCAGGTGGATTTTGCCGAACTCATGAGCCGCAACGTCACCTACCGCGACCGGGAAGCTGAAGTTTCCGCCACCCACACCTGCCGCATGGATGCCATGGGCAAGAATCTGATCAAGTAAGGAGGATACCGAACATGGCTAATATGTCTTTGACGAAGGTCCCCATGCCCGAGCAGGATCCCAAGGTCCGCGCCCGGAATTTCCAGGAAGTTACCCTGGGTTACACCGCCGAAATGGCCATCGAGGAGGCCAACCGCTGCCTGGGCTGCAAGAATCCCAAGTGCGTGGAAGGCTGCCCCGTCAATGTCCGCATCCCCGAGTTCATCAAGAAGGTCCAGGAGGGCGACTTCAAGGCCGCTTATGAAGTCATCACCTCCACAAACGCCCTGCCCGCCCTGTCCGGCCGGGTCTGCCCCCAGGAAAGCCAGTGCGAATGCAAGTGCGTCCGCGGCATCAAGGGCGAGCCTGTGGCCATCGGCCGCCTGGAGCGGTTCGTTGCCGACTGGTACCGTGAAAATGTGAACGCCATGCCCGAAAAGGCCGAATCCAACGGCATCAAGGTGGCTGTGGTGGGTTCCGGCCCTGCCGGCATGACCGCCGCTTCCGACCTGGCCAAGCTGGGTTACCAGGTCACCATGTTCGAGGCGCTGCACACCGCCGGCGGCGTGCTGGTCTACGGCATCCCCGAATTCCGTCTGCCCAAGGCCCTGGTGGCCAATGAGATCACCAAGCTCCAGGCTCAGGGCGTGGAAGTCATGACCAACATGGTCATCGGCCGGGTCCTGACCATCGATGAGCTGTTCGAGATGGGTTACAAGGCCGTGTTCGTGGGTTCCGGCGCCGGTCTGCCCATGTTTATGAACATCCCCGGCGAGAGCCTGAAGGGTGTCATGTCCGCCAATGAGTACCTGACCCGTACCAACCTGATGAAGGCCTACACCGAAGAGGCCGACACCCCCATCATCAAGTCCAAGGCGGTGGCCGTGGTGGGCGGCGGTAACGTGGCTATGGATGCCGCCCGCTGCGCTATGCGTCTGGGCGCGGATCATGTTTACGTTGTTTACCGCCGCGGCGAGGCCGAAATGCCCGCCCGTCTGGAAGAAAAGCATCACGCCAAGGAAGAGGGCATCGAGTTCAAGACGCTGTGCAACCCCGTGGAGATCCTGGGCGACGAGAACGGTCGCGTCTGCGGCATCAAGTGCATCCGCATGGAGCTGGGCGAGCCCGATGCTTCCGGCCGCCGCCGTCCCATTGAGGTTCCCGGCAGCGAGTTCGTGCTGGATGTGGACACCGTCATCATGTCCCTGGGCACCAGCCCCAACCCCCTGATCCGGTCCACTACCCCCGGCCTGGAGACCAACCGCAAGGGCTGCCTCATCGTCAACGAGAACGAGATGACCACCCGTGACGGCGTGTTTGCCGGCGGCGATGCCGTTACCGGCGCCGCTACCGTCATCCTGGCCATGGGCGCCGGCAAGAAGGGCGCTGCCGCCATCCATAACTACCTGCAGAAGTAAGAATCCTACATTATGTAAACCACCCGGAGGGATCCGGGTGGTTTTTCATTTTGGGTTTGTTGCACCACATGTCATTCTGATTGGAGCGAAGCGGAGTCGAAGAATCTGCATTTCTGTATAAAAGGAGAACGGATCCCTCGGCTACGCTCGGGATGACAGTGCCATAGGTACTGAATCAACGGAACAAGAGGCTGAATGTTGCATAACCTCCCCATTGCAGCATATTCTTGTCCCAAAGGGGGAATTTCTATGCAAAAACGGGATGTTTACATGATCTGTTCGGTGCTGATCCTGGCGGTGATCCTTTCGGTGTGCATTTTCGCCGGGGAGGCCATCGCCACGGGGTCCTGGGGTCTCAGTTTCCGCACCGAGGGGGCGGCGCCCCTGGGTACCGCTTCGTCGGCCCAACTGGCCAAATACGACGCCGCATACATGGACGAGACCCAGGAGAAAGTGATCTATCTGACCTTCGATGCCGGTTATGAAAACGGCTGCACGGCCAAAATTCTGGACACGCTGAAAAAGCACAACGTGCCGGCGGCTTTCTTCCTGGTGGGGCATTACATCGAGAAAAAACCGGATCTGGTGCGGCGGATGGTGGCCGAGGGCCACACCGTGGGCAACCACACCATGCATCATTATGACATGAGCAAAATCTCCGATCCGGCGGCTTTTGAGAAGGAACTACGGGATCTGGAGGCGCTGTTTACCCAGGTCACCGGGGCGGAAATGGCTAAATTTTACCGGCCGCCTCAAGGGATTTTTTCCGAGGAAAATTTGAAAAATGCCCAGGATTTGGGGTATAAGACCGTATTTTGGAGCCTGGCGTATGTGGATTGGAACAATGATGCCCAGCCGACGAAGGAGCAGGCGTTTTCCAAGCTGCTGCCCCGGATCCATCCCGGCGCGGTGGTGCTGCTCCATTCCACGTCGGCCACCAATGCGGAAATTCTGGATGAATTGCTGACCCGGTGGAAGGAGATGGGGTATACTTTTGCGCCCATTAGTGAACTGTTTGAGGGTAGTTGAAAGAATTATTGAGTGTTATGTAAACCATAAATTGGTGGAGTGGTGGATTTTTCCTCCATCGGCAGGCATTGTGGGGAGCGCCGGCTTGTCATCCCGACCAAGGCACAGCCGCGTGGAGGGATCTTCGCACGGAATACCTACACAGTAGGTGGCGGGTGCGTAGATCCCTCGACTCCCGTTGGTCGCTCGGGATGACAGAAACGGGGCGGTGTTGGCGGGCGATTCGTGAATCGCCCCTACGGGGGCGGAGGTGGTTTTGCGGGCGACCGCAAGGGTCGCTCCTATATGGGGGAACAGGTGGCTCCCCCCGCCTTTGCGGACGCAAAGGCACCCCCCTCATAAATGCGGGGGGCAAGAGTTGCGGCGAGCGACCGCAAATGTTGCCCCTATGCGGGATGGCAGGGGACTGTAGATGATTCGAGGACTTAGGGCGGGAGGATGTCGGAGGTTTATTGCCCGCATTCCTCTTCCGCCCCCTTCGGGGGCACCTTCCCCCCGGGGGAAGGTATTTGGGCGACCGCAAGGGTCGCCCCTACGCGGGAAGGGTGAAGGGTTTGACAACAAAAATGACGGCTGAAAAGCCGTCATTTCCATTTTTTCTTCAATTTGTCCGTGGTCATGGAGGTTTGGTAGATCCGGGTCATGCCGTATTCCACCGTCAGCACGAAGCTGGCCGGCAAATCCTCCGGCGATCGGGCATCCCAGGGGACGATGTGGCCCTCTTTTTCCGCGTTGGCCAGGAATTCCCGGCCCCGCTCCGTTACGGTGGTGTTGTCCAGGTCAAAAATGCCGATCACATTCCGATCCCGCACCGCCATGTCGTTTCCGATGGGTAGATACATCGCACAATTCCTTCCGTAGGGGAGGGTCTTGACCCTCCCTAAAACATTTATTATTCGCCTTGTATGATAAACGGATCCACATAAAAACAATCTTTATCCCAACACTGTGGATTTCCATCAATGTAGTTCCAGATCCGCTCATAATCCTCCTGACATCGTATTACATGGTCATGAAATGACCGTTGCCATATACGCATGCCAGGGTGATTTTTCCTAATCTCCCTGGAAACACCGGATTTATACTGCGCTATGATTTGTTCTGCGTTGTTTCCTCCCCCGCTGGTTAACTGCAATATCAAATGGATATGGTTTGGCATGATCACATACTTATCCAATCGTACATTACTGTAGTGTAAATCCAGTTGTTCCATATGTACCTTTGCAATTTCACCTTTCGGATTCAATTTTTCGGGAGACCCAAAAATGCATCTTCTGTTGTAGGTACAAATTGTAATAAAGTAAAAGTTCTCCCCGGAATAATCATAATTGGGAATTCGTGGAGATTTTCTACTGTAAAACAACAATATCATCCCCCGAAAAAAAACTTTTTTCTTCGATCATCGTGACGCTTAGGGAGGGTCAAGACCCTCCCCTACGGTGTTTCTGTGATTCTGCAACGGCCATTTCGTCGCAGCGGTTGTTTTTGAGATTCTCCGCGTGGCCTTTGACCCAATGGTAGTGCATTTCATGCTGCATGGTCAGATCCAGCAGCACTTCCCACAGATCCGGGTTCAGGGCCGGCTTTTTATCGGATTTGATCCAGCCTTTTTTCCGCCAACCCCAGGCCCAGCCTTTTTCCAGGGCATCGATGACATACTTGCTGTCGGAATACAGCTCCACGATGCAGGGCTCCTTCAGGGCCTGAAGGCCCCGGATTACGGCGGTGAGCTCCATCCGGTTATTGGTGGTGCTTTCTTCGCCGCCGGAAAGCTCCTTTTCGCGGCCGTTATACTCCAGGATGGCACCCCAGCCGCCGGGGCCGGGGTTGCCGGAGCAAGCGCCGTCGGTATACAGCGTTACGGTTTTCATGCTTCCTCTTCGCCCTCGTTTTCCACCCGCTGGATGGACACCAGGGCGTTGCCGTCCTCGATGCGCATGACAATGACGCCCTGCACGTCACGCTTGTAGACGTTGATGGAGGAAGCGGGCACACGGATGATGACGCCGCCGTTCTCGATGAGCATGACGTCGTCGTCCTCCGCCACCACGCAGCAGCCGGCGATGGGGCCGGTCTTGGGGGTGATATTGTAGTTTTTCAGGCCCTTGCCGCCCCGCTGCTGGGGGATCTTGGTGCCTTCGGGGCCGGTACGGAGGTACTCGGCCATCTCCGTCCGCTTGCCGAAGCCGTTGACGGTGACGGTCAGCAGGGTGTGGCCCTCGGTAAACTTCTCCGCGCCGATGACATAGTCGTCGCTGGTCAGCATAATACCACGGACACCGGCGGCGTCACGGCCCATGGGCCGGACATCGTTCTCGTTGAAGCAGATGGCCATGCCTTCCCGGGTGGCCAGGATGATGTTGTCATTGCCGCCGGTGCGGATCACGTTCACCAGCTCGTCGCCCTCCTCCAGGGTGATGGCCCGGATGCCGCCCTTGCGGTTGGTCTTGAGGCTGATGAAGGGGATGCGCTTGACGGTACCCTGCCGGGTACACATCATCAGGTACTCTTCCTCATGGAATTCCCGGGTAATGACCATGGCGGTGACGCTTTCGCCCGGTTCCAGAGGCAGCACATTGATGATGGCGGTGCCCCGGGCGGTGCGGCCGGCTTCGGGGATCTGGTAACCCTTCCGGTGGTGGACACGGCCCTTATCGGTAAAGAACAGGATATGATCGTGGGTGGAGGCGATGGTCAGGCTCTTGACGTAGTCCTCTTCCTTCAAATTCTGGGCGTTGACGCCGCGGCCGCCGCGGCCCTGGGTCCGGTAGGTATCCACGGGCATCCGCTTGATATACCCCTGCTTGCTCAGGGTGAAGGCGCACATTTCTTCCTCGATCAGGTCTTCGATGTCGATCTCGTCCTCGATCTCCTGGATCTCGGTCTTGCGGCCGTCGCCAAACTTGTCCCGGATCTCCAGAAGTTCGGTCCGCAGGACGGCCTTCAGTTTTTCGGGGTCGGCCAACAGTTCCAGGAAGTAATTGATGCGCTGCATCAGCTCGTCGTATTCGCTCTGCAGTTTCTCCCGGTCCAGGCCCTGCAGGGCCTTCAGGCGCATATCCAGAATGGCCTGGGCCTGGATCTCATCCAGACCGAACCGCTCCATCAGGCGCTGCTTGGCGTCGTCATAGGCGGTGCGGATGATGCGGATCACTTCGTCGATATTGTCCTGGGCGATCAGCAGGCCCTCCAGTAGATGGGCCCGCTCCCGGGCCTTGCGGAGATCGAACTCCGTCCGCCGGGTCAGCACGTCCATCTGGTGGGCCAGATATTCGTCGATGATCTGACGCAAAGACAGGATCCGGGGCTGCTTCTGGTCATCCACCAGGGCCAGCATGATGATGCCGAAGCCGGTCTGCAGAGCGGTCTGCTTGAACAGATTGTTCAGCACCACCTGGGGGTTGGCATCCTTTTTCAGCTCGATGACGATGCGCATACCGATGCGGTCAGACTCGTCCCGGAGGTCGGAGATGCCTTCCAGCTTCTTATCCCGGACCTGCTCGGCGATCTTGCGGACCAGTTCCCGCTTGTTGACCTGGTAGGGCAGCTCCGTGACGATGATGCGGACCCGGTCCGCGCCGAATTCCTCGAATTCCGTCCGGGCCCGAACCACGATCTTGCCCCGGCCCGTTGCATAGGCGGCGCGGATGCCGCTGCGGCCCATAATGATGCCGCCGGTGGGGAAATCCGGGCCGGAAATATGCTCCATCAGGTCCACCATGGTCACTTCCGGGTCATCCAGCACCGCCACGCAGGCGTTAATGACTTCCGTCAGATTGTGGGGCGGGATGTTGGTGGCCATGCCCACGGCGATGCCGTTGGAGCCGTTGACCAGCAGATTGGGGAACCGGCTGGGCAGGACCCGGGGTTCTTTCTTGGATTCGTCGAAGTTGGGATCCCAGTTGACGGTCTCCTTGTCGATGTCCCGGAGCATTTCGGCGGAGAGCTTGCTTAAGCGGGCCTCGGTGTAACGGTAGGCCGCCGCGGGGTCGCCGTCCACGGAACCGAAGTTGCCCTGGCCGTCCACCAGCATGTAGCGCATGGAAAAATCCTGGGCCAAACGCACCATGGCGTCGTAAACGGAGGCGTCACCGTGGGGGTGATAGCTGCCCAGCACGGCGCCCACGGTGGTGGCGGATTTTTTGTATTTCTTGTCATGGGTCAGGCCGTCCTCGTACATGGTGTACAGGATCCGGCGATGGACCGGCTTTAAGCCGTCACGAACGTCCGGCAGGGCGCGGCCCACGATGACGCTCATGGCGTATTCGATGTAGGACTTTTCCATTTCGTCCACCAGGTTGGATTCGGTGATCACCTGGTCGGGAAAGAGAATGTCCTCCGGTTTGTAGTTGCGGTTATGCTTTGCCATAAAGCACCTCCAAAAGTTGTATGCGGCGTAACCTTGCCCCCCGCATTTATGAGGGGGGTGGCCCGCAGGGCCGGGGGGAGTATTAAATTCTCCCCTTCACCTCTTCATCAATCACGGTGCAAATACCGTAAAAATTTTGGTCAATATCTGTATTGCAGAAGCGAAGCACTTTCAATCCATACTGATTCAAGATGTTCGTTCTGCTTTGATCATAGTTTTCTGTCTTTTCATTGTAGTGTCCACCGCCGTCCAGCTCAATCACTAATTTTGCACGAAAACAATAGAAATCTACAATGAATTGGTCGATACATTTTTGCCTTTGAAATCGTATAGGGTAATCTTTTAAGAATAAATACCAAAGTTTTCTTTCCCAAGGGGTCATCTCTTTACGAAGACGGCGGGCATATTGCTCGTTGGTTTTGTTGTGTTTCATATACTCCCCCCGACCTCGCTTACACTCGGCCACCCCCCTCATAAATGCGGGGGGCAAGACTACTCCCCCCGACCTCGCTTACGCTCGGCCACCCCCCTCATAAATGCGGGGGGCAAGACTACTCCCCCCTTGGGAAGGGTTGCATTTATGCGCTTAAATATCAATATTAATTGCGTATTTTGCGTTACGCTCGATCCATTCCTTCCGGGGTTCCACCTGCTCGCCCATGAGGATTGTGAATATCTCATCGGCCCGGCGGGCGTCCTCCAGGGTGATCCGGCGCAGAGTCCGGCGTTCGGGATCCATGGTGGTCTCCCACAGCTCTTCCTTGTTCATCTCGCCAAGGCCCTTGTAGCGCTGGATGTCGATCTTGACGTTGCTCTCGCCACGCATTTCGGCGGAGATCTTATCCCGCTCCTCGTCGGAGTAGGCCACCCGGGTCTGCTTGCCGCGGCTCAGCTTGTACAGCGGCGGCACGGCGGAATAGACGAAGCCATGCTCGATCAGGGGCCGCATATAGCGGAAGAAGAAGGTCAGCAGCAGGGTACGGATATGGGCGCCGTCCACGTCCGCATCGGACATGATGATGATCTTGTGGTAGCGCAGTTTTTCCATGACGAAATCCTCGCCGATGCCGCTGCCCAGAGCAGAGATCAGGGGGGAGAGCTTGTCATTGCCGTAGACCTTGTCCATCCGGGCCTTTTCCACGTTCAGCATCTTACCCCACATGGGCAGGATGGCCTGGAACCGGGAGTCACGGCCCTGGTTGGCGGAGCCGGCAGCGGAGTCACCCTCCACGATGTAAATCTCGCACAGGGCGGGATCCCGTTCGTTGCAGTCCTTCAGCTTGTCGGGCATGCCGCCGGATTCCAATCCGGTCTTGCGGCGGGCCTTGTCCCGGGCCTGGCGGGCCGCTTCCCGGACCCGGTTGGCTTCCATAGCCTTCTCCAGGATGATCCTGGCCACCTGGGGATGCTCTTCAAAGTAGGTGGTGAGCTGTTCGCCCACGATCTGCTGGACCAGGGTGCTGATATAGGCGTTGCCCAATTTGGCCTTGGTCTGGCCCTCGAACTGGGCATCCGTCAGCTTCACGGAGATGATGGCGGTGATGCCTTCCCGGCAATCCTCGCCGGAGACCTTGTCATCGCCCTTGATGATGCCCTTTTTGGTGCCGTAGGCGTTCAGTACACGGGTCAGGGCCGTCTTGAAGCCGGTCTCGTGCATGCCGCCCTCGGGGGTGCGGACGTCGTTGGCGAAGGACAGCAGGAATTCATTGTAGCCGTCGTTGTACTGCAGAGCGATCTCGGCGCTGGCGTCGCCCTTGCTGCCGCTGATGTAGATCACATCGCTGTGCAACGGGGTCTTGTTCTTGTTGCACCAGGTGACGAACTCCCGGATACCGCCTTCGTAGCACATGGTCTCGGTGATCTGCTTTTCATCGTCCCGGTCGTCGGTGATGGTGATGGAAAGGCCGGCGTTCAGGAAGGCCTCCTCCCGCATGCGCTCGTGGAGGATGTTGTAATCGTAGACCACGGTGTCGAACATTTCGGGGTCCGGCTGGAAGGTGACTTCCGTGCCGGTCTTGTCGGTCTTGCCCACGATGGTCATTTCCTGGGTGATGGCGCCCCGGGCGAACTTCATCTCGTGGATCAGGCCGTTCTTGTAGACCCGGACCCGGAGCCATTCGGACAAGGCATTCACCACCGACGCGCCCACGCCATGGAGGCCGCCGGAGACCTTATAGCCGCCGCCGCCGAACTTACCGCCGGCGTGGAGCACCGTAAAGACCACTTCCATGGCCGGCCGGCCCGTCTGAGGCTGGATGTCCACGGGGATACCGCGGCCGTCATCGGTGACGGTGATGGAGTTGCCGGGGTTGATGGTCACGGTGATGTGCTTGCAGTAGCCGGCCAGAGCTTCGTCGATGGAATTGTCCACGATCTCGTACACCAGGTGGTGCAGGCCGCTGGCGGAGGTGGAGCCGATATACATACCGGGGCGCTTGCGCACCGCCTCCAGGCCCTCCAGGACCTGGATCTGGGATCCGCCGTATTCTTGTGTTACTTTCGTTTCGTCAGACATAATATCCTCCAATGGACAGTTGACAATTGACAGTTTACAATGAAGGTGTCCGCTTTGCGGACGATTAAATCATTCCCGAAGGGAATACCTTAACTGTCCACTGTCCATTGTCAATTTTCAACTAAATAGCTGTTCCTCTAAATATTTCAATAGTCTTCCCCAATTTGGTAAACCGGCCGGGTTCGCAGCAGGTGATGAACACCTGGCCGCTGACGATCTGGTTCAGCACAAAATCCTGCCGGCCGGGGTCCAGCTCGGAAAGGACGTCGTCCAGCAGCAGCACCGGCTCTTCCCCGAACTCCCGGCCCATCAGTTCCCGCTGGGCCAGCTTCAGGGAAATGGCCGCTGTCCGGGTCTGGCCCTGGGAGCCGTAGGCTTTCAGGTCAATATCGGAGAGAGTCACGGTAAAATCGTCCTTGTGGGGGCCGGTGAGGCATTGGGCCGACTCCAATTCCGCCCGGTAATGGCGCTGGAGATGGTCCTGCAATTGCGCCGCCAGGGTGGCCACCGGGGCGAAGGGGTCCGTCACCGTGGAGACCGTCCTGTAATCCAGGACGAATTCCTCGGTGCCGCCGGAAAACAGCGCGTGATAGCTCCCCGCCGCCCGGCTCATGGACTCGTAAAAACGGGCCCGGTAGGAGATCAGCAGGGCACCCACCTGGCACAGCCGGGTATTGTACTCCGGCAGGATCTCCAGGAGGGCCGGATTCTCAAAATGATCCTTCAGGATCCGGGATTTTTGCTCCAGAATGCGGTTGTATTCCCCCAGGGCCGCGTCGTAATTGGGCCGCAGTTGGCATAACGCATGATCACCGAACCGCCGCCGCTGGCTGGCGCCCAGCTTCAGGATCATCAGATCCTCCGGGCAGAACAGCACCGTTGGCAGAACGCCGGCGATGTCCGCGGCGGATTTTTTCTTGCCGCCGTTGCGCCAAAGCTGACGGGGCCGGCCCCGGTCGAAGAGGACCCAGCGCAGGGTCTGGACCCGCTCCTGGGAGAACACGTCCCCCTCCAGGTCCGCAAATTCCGCCCCGAAGCGGATCATTTCCCCGGTTTTCTGGGCCCGGAAGCTCTTTCCGCTGCCCAAATAGCTGATGGCTTCCAGCAGATTGGTCTTTCCCTGGGCGTTGTCCCCCACGATGAGGTTCACGCCGGGGTCAAATTCCAGCCGCAGGTCCTCATAGTTGCGGAAGTCCCGCAGCCGCAGTTCAAGGATGTTCATGGATGCAGATCAGGTACTCGTCGCCGTCGAAGCCGAACCGGTCGCCGGGATACAGCTTCTTGCCCCGCATGGTGCAGACTTCGCCGTTGACGGTAACGTTGCCTTCCTGGATCTCGGTCTTGGCCAGACCGCCGGAGGGGACGGCGTTGGCAAATTTCATGGCATCCTGGAGCTTGATGAACTCCGTGGAGATCACCACCGGGATGGCGCTGCTCTTTTTTCTTACAGATACTTTCATTTCTATGCTCCTTCGTAGGGGAGGGTCTTGACCCTCCCCTAACGTTGCGTTTTATTGAGCCGTAAAACATATTTTTAAAACAACTTACAACTCAGACATCTTGGGTTTAGGGAGGGTCAAGACCCTCCCCTACGGAACAATCTTTAACTATTTAATTATTCTTGATCCGGACGGGCAGGACCATGTAGGAGAAGTCATACTTGTCCTCCACGGGAGTCAGGACGATGGGGCTCAGGCCGTTGGTCAGCTCCAGGCAGACTTCCTCGCTGGGGATCACCCGCAGGGCATCGGCCAGGTAACGGACATTGAAGCCGATCTCCAGCTCCTTGCCGTCGCCGGCCATGGCGCAGCGGTCCTCGGCGGCGCCGATGGTGGTATTGGTCCGCAGCTGCAGGACCTGGTCACCGAATACGCAGCGCACGGGGCTCTTGTACTTTTCGGAAACCACCAGGCCCACGCGCTCGATGGAGCTGGCCAGGTCGGAAACATGGGCCACCAGCTTCACGGGGCAGTTGGTGGGCACTACCCGGCGCCAATCCAGGAAATCGCCTTCCAGCAGGCGGCAGACCAGGGTGGCGTTGCCGATGGTGAACAGAATGTGCTTGGGGCCCAGGGTGAAGGCCGCATCCTCTTCGGAATCGGTGAGGATCTTTTCCACTTCCTTCAAGCCGGCGGCGGGCACCACGAAGCTCATGGTGCGGCCGGTGGGCTCTTCGGTGTGCCAGGTCCGGCGGGCCAGACGGAAGCCGTCCACGGCGATGGCGGAGATCTTGTCGTCCTCCACCTCAAACTTCACGCCGGTGTGGATGGGCCGGCCCTGATTCTCGGAAACGGCGAAAATGGTGCCGCCGATCAGCTCCTTCAGCTTGGCCTGGGGCAGACGGACCGCCCGGCCGGCATTGACATCCGGCAGCTCGGGGTAATCCTCGGCGCTCTCGGCGGAGATGGTAAAGGATGCGTAACCTGCCCGGATGGACACCTTATAGTTCTCGTCCACCAAAACGGTAACGGGACCTTCCGGCAGACGGCGGATAATATCGCCGAACAGCTTGGCCGGCAGGATGCAGGAGCCGGCGTCGGAAACTTCCGCGTCGATCTGGTAAGAGATGGCGGTCTCCATGTTATAGCCCGTCAGGTTCAGGCCCATGCCTGCCCGGCACAGAATACCCTCCAGTACGGACAGACTGCTTTTCTGGGCCACGGTGCGGCCGGCAATATTCAGGCCCTGGACCAGCATACTTTTTTCACAGGTAAAACGCATAGCAAATTCCCTTTCTGTAAAAATAATAATAGATATATAAATTATCAGAAATTAAGGCAGCAGTTGTAGCAGTAGTGCAAATTTATGTGGATAAACGGGATTTTTCTTAGAGACTCTAGGCGTTTTTATCCACAACCTCCTTGCACAGATTGTTCTGTTTTCCACAGCGGTTTGTGGATGCGCGGCAGGGGGCAGCTTATCCACAGAAAAGAATTCCACACTCCACAGGGTACTGTGGATAAAAGCGGACAGTGATCAAAGGCAGGAGTTGATATTGGCGGTGATGTCCCGGATATTGTTCTGCAGGGTCTCGTTGCCGTTTTTCAGCTCCGTTTCCACCTTCTTGATGGCGTACATGACGGTGGTGTGGTCCCGGCCGAATTCCTTGCCGATGTCCGGCAGGCTCAGGTTGGTGAGCTGGCGGACCAGGTACATGGCCACCTGCCGGGGTTCGGACACGCCTTTGCTCTTCTGGCTGCCCCGCAGCACCGTCTCTTCGATGGAGTAGAACTTGCAGACCTGGCTGATGACCAGGCTGGGGGTGGGCAGGGCGTTGCCCTCCACTTTGAACATATCGTTGACGGCCCGGGTGATGTGGGCCAGGTCCAGGGGCATGTTGTTCAGGTCCCGGTAGGCCATGATCTTCTTTACGGTGCCTTCAATCTGCCGCACGTTTTTGCTGATGTTGGTGGCGATGAAGTGGCACACATCCTCCGGCAGTTCCAGACCGAGCTGCTGGGCCTTGCTCTTGATGATGGCCATGCGGGTCTCGTAATCCGGGGGATTGATGTCCACGATCAGGCCCCACATAAACCGGCTCCGGAGCCGTTCCTCCAGGGTCAGCATATCATCCGGCTTCCGGTCGGAGGTCAGCACGATCTGCTTATGCTCCTCATAGAGCTTGTTGAAGGTATGGAAAAATTCTTCCTGGGTGGATTCCTTGCCGGCGATGAACTGGATATCGTCCACCAGGAACAGATCCGCTTCCCGGTATTTGCTGCGGAATTCGATGTTTTTGCCGGTCTTGATGGCCTGGATCAGCTCAATGGTGAACTGATCGCCCTTGATGTAGACGATGTTGGCGTTGGGGTTCTTCTGGCGGATGCCGTTGGCGATGGCGTACAGCAGGTGGGTCTTACCCACGCCGGGAGGGCCGTAGATGAACAGGGGGTTGTACGCGTCACCTGGAAGATTGGCAACGGCGACGGCGGCGCCATGGGCCATGCGGTTGCTGCCGCCCACAACGAAATTATCGAAGGTGAACTGGGGATTGTAGGACAGCAGGTTGCTGCCGTTTTCCCGGGTCTTCCGGGCCTCCAGTTCCTCGTCACCCAGCACCACCAGTTTGACGTTGTAGTCGAAAAGCTCCTTCAGCGCCTCCAGAATGTAGGTGGCGCAGCGGGTGCGGATGATCTCCCGACGGAATTCCGAGGGGGAATAGAGGGTCAACTGCTCGGGGGTCAGCTCGATGACCTCCGCATCGTCAAACCATGCGGAGATGGTCACGGCACCCAGCCGCTCTTCCATGTGACCCAGTACCTTTGCCCAAACATAGGCCGATGAGAACATAAAATTGCTCCTTTCGGTGATAGATCGGCAGTCTCTAACAGTTAAAACGCCCGGTCTGACGGATGAACATTGCCACTATCGGCCCCGTGATCTGTATCACGTTCCGCCCCGGCGATGATAAATATAGCGCCTACCCGGAAGTTCCGGATATTTCCTCCTTTTTGGAGAAGACAAAACTTCCTCACCCTAAATTTTAGCATATTTCTATGTAAAAAACAAGGCTTTTTTTGTCGTATACATTATAAAAAAGAAATAATTTTTCACAGAACGGCTTTGGCTGAAAACATCTCCTCCGCACCCGTTTCTGTCATCCCGAGCGAAGTCGAGGGATCTACGCATTTACCACTTGCTGTGCAGACATTCCCTGCGAAGATCCCTCCACGCGCTCCGCTTGGTCGGGATGACAAGCTGGTTTCTCCCCGTAAGGCCTGCCGCAAAAGGTGACCACACCATCCCCCAGCCCGTGTAGGGGCGATTCACGAATCGCCCGCCAACACCACCCCTGTTTCTGTCATCCCGAGCGAAGTCGAGGGATCTACGTATTTACCACTTGCTGTGCAGACATTCCCTGCGAAGATCCCTCCACGCGCTCCGCTTGGTCGGGATGACAAGCCGATTCTCCCACAATACCCACCGCAAAAACGACCCATCCACCGGGGGATTGCCACGTCGCTGCTTCCCTCAGTATAAGAATTTGTGTTATGTAAACCTTGTGTTTGGTATACGGCGGTTTTGATGGGGACCGGTTCTTACGCTGTGATTCGATAATCCCCCACCTTACGGTGGAGAGATTGGCTTATGCTTAACCGCCGAAAACGCTCAGCAGGAAACCTGCTTTGCAGTTTTCCTGCCACATTTTGACTGAAAATGCATAATCCCCCCACCTTACGGTGGAGGGATTGGCTTATGCTTAACCGCCGAAAACGCTGAGCAGGAAACCTGCGGCGATGGCGGAGCCGATGACGCCGGCCACGTTGGGACCCATGGCATGCATCAGCAGGAAGTTGGAGGGGTTGTACTTCTGGCCCACGGTGTTGGACACACGGGCGGCCATGGGCACGGCGGACACACCGGCGGAGCCGATGAGGGGGTTGACCTTGCCCTTGGTCAGCTTGTACATGGCGACGCCGCCCAGCATGCCGCCCACGGTGGACAGAATGAAGGCGATGACACCCAGACCCACGATCAGCAGGGTCTGCCAGGTCAGGAAGTTGGAGCCCACCATGGTGGCACCTACGGACAGGCTCAGCAGAATGGTGACGATATTCATCAGGGCATTCTGCACCGTGTCGCTGAGGCGGTCGGTGACGCCGGTCTCCTTCAGCAGGTTACCCAGCATCAGGCAGCCGATCAAAGAACCGGTGGAGGGCAGCAGCAGGGCCACAAAGATACCCACAACGATGGGGAAGATGATCTTCTCGGTTTTGGATACGGTCCGGGTCTGGACCATCTTCACCTTCCGCATCTCGGGGGTGGTCAGCAGCTTCATGAAGGGGGGCTGGATGAAGGGGATCAGGGCCATGTAGCTGTAAGCTGCCACGGCGATGGGACCCAGAAGCTGGGGCGCCAGCTTGGAGGTCAGGAAAATGGCGGTGGGGCCGTCAGCGCCGCCGATGATGCCGATGGCAGCGGCCTCCAGCGCGGTGAAGGCGCCGGTGGCCCGTGCAGCAAAGAAGGCCAGAAACACGCCCAACTGGGCGGCAGCGCCCAGCAGCAGGCTCTTGGGATTGCTCAGCAGGGGGCCAAAATCGGTCATGGCACCCACACCCAGGAAGATCAGGCAGGGGTAAATAGAGGTCTTGACGCCGATGTAGAAGTAGTCCAGCAGACCGCCGTTGCTGAGGATCTGACCGAAGGAATGGTAAGCCTCATGGTCGGCGTTCATGAAATTATCCCACAGCTCCTGATTGTAAAGACCGGCACCGGGCAGGTTGGTCAGGATACAGCCGAAGGCAATACCGGTCAGCAGCAGGGGCTCAAACTTAAATTTGATAGCCAGAACCAGCAGGCCGCAGCCAATGACGATCATCACCAGGTTCTGCCAGCCCATATCACCGATAAAACCGGAGATCATCTGAGCAAAACCGGAGCTGTTCCACAGGTTCAGCAGAATTTCACCAATATTGATCATGTTGGGGCCTCCTTAGCCAATGACGACCAGAGGAGCGCCGGTATCCACGGTGGAACCCTTGGACACCACCACCTGGGTGACGGTGCCGTCCTTGGGGGCCAGGATCTCATTTTCCATCTTCATGGCTTCCAGAACGCACAGCACGGTGCCGGAGGAGACCTTCTGACCGGCGGCGACGTTGACCTTCAGAATGGTGCCGGGCATGGGGGCGGTGATGGGCTCGCCGGCGCCGGTGACGGCGGGAGCGGCAGGAGCAGCAGCAGGAGCAGCGGCGGGGGCAGGAGCAGCAGCCACGGGTGCGGCAGCGGGGGCAATGGCTTCATATTCGTCCAGCAGCATGGCCTTGCCGGCCTCGACCTCCACCTCGTAGGTGCGGCCGTTCAGGGTAACTTTATATTTCATGATTACTTGACCTCCTTGATGGAAATGAAACGCAGCTCGTTCAGGGGCTTGCCCAGCTTGTCGGCCACGATGGCCATGAGCATGGCTGCGGTCTTGGGTTCTACGTCGTGGAGCTTCAGCTCACCGGCGGAGCCGGGAGCCACAGGGGCGGGGGCGGCCTCCACCACGGGGGCGGGGGCGGCCGCGGCGGCCTTCTGGGCGTTCTTCTTGTCCTTTGCCATGAAGATCTTGCCCATAACGGTGACCACGATCATCAGCAGAATCAGACCGAAGAACACCATGGCGTAGCCGGTCAGGGCCACAATGGCGGCGTCAGCAACGCCGATCTGAGCCAAATCGGAAAGAAACAGCATGGTTTTTCCTCCTTAGCACTCGGTGATGGTGTAAGTAACGCAGTTCTCTTCCTTGACCTTCCGCTCCTCGAAGAACTTCTCGGCCAGGTTGGGGAAGGCGATGTAGCTCAGCACGTCCTCGTCGGACTTGGCGATGCCCTCCAGCTTCTTCCGGGTGGGCTCCACGATGGGCGCCAGGGAGTCGGCGTAGCGGCCGGACAGGGGCTGCTCGTCGCCCAGGATCAGCTTCTGGATCTCGGGGTTGATGGGGGCGGGGGTGTGGCCGTACTCACCGCGGCAGTAAGCCTTGATCTCCTTGGAGACGGTCTTGTAGCGCTGGCCGTCGATGACGTTGCGGACAGCCTGCACGCCCACCATCTGGGAGGTAGGGGTGACCAGGGGAGGATAACCCAGGTCGGCGCGGACCTTGGGGGTCTCGGCCAGGGCCTCGTCGAACTTATCCAGGGCGTTCATCTGCTTGAGCTGGCTCAGCAGGTTGCTGAGCATACCGCCGGGGACCTGATAGGTCAGGCACTGGGTGTCAGTAGCCATAGCCTTGGGCATCAGGGTACCGTCGGCAACGAAGGCATCACGGACGCCCTTGAAGTAGTCGGCCAGGGTGGTCAGGCACTTGTCGTCCAGGTCCACCTGGTAGCCCAGCTGACGCAGAGCGTAGGCCAGGGTCTCGGTGGCGGGCTGGCTGGTGCCGCCGGACATGGGGGAGATGGCGGTGTCGATGATGTCACAGCCGGCTTCCACAGCCTTCAGGTAGGTCATGAATGCCAGACCGGTGGTGGAGTGGGTGTGCAGGTCGATGGGCATGCCGGGCACG
>SVLA01000101.1 GCA_015068175.1 Oscillospiraceae bacterium
CGTTGGAGCGGGCGAACTTGGTCAGGACAAAGGTCTCCACCTCGCCGTCATCATACTTGATGGTGATGTTGGTGGCGGAAACGGCGGTAACGGTACCGGCCTTGGTGGACTTGATGCAGACCTCGGAGTCCAGAGCGGCCTTATGCTCGATGCCGGTGGCAACGACGGGCGGCTCGGTAGTCAGCAGGGGCACAGCCTGACGCTGCATGTTGGCGCCCATCAGGGCACGGTTTGCGTCGTCGTTCTGCAGGAAAGGAATGAAGGAAGTTGCGATGGAGATCATCATTCTGGGGGACACGTCGATGTAATCGATCACATGGCGGTCCACTTCGATGATCTCATTGCGGTGACGGCAGGTAATACGGGCATTTGCCAGGCAGCCGTTCTCGTCCAGAGGCTCGTTGGCCTGGCCGATGTAGAAATCGTCTTCCACGTCGGCGGTCATATACTCCACGATGTCGGTAACCTTGCCGGTAGCCTTGTCCACCTTGCGGTAGGGGGCTTCCACGAAGCCGTACTCGTTGATCTTGGCGAAAGTCGCCAGATAGTTGATCAGGCCGATGTTGGGACCTTCGGGGGTCTCGATGGGGCACATACGGCCATAGTGGGTGTAGTGGATATCACGCACATCGAAGGATGCGCGGTCGCGGCTCAGACCGCCGGGGCCCAGGGCGGACAGACGGCGCTTGTGGGTCAGCTCGGCCAGGGGGTTATTCTGGTCCATGAACTGGCTCAGGGGGCTGGAGCCGAAGAACTCCTTGATGACGGCGGTGACAGGCCGGATATTGATCAGGCTCTGGGGGGTAACGGCATCCAGGTCCTGAACAGTCATGCGCTCGCGGATGACGCGGTCCAGGCGGCTGAAGCCGATACGGAACTGGTTCTGCAGCAGCTCGCCCACGCAGCGCAGGCGGCGGTTGCCCAGGTGGTCGATGTCATCGGCAACGCCGACGCCCATGGCCACGCAGTTCAGATAGTTGATGGAAGCCATCACATCGTCCACAATGATGTGCTTGGGGATCAGATCGTCGATACGCTCAGCGATGGCTTCTTCCCAGCCGTCAGCGGGAACGGTGTCCAGCATTTCCTTCAGCACGGAGAAGCGGACCTTCTCCTTAATGCCGTACTGAGCAGGATCGAAGTCCACGAAACCGGCCATGTCCACCATGCCGTTGGACAGGATCTTCACGCTCTTGTCGCCCACCTTGACGGTGGCTTCGTTGACACCCTTGGCGCTGAAGGCCTGGGCCATATCCCGGGTGATGAAATCCCCGGCCTCGGCCAGAACTTCACCGGTCATGGGATCGGCGATGGGCTCGGCCAGTTCCTGACCGCTCAGGCGGGTCCAGATGTCCATCTTCTTGTTGAACTTATAGCGGCCCACCTTGGACACATCGTAACGATGGGCGTCGAAGAGCAGACCTTCCAGGTGCGCGATGGCGGTCTCCACCGTGGGAGGCTCACCGGGACGCAGGCGGCGGTAGATCTCCAGCAGGGACTCTTCCCGGGTCTTGCAGGGATCCTTTTCCATGGTGGCCAGGATGCGGGCATCCTCACCGAACATGGCCTTGATCTCAGCATCGGTCTGCACGCCCATGGCACGGATCAGACAGGTGACGGGCAGCTTCCGGTTCTTGTCGATACGGACCCAGAACACATCGGAATTGTCGGTCTCATACTCCAGCCAGGCGCCGCGGTAAGGAATGACGGTGGCCGTATAGGTATGCTGGTCCGCCTTGTCCACCTCGTGGGTGTAGTACATACCGGGGCTGCGGACGATCTGGGAAACGATGACACGCTCGGCGCCATTGATGACAAAGGTGCCGCCATTGGTCATGATGGGGAAATCGCCCATGAAAATTTCCTGTTCCTTGATCTCGTCGGTCTCGGTGTTGCGCAGGCGCACCCGGACCTTGATGGGCTTGGCGTAGGTGGCGTCCCGCTCTTTGCACTGCTCGATGGTGTACTTGGGGGGCTCGTTCATGGAGTAATCCAGGAAGCTCAGCTCCAACTTGCCGGAGAAATCGGTAATGGTACCGACATCCTTGAAGACCTCCCGCAGTCCCTCATCCAGGAACCACTGGTAGGAATCCTTCTGGATCTTCAGCATGTTGGGGATCTCCAGGATCTCCTCATACTTTGCGTAAGATTTACGCATGGTCTTGCCGAACTTTACGTCCTTGACCATTTCCATATGGATCATCACAGCCTTTCTTTCGGCTTTCGCCGTAGTGTGTGTTGCTTACGTTTTTTAACGCCCGGAGCAGTTGTTGATTTTGTTCAACTTTCTGCTTGACAGCCGTTCCAAAATGTGTTAGTATAACCACACTGGGTAGGATGGCGTATTGGGGCATACTAACACACTATGGAAGGTCATTTTATCACACCGTTCCCTTTTTGTCAACCCCATATTGGTTATTTTTTCCGAGGTTTTCCGCCTCGGTTTTTTTGCGCCTAAAATCCCCCCTTGCCCGCCCATAAAACCGGTGCGCAGGAAGTCAAACACAAAACCGCCGCTGACCGAAGGCCAACGGCGGTTTTATTCTTATATGTATTACAGCAGGGCGTAGCCGTGGGAGTTGACCAGGGCATCCAGTTTCTGACCGGCCTTGCAGAAGGGGCAATCCCGGTAATCATAGCTCTGGTAATCCGGCAGGTCGTTGACGGAGTAGATGGAGCGGACGGGGTAACCTTCCACCTCATCCACGGCCCGGTAGACCGCCGCGACACCGGCCACATGGCCGCCGTAATAGCCGATGGCCTCGATGGCCCGCTTGGCGGTAAAGCCGGTGGTGACGGATGCGGCCAGGACCAGGACATGCTTGCCCCGGATCATGCCGATGGTATTGTCACGGAAGATCATCTGGTTGTTGATGCCGTATTCCGGCTCCAGAACATAGAGGGTCTCGTGGGCATTGATGGTACGGAAGCCGGTGCGGGTCAGTTCATCGGCCACGCAGGCGCCGATCACAGCGGTGCCGTCCATGCACAAAATGGTATCCACGGGGGTATTATTGATAAAGTGGGAAACCAGCTCCCGGGCGGTATCCTTGGCCTCACTGACCCGCATTTTGGGGAAGGTGATATCAATATAGTAGTTGATGTGGCTGTGGGTGGTGGCGAAATGGCCTTTGGCAATGCGCAGGGGCGTTTTTCCGTAACGGATAGGCAGGTCCATCAATGCGATCATATTCTTTCCTCCAATTCATATGAAAAGAAAAAAGGCGTCAGGGCGGCTGCCCAAAACGCTTTTTTTCATTATAACCGAAAAAGGGCCGGATTTGCAACAGCAAATCCGGCATCAAATATCCCAAAAATTACGGCTCATTCTTGTGCAAGCTGACGAAGGAGGGGTTCCTGCTTCAAAAACTGGTTGGCAATGATCCGGCAGATCTGCCGGCGGCGGATCATGTCATGGATCTCCGGCAAAGTGACCCAGCGAACGTCATCGGTCTCACCGGGCAGCAGGACGATGTCCTCCAGAGCCACCTGCCGCTTCAATGCGTAGAAGTCATAGATGGCGTGGCCGTCCCGGTCCTGGCACAGCAGGGTGAACTCCGATTCCTCCGCCCGGATGCCCGTTTCTTCAAAAAGCTCCCGGGCAATAGCCTGGCGGCTGGTCTCCCCTGCCTTGGCGGCGCCGCCGGAATTTTCCCAGGTACCGGCAAAGGATTTACCCTTGGCCCGGCGGGTCATCAGCACGTTGCCCCGGCCGTCATAGACCCAAACGCAGACCACCAGACCGTACTCTCCGGGCCGCCAGCTGCTGCCGCGGCGGTGGATGCGGCCCGTCAGGCGCCGCTGGGCATCATATATATCATTATATTCCATGCGGGCGCCCCTTTCTTTTCTCTATGGGCCTATCTTACCACATATAACAAAATATGCAAGACCCGGATTTAGTCCAGGCTCTCGCCCCGGTCACGGTAGGGACTTTCCAGCGGGCTGTCGGTATTGGCTTCGCTCTGGTAGCGGCCCACGACTTTCGCCGCCAGTTCCACCGGCAGCAGTGTGCCGGCGCCGGCCACGCAGCCGCCGGGGCAGGCCATGCCTTCCAGCAGGTAGCCGTCATACTTGCCGGCCTTGGCCAGGGCCATGAGCTTCCGGCAATCCCGGAGTCCTTCGGCCCGGGCGGTTTTGATATCGGCATCGGGGTTGGTCTGGCGGATCAGTTTTTCCACCGCGCCGGCCACGCCGCCCGCCACCGCAAAGCCACGGCCCGCAGCGGTGCCTTCATTCAGGGGGATCTGGCCTTCGATCTGCTCAAAGTCCACGTTCTTGGCTTCAAACATCCCCTGCAGTTCCTCAAAGGTCAGGACGAAGTCCACGTCCGAACGGATATCCGCCCGGATGGCCTCCAGCTTCTTGGCGGCGCAGGGGCCCACAAATACCACCTTGCAGCCGGGGTATTCTTTTTTCATCAGCCGGGCCGTAAAGACCATAGGCGTCAGGGTCATGGAGATCTTGCCCATTTCGGAAGGATAGAGCTTCTCGATCATGGAATGCCAGGCCGGGCAGCAGGAGGTGGCCATATAATTCTGCTGGGAAGGCACTTTCTCCAGGAAGTCCTTAGCTTCCTCCAGGGTACACATATCGGCGCCCACCGCCACTTCCACTACCCGATGGAACCCCAGCATCTTCATGGCGGTGATGAACTTTTCCGGGGTGGAATGCTTGCCGAACTGGCCGATGAACGCAGGCGCAACGATGGCAATGACCTTATTGCCCTTGAGGATGGACTGGATCACCTGGAAGATCTGGCCCTTGTCCACGATGGCGCCGAAGGGGCAGGACACCAGGCACTGGCCGCAGGCCACGCACTTATCCTGATCGATAACGGCCCGGCCGTGTTCATCGGATCTGATGGCATCCATGCCGCAGGCGGCGGCGCAGGGGCGCTCCAGGTGGTTGATGGCATGGTAGGGGCAGGCCTTGGCGCACTTGCCGCACTTGATGCACTTTTCCTGGTCAATATAGCTGCGGCCGTTGACAAAGGAAATAGCCCCCTTGGGGCAGACCTTCTGGCAGGAGGCGGCCAGGCAGTTTTGGCAATGGTCCGTCACTTCATACCGGTTGGTGGGGCAGGCATGGCAGGCATAGGGAATAATGTTGATCAGAGGCGGCTCGTAATAGGCTTCCGCCACCGCCGCTTCGTCCATGCCTTCGGTCATCAGGTGGCGGCTCTGCACCGGGCGGATGCCCAGACCCATGGCCACCCGGACACGCTCGCCGGCTATGGCCCGCTCCAGAAAGATGGACTCCCGGTGCAGCGGCTGGTCACCGGGGACAATGATATAAGGAAGGTCCTCGGCCCGGGCATAATCGCCGCCGTCATAGGCCATCCGCGCCACTTCCGTAAATACTTTTTTCCGGATATCGGTAATCAAAGAAGGAATACCACGCATAAGGTTTTCTCCTTAATCTATAACAATTCCTCCTTATTATAGTCAAAACAACCGGATTAGTCAAGGCACTAAGATTTTCATATTTCCCCTTGTAATTCCCGCAGGCTGTGGTATACTGTTGGCAGAAAAATGCTCTTTGGAGGGCAAGGATGGAGTATTCGAAATTACTGGATCTTGCTTCGGATCTGGGCTACGAACTGGCCATGTGCGGCGCGGAGACTTTCCGTGTGGAGGAGACCGTGACCCTGGTGCTGAAGGCCTACGATGTGGATGCCGAAGTTTTTGTGATCCCCAACTGCATGCACATCAGCATCGAGCCGGTGATCGGCCGGCCGGTGACCCGGATGCGCCGCATCGGTTACCACGGCAACGATCTGGACGGCGTGGAAAAATTCAGCGGCCTGAGCCGGGCCATCTGCAACCGCACACCACCTCCGGAGATCGCTCAGCGCTGGCTGGAGGAGACCCGCAACCGCCGCAGCACCTATTCCCTGCCCTGGTATCTGCTGGGTGACTTTTTGGGTGCGGCCGGTTTTGCCATATTTTTCGGCGGCAGTTGGGCGGATGCGCTGTGTTCCGGTCTGTGCGGCATTTTGGTGGGCCTGATCCTGAAATTTATGGATCGGCTGAAGGCAAATCAATTTTTTACCACCATTATCGCCTCCTTCCTCATGGCGGTGGTGGCCTATCTCATGGCCCACGGGGGCCTGGTACCCAACCCCGACGCGGTGGTCATCGGCGCGCTGATGATCCTGGTGCCGGGTCTGCTGTTTACCAACGCCATGCGGGACATCATTTACGGCGACACCAACTCCGGTATGAACCGGATCGTCCAGGTCCTGCTGATCGCCCTGGCCATCGCCCTGGGTACCGCCTCCGCCTGGAGCGTGATCTCCGCACTGGTCGGCACGCCGGTCAGCGCGCCGGATCTGGTCCACCCCTGGTACGTCATGGCGGTGGCTTGTCTTCTGGGCTGCGCAGGCTTCACCATTCTGTTCAACATCCACGGTAAAGGCAGTATGCTCTGCATTTTGGGCGGCGTGCTGACCTGGGCGGTGTACGCCCTGACCGCAAAGCTGTTGGGCAATGAACTGGCCGGTTTCTTCTGGGGCAGTTTCTTTGCATCGCTGTATTCCGAGACCATGGCCCGGGTGCGGAAGTGTCCCGCCATCGCCTATCTGGTGGTGTGTATCTTCCCCCTGATCCCCGGCGCCGGCGTGTATTACACCATGCATTACGCCGTCCAGGGGCAGATGGGTCTGTTTGCGGAGAAAGGGATGTATACTGCCGCCACCGCAGGTCTCATGGCGGTGGGCATCGTGCTGGTATCCACCGCATTCCGTCTGTGGACCAACTGGCGCAGAGAACACAAAAAGGCATAACACAAGGGCACCTCACGGCGAGGTGCCCTTCATTTTACAATTGCGAGAAGATCTCCCCCAGGGAGTCGTGGAACACCAGGTCAGCTTCCCGGTCATAGGGGGTAGGATCCCGATTGATCAGCACCAGGCGGCTGCCCTCATACCAGCGGATCAAGCCGGCGGCGGGATACACCGTCAGGCTGGTACCGGCCACGATCAGCAGGTCCGCTTCGGAAATGGCTTCGATGCTCTCGTCCAGGGTGCGGCTGTTCAGATTCTCACCGTAAAGGACCACATCCGGCTTGACGATGCCGCCGCAGGCGCAGATGGGCACGCCCTCCGCATCCCGGACAAATTCGGCGGTGTGGAATTTTCCGCAGCGGGTGCAATAATTCCGCAGGACGCTGCCGTGGAGTTCCAGGACCTTTTGGCTGCCGGCTTTTTGGTGGAGACCGTCGATATTCTGGGTGATCACCGCGGTCAGCTTCCCCTCCGCTTCCCAGCGGGCCAGGACCCGGTGGGTAACATTGGGTTCAAATCCCAGGGGCAGCATCTTTTCCCGGTAAAAGCGGAAGAAATAGTCCGGATCCCGCTGGAAAAAGCTGCGGCTGATGATGGTCTCCGGGGGATATTCAAATTTCTGATTGTAAAGGCCGTCCACACTGCGGAAGTCCGGGATACCCGATTCCGTAGACACGCCGGCACCGCCGAAAAAGACGATGCGGCTGCTTTCCGCGATCCATTGCTGTAAAGTTTCCAGTTTATTCATAGCGATCCTCCTCGGCAGCACGAATTGTTGTTTAGCGCAGCGTGAAAACAAAAAACGTTGTCATCCCGAGCGACCGAAGGGCGTCGAGGGATCTTCGCATTTCGTTCCTGATTGCAGTAAAGC
>SVLA01000102.1 GCA_015068175.1 Oscillospiraceae bacterium
GAGTTGAGGATGTAAGTGCCCTTTTCGTCTTCAAAAACGGGGAAATACTCGCCGGGGCGTTTTTCCTCCATGAGGGCGTACTGATAGCGGCAGGGCTGGGCGCAGGCGCCCCGATTGGAGTCACGGCCGGTCATATAGTTGCTCAGCAGGCAGCGGCCGGAGTAGCTGACGCACATGGCGCCGTGGCCGAAGGTCTCGATCTCCAGTTTGGGATCCACCTTCCGGCGGATCTGGCGGACTTCCTCCAGGGAACATTCCCGGGCCAGGACCACCCGCTGGGCACCCAGGTCGAACCAGGCCTGGGCGCACTCGTAATTGGCAACGGATTGCTGGGTGGAGATGTGGCGCTGGCACCGGGGGGCATACTTGCCGGCCATGGTGAAGGCGCCCAGGTCTGCCAGGATCAGGGCGTCCACGCCGGCATCGTCCAGTTGTTCCAGGTATGCCGGCAGGGCGGCCACTTCGTCATTGCGGGGCATGGTGTTGACGGTCACATGGACCTTGACGCCGTGTTCATGGGCGTAGCGTACGGCCAGGGGCAGTTCTTCCGGGGTAAAATTGCCGGCAAAGGCCCGCATGCCGAAGTCGGTGCCGGCCAGGTAGACCGCATCGGCACCGTACAGCACGGACATTTTCAGTCGCTGCATATCGCCGGCAGGACTCAATAATTCCAATTTTGCCATGGCGTTACTCCTGGTTCTTCAGGAAGTCCTGATGCTCGTTGTAGGTCTTGAAGAACTGGTGGACGGGGCTTTCGCCGGAGGTATCCAGGGCGTAGTAATAGTAACCGGTGGCGGCGGGTGCCAGGGCGGCCCGGATGCTGTAGATACCGGGATTACTGATGGGTCCGGGGGGCAGGCCCTCGTAGAGATAGGTGTTGTAGGGGCTGTCGAACTTCAGATCCTCAGCGGTCAGGTCCTGCTTGCCGCCCAGGGCGTAGACGATGGTGGCGTCAATGTTCAGGAAGGGATACTTGCTGGGATTGGTCAGACGGTTGTAGATGACGGAGGCGATGGTGGGGCTTTCACCGGAATAGGCGGTCTCCTTTTCAATCATGGAGGCTACGATGATCAACTGCTGAAGGGTCAGCTTATGCTCCTCGATATAGCTCTGGGAGAAACCGTTCTTCTTATATTTTTCGGCCAGGGTCTCGTTCAGTTCGTCCAACTGGGCCTTCAGTTCGTCGTTGAAGCGGTATTCAAAGCCGCCCAGCAGTTTGATCAGGACCTGACGGGCGCTGGAGTTGGTATAGAACTCGTAGGTATCCGGGAAGAGGTAACCTTCCAGGCAGTAGGGAGTGCCCTTTTCCACGCCTTCCAGGAACCAATAGCTGGAAAATTCATTCTCGCTGCAGTACTGCTCCAGCTCGGCCACGGTGCACACGCCCCGGTCTTCCAGCAGTTTGAAGATCTGGGCACAGGTGTAGCCTTCGGGGATCACCACTTCCGTGGTCTGCCGGTAGGAGGAGGTGGAGGACATACCGCCCACCAGGGCGTGGTAGTCGTACTGGGTGTTCAGGGTGAACACGCCGGCGCTGATCTTGCCCTCTTCTTCCACGTCGGCCAACTGGCAGTAGAGCTTGAACAGACCCTTGTACTGGATCAGGCCGGCTTTGTGGAGCTTTTCGATGACATCGTCCAGGTCGTCGGTGGCGGCGATGGTCACCACCACGTCCTGATCCTCACGGCCGAAGGCCATGATGTCGGCGGCGCAGATCCAGATCAGGCGGCCCAGGGAGGTGCCGATGAACAGACAGATGGCCACCCAGATGGCCAGGGAGGCCAGGTGGGGCAGGCCGAACAGACCGTAGCCGTTCTTTTTCTTAGGACGGACTTTCCGGGGAACGGCGCCTTCGTATTCTTCTTCGCCGTCTTCTCCGTCATCTTCGTCCTCGGCATCTTCGGCGTATTCCTCATCTTCGGGGAGAACGTCGTCGGTCAGGTCCATGGTGGGATCTTCGTCGAAGGCTTCCGCAATGGGCTCGGACATGATCTCATTTTCGATGGCGGTGATATCCCAGTCGTCGTCCAGAGTCTCACGGATGATCCGTTCCACTTCAATGTCGCCCATGTCGGTCATGTCGTGATGGGCCACGGCGGTTTCGTCGGTACCGATCTCAGCCACGGCTTCCGCCGGGGCCACCATTTGGCCGTAAACCGCGGAATCTTCCAGATTTTCAGGGGGTTTTTCCTCTTCGGCAGGGGGTTCTTCCTGGCCTGCGGCGGCCAGCAATTGCTCCAGCCAGGCCCGGGCTTCTTCGTCGTTATCTTCCGGCGCGCCGGGGCCGCTGTAATTCTCTTGATCCATGATGTGATCCTCCTGTTAACGTCGTACGATCTGCCGCTCCACAGTTTGCGCAGCCTCCGGACCTTTCAAGGCTTCAATGAGCTGAAGGCCGAAGTCGATGGCACAGCCGGCGGAGGTGCCGGTGATCAGGTTACCGTCCCGGACGGCGGCTGCACCGGGAACCATGTGGGCGGCGCCCATGCCCTCTTCACAGCCGGGGTAGCAGGTGGCCCTGCGGCCGTCGGTGATGCCCAGATCGGCCAGCACCGTGGGACCGGCACAGATGGCAGCCACAAATTTGTTGTTTTCCCAGGCGAAGCGGAGGGCCTCCAGGGCAGGCTGGCTGGCACGGGCAGAGGCGACGCCGCCCAGACCGCCGGGGAGAATGATCATTTCCAGGGCCGTCAGGTCCAGCTCTCCGATCTCAATGTCGGCTTCCACGCCGATGCCGTGGCCGCCGTATACGGTTTTTCCGTTGATGCCCACGGTCATCACTTCGATGCCGGCGCGGCGCAGCAGATCCAGAGGGGCGATGGCTTCCGTTTCTTCGAAGCCGGTGCCCAGCAGCATATATACCATAATTCAATCCTCCAAACAATGGCTGACCAGGTCATAGATCTCCCGGTGAATGTCCTCGATGGAACGCATATGGCCGTCCGCGACACAATGGATCACGTTCCATCCGTAATACTCCGCGGCGGTGCGGCCCATTTCCCGGCAGGTGGCCAGGTAAGCCATATCCTTTTCGTGGATGTCGGCGTTGGTGTTGGTCTCCGCTTCCCGGTGGCGCATGAGCTGCTCGGTGAAGGCGGTGGGGACATCCAGGTAGATGACCATATCCGGCTTGGGCATGCCCAGCTTGTCATATTCGAATTCATAGAGCCACTGCAGGAAGGCGGCCCGGTCTTCCGGGGCTTCCTTGGAAGTCTGGTGGACGGCATTGGAGGTGGTGTAACGGTCAGACAGGATCAGACCGCCCTCATCATACCATTTTCCCCAATCTTTTTTATAGGATGCATAGCGATCCACGGCGTAGAAGGCGGATGCGGCATAGGCATTGACATCCGAGGGACTGGTGCCGAATTCGCCGCCCAGGTACATCCGGATCAGAGCGGAGCTGGGTTCGGAATACTGGGGGAAGACCAGGGTCTTGAACTGCTTTCCTTCCTCCCGGAACCGCTGGGTCAGTTTTTGAAATTGGGTGGACTTTCCGGAGCCGTCGGTTCCCTCTATTACGATCAGTTTACCCATTTTAGGTGCCTCCTGCTTACAATAATACGATTATATCATAGCATAACACATTTTTTCTGTTTTGTCCACAGTGAAGATGGGCTCCGGGACGGGAGAAAAAAGGACCCTGCAGAGGAACACTCTGCAGGGCGAACATTATTCTTCCGCGTTGGGCACGGTTTTATAGGGGACCCGGGCGGCGGGGACCAGCTTGGAGGCCGGGTCCGTATGAACAGCCTGGTCATCGAAGAAGATGTGGGCGCCGAAGGCTTTCAAAACGTCGCTCTTTCGGATGCCGCCCATGAAGAACACTTCATCAATCCGGATGCCCCAAACACGGAGGGTACGGATCACGCGCTCGTGGGCAGGGGCATTGCGGGAAGTGACCAGGGCGGTGCGGATGGGCGTGTGGTCGGAACCGAAACGCTTCTGCACCAGGGAAATGGTGGACAGCAGCTTGGCAAAGGGGCCCTCCGGCAGGGGTTTCTGGGCGTTGAGGCGCTCGTGCTCTTCAAAGGCGGCCAAACCCTCGGACTGGAAGATCTTTTCCGATTCGTCGGAGAAGATCACGGCGTCGCCGTCGAAGGCGATGCGGATCTGGTCGATCTCTTCGTCGGGGCGGATGGACAGACCGTCGTGGGAGCAGATCAGACCGGCGGCAATACCGGCGTCAATGGCTTCCTGGACATCCTGCTCGCTGGCGGAAAGGAACAGGTCCGTATGAAAGGCGGACAAATAGGGGGTGATCCGATTGCCGCCCACCAGGGCGGCCCGGGTGATGTCCAGACCGTAGTGCTGGATGGAATTGAAGATCCGCAGGCTGGTATCGGCGCTGTTTTTGGACATGATGATGATCTCCACCAACTGCTCGCCGTGATCGTTCAGCTTGTGGAGCGCTTTGATCAGGGGGAAGGCGGTGCCGGGGCGGAGGATATCCTTCTCGTGGGCTACCTGGTATTCCAGGTAGGCCTGAAGACCCTGCTCTTCGTAGATGCGGTTCTCGGTCTCCAGGTCAAAAAGGGCCCGGGAAGAGATACCAACGACCAATTTATTATCAAGGCTGACGGCCATAATACATTCCTCACTTTCTTTGGGAGTATTATTCTACAATAGCACCCTTTTTTTGTCAAACAATTTATTGAAAAAGCGTTCATAATTTATACATTGCAATACATAGCGGAATGTGGTACAATGGCGGGGTGTTCCGAGAAAAAACGGGATTTTGATAATTTTTTGTTTACCAAAAGGTATTTGACATGAAAAAGATCTATCAATACAGAAAAATGGTCATGTTTCTTGTGGCGGCGATGATCGTTGCCATCATGACGGCTGTGTTTTCCTTCACATGGCTCCGGGTTTACAGCGTCAACGGCGCTGTGTCTGAACCCTTCCTGGGCCGCGGCAATGAAATCCTGGTGGGTATGTATGCGGTGCTGTGCATGCTGTTTTTTAAGTTGATGGGATGCTTCCGTGTGGGTTATCTGCGGGTCTACGATACGCTGTTCCATCAGTTTGGCGCGGTGCTGTGCGTTAACGGATTTATGTATGTGCTGCTGTGCCTGACCTGCCGCTGGCCCTTCGGTGACCATATCGGTCCCATGGTGGTCATGACCGGTGTGGATGTGATCATCAGCATTCTGTGGGCCCTGATTTGCCGCGCCATCTACACCCGGGTGTCCCATCCCCGGGACCTGCTGGTGATCTATGGCGAATATCGGCCGGACAACCTGGTGCATAAGCTCTCCAGCCGGCCGGACAAATATCTGGTGAAGGAAGCCATCTCCTATGAAACGGATATCGGGGTCATTCAGAGAAAGATCAGGGAACATGGCAGCGTGGTGCTGACGGATATTCCCAGCCAGCTTCGGAATGATCTGCTGAAATTCTGCTATGAGTATGATATCCGCTGTTATTGTGTACCGAAGATCTCCGATATTATGGTCATCGGCGCGGCGCAGATCAATCTGTTTGATACACCCCTGATGCTGATGCGCAATCACGGCATCAGCCTGGGTCAGCGGTCCCTGAAGCGGGCCTTTGACATCGTGGCATCGATTTTGGGACTGATCCTGGCCAGCCCGGTGATGCTGATCATTGCACTGTGCATCAAGCTGTATGACGGCGGCCCGGTGTTCTTTACCCAGGACCGGCTGACCAAGGATGGGAAGATCTTCAAGATCCTGAAATTCCGCAGCATGCGGGTGGATAACGGCCGCAACGGTTACTGCCTGACCAGAAAAAATGATGACCGGGTCACGCCGGTGGGGAAGATTCTGCGGAATATCCATTTTGATGAACTGCCCCAGCTTATCAACATCCTCAAGGGGGATATGTCCGTGGTGGGGCCCCGGCCGGAATGCCCGGAGCTGGCGGAAGAATATCGGAAGATGATCCCGGAATTCCATTTCCGGCTGAAGGTCCGGGCCGGTCTGACCGGTTTTGCCCAGGTCTACGGCAAGTACAACACCACCCCCTACGACAAACTGAAGCTGGATCTGACCTATATTGAAAAGTATTCCTTCCTGCTGGATCTGCAGCTCATCGCTATGACCCTGAAGATCCTTTTTCAGAAGGAAAATACGGAGGGCATCGAATCCTGGCAGACCACCGCGGCTACCAAAGACAACCTGGAAAAAATGGAAAAGGAGCGGGTGAAGAATCCGCTGTAATAATCAGAGCCTGCTGCGCGATGCAGCAGGCTCTTCTCCTTATTCCACGGTGACGGATTTGGCAAGATTCCGGGGTTTATCCACATCACAGCCGCGGTTCAGCGCCATATAATAGGCGAAAACCTGCATGGGGATCAGGGTGATACTGGGCTGGAACATGGGGGCGACGGTGGGGACGCAGAGGATATTGGCGGCCTGCTTGGCGGCTTCGCCGGCCAGTTCCGTCAAGGTGACGCACAGAACATCGGCGCCCCGGGCGATGACCTCCCGGACGTTGGCCATGGTCTTGTCGAACAGCGGTCGGACCGTGGCCAGGGCCACCACCAGGGTGCCGCTTTCGATCAGGGAGATGGGACCGTGCTTCAGTTCGCCGGCGGGATAGGCTTCGCTGTGGAGGTAGGCGATCTCCTTCAGCTTCAGGCTGGCTTCCAGACAGACGGCGCTGTCCATATTCCGGCCGATATAGAAGGCGTCGTGGTGGCCGTAATAGCGGCTGGCGTAATACTGGAGCTTTTCCATGTTTTCCGGGGAGAGGGTGGCCGCGATGGCATCGGGGAGCTGTTCCAGGGCCCGGACGTTGGCGGTGTATTCTTCGGTGGACATGGTGCCCAGTTCGCGGGCCATGTGGAGCGCCAGCAGGTAGATCACGGACAACTGGGTGGTGAAGGCTTTGGTGGTGGCCACGGCGATCTCCGGGCCGGCCCAGGTGTAAATGGTCTGGTCGGCGGCCTTGGCAATGGCGGAGCCCACCACATTGACGATGGCCAGGGTGGCGGCGCCCCGGCGCTTGGCCTCCCGGAGGGCGGCCAGGGTATCGGCGGTCTCGCCGGATTGGGAAATGATGATGACCAGGTTGTTTTCATCTACCACCGGATCGCTGTAACGGAATTCCGAGGCCATGACTGCTTCCGTAGGGATCCGGCAGGCCTTTTCGATGGTATATTTGGCCAGGACGGACACATAATAGGCAGAGCCGCAGGCCACCAGGTAGATCTTCCGCAGGCGGCGCAGGTAGGCTTCGTGGAGTTCAAGACCCTCCAAAACGATGCGGCCGTCCCGGATCCGGGGACTGATGGTGTCCCGCAGGGCCTTGGGCTGCTCGAAAATTTCCTTGAGCATGAAATGGTCGTAGCCGCCCCGTTCCGCCGCTGACAGTTCCCAGGTGATCCGCTCCCGGGCCTTTTCCAGCCGGTCGCCGCTGCGATCATAGAAGGCTACGTCCCGGGCGGTGAAGACTGCCATTTCGCCGTCTTCCAGATAGCTGACGGTTTGGGTATACTTCAAAATAGCCGGCACATCGGAGGCGATGAAATTCTCGCCGTTGCCGTAGCCGAAGATTAGGGGAGAGTCCTTTTTGACGGCGATCATGGTATCGGGTCGATCCGCGCAGAGGATGCCCAGGGCATAACTGCCCTCAATGCGGCTCAAGGCGTTGCGGACGGAACCCAGCAGGTCGCCGTTTCGGTCGTAGT
>SVLA01000103.1 GCA_015068175.1 Oscillospiraceae bacterium
GCATCATTCGCCGTGGAGCCGAAGTACGTCATGACGCAGTCCATCACTATGGTCAGAATGATGCTGTGTATATACGCGAAAGCTATTATGCTGATTCCCCAGATGATATAGCCCACACTCATGAACGCCTTGCGCTTCCCTACCTTATCGGAGACAGCACCCATGATGATAGTCGTGAGAGCCGCAGTGACGGCACTCGCCATCACCATCGCGGATATGTCCGCTGTGGGCGGCAGGAGATCCGCTCCATCTAAACCGACTGCCTACCACGCTCCGCTGAAGGACCAGCTTCGGACCTTGCTGGATGCCATGGGATTCATGTTTCTGCCCGCTTTGGCGGTGCTGGGGATCCTGGCGGCGGCCTTTCTCATCGTTTATTTCCTGCTGGGCTGAGCAATCTAAATTATGGAGGATACAATCATGATCGATCCCAACTGCGGTTACTGCGTCGGCGGTGAACCATTGGCCAAATTCGGCATCAAGGTCTGCGATCTGTCTGTGAGTCAGTTGATCCTTTTTAAGGAACAGAGCCATCCCGGCCGTGTGATCGTGGCCTACAAAGACCACGTCAGCGAGCTGGTGGACATCTCCGACGATGAACGCAATGCCTTCTTCTCCGATGTTGCCCGGGCCGCCAAGGCCATCCACGCCGCATTCCACCCGGACAAAGTCAATTACGGCGCTTACGGCGACGGCGGCAGCCATCTCCATTTCCACCTGGTGCCCAAATACCAGGGCGAGTTCGAGTGGGGCGTGCCCTTCGCCATGAACCCCGGTAAGACCTACCTGACCGAGGAAGAATATGCGGCAATGATCCAGAAGATCCGGTCGCATCTGTAAAAAATAGACCCCCGACCGTTCGGTCGGGGGAACTTTTTACTTTAGAAACCGGGGAGATCCAGGCCCATTTCCTTCAAATACTTCACCATTTTGCTGTTATTCTTATCCACGAATTCCAGGGGTCCGAAGATCCGGTGGAGCCAGGAGACACTCAGATCGTGCCATTGGGCAAAATCCCGGTTCAAATATCTGGTGGAACCGTCGGCAGTCACCTCATTGGCCAGCGCATAGCCATGGGGCCCGTGACCGAAAATATGGATCTCATAAGGCAACCCCAACCGGGCATACTGCCCCGCAATGGGCAGAGCGCCCATGCCGGTGAGGATGTCCTCTGCCGTGGCCATCAAAAAGGCCGGGGGCGCATCCTTGGTGATCTGGGGGACCAGGTCGAATCTTTTGGCATCCTCGTCGGTGGGATTGGCCTTGCCGGTGAGGAATTTCAGCATAAAATCCGCACCGGGAATATTGGGCGCCGATGCCGCCGGGTAACCCAAAATCATGGCATTGGGCTTATTTTCTCCCATCAATCCGGTGGAAAGCGCCAGATGACCGCCGGCGGAAAAACCGCAGATGGCGATCATCTCCGGGTCGATGCCCCACACATCCGCATTCTCCCGGATGTATCCGATGGACCAGGAGGCTTCCTCCAGGGGCGCAAATCCCGACGCATCATGACTGCAGGAATAGCGCAGAACGAAGGCGTGGAACCCCCGGGCCGCGTAGGCCATGGCCACCGGCTCCCCCTCCGCTTTGCTGCAGTATACATAGCCGCCGCCGGGACAAACAAGGACCGCGGGCCGTTTGGCGCACTGGCCCAGGGTCAGGTCGGTGTCCAGAATATAGCCTTCCAAAGTCGCCTTGGGATGGTTGGGAATGTTCATTTGAAAATGACGCATAGTATTTCCTCCAAATATAAGCAAAAAGGCAGCCGCAAAACTTACGGCTGCCTGTTTTTGTTATCAACCGCCCAGATTTTCCAGAAACTCCTGCTTTTTCTGACGGCCATAGGCAGCATAGTCGCCGCTTTGAAGCTTTCCGAAGGCAACCGCAACAGCCTCGTCCCAGCTTTCCTTCTCGTGGTTTACCAGAATGGGATAGTAGTGGACACCGTTTTTCTCCGCCGCGTCGCAATCGCCGGGGGCATCACCGATCATGACCACATTCTTGGGGTCATAACCGAACCGGAGCATCTGGCGGATGCAGGCCGCCTTGGAACCCACGTCCTGGGCAAGGACGATATCCGTGTGAGCCAGCAAACCGAATTTGCCCCACTCCTCCTCCACCGCATCCCGGTTTGCAGAGGAAACCATTGCAACATCCGCAAAGGCATGGGCCGCGGCCAGACCCTCGTATGCGCCGGTATAGGGAACCTTCAGGCTTTCATCCAGGGCCACAATGGCGGCATTTACCGCTTTGGACCAGGACAGCGCCTTCAGCAAAATGGCCCTTGTCTCCCCTTCCGCCGTTTCTGCTGCCTTGGCAATAGCATCGTTGCTCAGCGCAGGCGCCGTCTCGGCCCAATGCTGTAATGCTTCGATACCGGCGATGGGGGTATATTTTTCGTGGATCTCCCCCAGAGCCATAGCCAGGCCCTTAAAGCGGTTGATGCCACGGGTCATGGAAAACAGATTGATCTCGTTCCACCGCTTCAGGATCTCAGCGGACCATGCTTCCAGGCCCCATTCGGCCACCATGCAGGGACCGAAACAGTGAAAATGCTTGCAGTTCATGGTGTCCATAACGCAACCGTCGGAGTCTATGCAGACAAGATAATCGTGCTTCCGCTCAAAATGATCAAAGATGGACATGGGGCCCTCCTCTTACATGTGGGTATCGAACATACCGCAGTAGGAATCGATGGGGTCCACGCCCTTGAATGCCTCGGGACCGGTCACCAGAGCCTCCGCAAGGGCATCCATGGTGTCATCGTTGCTGTCATAGGCGTTGATATAGGTCCGCAGCATGGGGCAATCTGCCAGCATGGTGGGTTTGTTGACGGAGATACCAACCACAGGCAGCTCATGGACATACCAGGGGATCTCACCGCCGCCTTTGCTCAGACCAAAAACGGGATGACCGTTGGCCACGTTGAACAGCGTAATGACCAGATCCTGCTCCGCCACGAAGTCGCTGATGGCGTGCTTACCGGCGAAATAAAGATTCAGATTAAAGGGCTTGCCGGCCTTCACATCCGCCAGGATCTTATCCAGGGGGCTGACATAGATATGGGCATCAAAACCCTTTTCGATCAGCCGGTCGCGGAGCTTCTCAGCGGGAGTCTTCTGGGGACCCTTGCCGCCCATGGCCATGGCGGCCAGCGCAGCCATGGGGCCGTCGGGACCCTTTACCTGGACGATCATGATCCGCTTGGTCTTGTTGGGATCCAGAGGCAGCACGCCTTCGTCCTTATATTTTACCAGGGTCAGGGCATCCTTGGAAATGGCGGGCGCCACAGCCTTGAACTCGGGATTATACAGTGCGGCCGCCATTTCCTCATCGGAAACGGTCAGCTCCTCCACGGCCTTCTTGTGCATGCCCTTGGCAGCCTTCAGACCCAGGATGCGGGTCAGGGCCTCCACCATCCGCTCCTCGGAGATGATGCCGCCGGTGTAGGCGTTGAGCATGGTGTTAAAGTCTTCCTGAGGATCGTTGAAGAACAGGAACATATCACAGCCGGCATTGATGGCGGCGGGCAGCATATCGGCCCGCTTCATGCGGTTGGTCATGCCCACCATATGGGAAGCATCGGTGACCACCATGCCGTTGAAACCCAGCTCGTCCCGGAGCAGACCGGTCATGATCTCTTTGCACAATGTGGCGGGCATAATGGTATCGGCGGAGATATTCTCATCGATCTCAGCCATAAAGTTTGGCATGAGGATATGGCCGCCCATGATGGCATCCAGGCCGTTGTCGATAAGGGTCTTGTAAACATGGCCGTAGGAAGCCATCCAATCGTCGTGGCTGAAGTAGTTGACGTTATTGGAAATATGGGCATCCCGGTAGTCCTGGCCGTTGCCGGGGAAATGCTTGGCGCAGCAGAATACACCGTCGGTCTCGTGGAGGCCGTCCATATAGGCTTTGCCCATATCGGCTACCAGCTTGGGGTCATTGCCGTAGGAACGGAAGAGGACTTCTTCGCACTCCCAATTGTAAGTAATGTCCACAACGGGGGCAAAAGCCATATTACAGCCGGTACCCTTGATCTGCACACCGGAGATCCGGCCCATGGCCTGGGCATACGCGGTCTTGCCCGTAGCGCCGATCTTGACCTGGCTGGAAACAAAGGTGCCGTCGGGGCAGACGCCGTTGCCACCCTGCTCCGGATTGCAGGCAATGAACACGGGGATCTTTGCATACTTCTGCAGGATCCGGTTCTGCTCCAGGACCTTACTGCCGGGCATGGCGTTGTAACGGCAGCCGCCCAGATGATATTTCTCCATCAGTTCTCGGAGATAGTTCTTATCCTGAGAAGCAGTGAGCTGCCAGAAGAGCTGACCCACCTTCTCCTCCGCAGACATATTGGCGATGGTATTTTCCACCCAGGCGATGTCCTCATCGGACAGATTATAAGGTATTGCACGAAGATTAACCATGATGATCAGTTTCCTTTCCTTTTTCTTTTATTATAACAGACGCGATGCCTTTTTTCAACCGGAATTATTCCTTGAACGGCGGTGGGGATATTTTCAAAAAGTTTACATTTTCCCGTTCCGATGGGTTATAATGAAATAGAATAAAGGTAGGAGCGTACATCATGGGCATCTTGATTTTCCTCCTGGCGTTGGGGATCTGCATCCTGGTTTTTGCCTGCTACAGCTATCGCATAACCTTTTTCTCCCCGAAAAAGCGCACAGAGGACCTATACCACGTCCCCGAAGGGGAACAGTATGAAAAATACGGCCAGCGAATGGTGGAGATCAGCCTCATTATGGATGATGCGGCCTGCCAGTGGGTCCGGACCACCGCTCATGACGGCACTGCCCTCCATGGCCGTCTGTACGAATTCTATCCCGATGCGCCCATTTTCCTGGCCTTCCACGGCTACCGCAGTATGGCTCTGCGGGATTGCGCCGGGGCATTTGCGCTATCCCAGAAATTGGGCTTTAACATTTTGGCGCCGGATCACCGGGCCCATGGCAAAAGCGGCGGCAGCGCCATTACGTTCGGCATCCGGGAGCGCCACGACTGCCTGGATTGGATCCGCTTTCTGTGCCGGCGCTACGGAACCGATCGTCCCATTATCCTCTCCGGCATCTCCATGGGCGCCGCCACGGTGCTGATGGCATCGGAGCTGGATCTGCCGGAAAATGTGATCTGCATCATGGCGGATTGCCCCTATGACTCCCCTGCCGGCATCATCTCCAAGGTGGCCGGGGATATGCACTATCCCGTGGCGCTGTCCAGGCCCGTGATCGCCCTGGGTGCAAAACTGTTCGGCGGTCTGGATCTGAATGAATCCACAGCTTCCGAGGCGGTTCGTAAGGCCCGGATCCCCATTCTTCTGATCCACGGGGAGGATGACCGATTTGTCCCCTGCCAAATGAGCCGACATATCGCTGAGCAATGCGCTTCCCCCGTGCGGCTCCGGACTTTTCCCGATGCCGGCCACGGTCTGTGCTATATCATGTACCCCCGTCAGTATGAAAAAGTCTGCGTCGAATTTCTGTGGGAGCAGCCAGCTCTGCGCCCCCACCTGGAGCGGTCGGAATTTGCCACTACGGTCCACAATGCATAAGATGATCCCTCCCGGCAATACTGATCCGGGAGGGATCACAGATGAAAAAGAAAGAGCCCCGGGATCTGCGGTTGGATCCGTCGCAGCGCCTCTGTCCGAATTTTGACGAATGCAGTATTGCGCTTCACTCCGTTGCGGACCCCAATGAGATGGGGATGCGGGTCGTGGATAACTGCGCAGAGGAGCATATTATGTAATATATGCGACAAATTGAAATGCTTCATTGACTTTTCTTGTGCAAAATGATATACTGAAGGTACAAAATCAGAAAAGGAGGCATTACCATGAAGAAGAACATCATCACCATCAGCCGTCAATTCGGCAGCGGCGGACGCACCGTGGGCCGTCTTATAGCCGAACGACTCGGCATCCCTTTCTATGATAAGGAGCTGGTGGAGCAGGTCGCTCTGGAGTCCGGTTTCGCCCCGAAATTCGTGGAGGAACACGGCGAGCATGCCCCGGGCAACAGCGTTTTTGCCTATGCTTTCGCCCCTCAGGGGGTCCCCGGCATTATGAACGGCATGTCCACGGCGGATTTTCTGTGGCAGATTCAATGTAATGCCATCCTGCAGTTGGCCCAAAAGGGATCCTGCGTCATTGTGGGCCGCAATGCAGACTATGTCCTGAAGGATCACCCCAATGCCCTCCATGCCTACGTCCACGCGGACACGGACTTCCGCGCCGACCGCATCGTGCGGCTCTACGGCGAGTCCGAAAAGAGTCCCGAGGCCCGCCTGGCGGAGAAAGACAAGCGCCGGAAACTGAACTACCAGCATTATACCGGCCGCACCTGGGGCGCCGCCGAGAATTATGACATCTGCATCAACACCGCCAAGATCGGCGTTGAAGAAGCCGCGGAACTGATCATTTCCCTGGTTGAAAACAGCAAATAAAGCAAGATGCCGGAGACCATGGCTCCGGCATCATTTTTACTTCTCAGGGATCTTTTTTAATCCCAGGGGCAGGAACATCAGCGCAATGAGCTGACAGAATGCAGACAGCGTATCCACCCAATCGGTACCGGAAACGTGGCCCAAATCGAAAAGGATCCGTCCGGCGATGACCACGCCAAAGCAAATGGCCGCAGGCAGCAGGCCCGGAAGAAAACCGGCCACCGCCATGATCATCACGGTGCCGCAAATGGGATAAGCCAGCACGCCCAAAATGATACGGCCTACATTGTCCGATGTAAACAGACCGAAGAACATCATCAGGCAGAACAGCGCCGCCAAAATGGCAAAAACGCCGGGAGCATTCCAACGCAGCATCTGCAGCAGGATCAGATAGGCCGCACCCAATGCCAGAGGGATCCACAGCTTCACAAGTTCCGCGCCGATGCTGTAATCCTCCAGGTTCTCAATGCCCAGATAATATACGATCAGCAAAAACAGCGACGCGGCCATACACAGACCGGACCATTTGATGTATTTGCTCTGAAAATCCATTTGATAGCGGGCGTATTGCTTCATGGGTATCCCCTCCTCTTTCGTCTATTATACTCCAGGATCAGGAAAATAGCAAGAGCCGATCAGACTTCTGCCCCTTCCTTTTCGCCGATATGGATGCTGACGCCGTTGACTTCCACGTTTTCTTCCGCGCAGATCAGAATGTACTTCACACCGCCGATGACCCGGGTCTCAATGAGGTCGGCCCGTTCCGGCGCCACCTGAATGGAAACGTCGGGAGTCCGGATCTCAAAGCGCTTGTCATTGATGATGTTCTTCGGA
>SVLA01000104.1 GCA_015068175.1 Oscillospiraceae bacterium
GTCGAGGGATCTTCGCATTTCGTTCTTGATTGCAGTAAAATCGGTGCCAAGATCCCTCCACGCGGCTTCGCCTTGGTCGGGATGACAGCACTTTGTGTAATTTCTACTGCTACCGTAAACAACAATTCCTCTGTTTACAAACCGGTATGCTCCCGGATGAATGTTCTGGCGCGGATGGCGTATTCCAGAGGATTGGCCTTGGCGGGGTCCTGCTCCGCCTCCACCACCATATATCCTTCATAACCGGTCTCTGCCAGGGTCTTGAAAATGGGATCAAAGTCCACACAGCCGTCGCCGGGGATGGTGAATGCGCCCTGACGAACGCCTTCCAGGAAGCTCCAGCGGTTTTCACGGACCGCCGCCACCACATCGGGGCGGATATCCTTCAGGTGGACGTGCCTGATCCGCTTTGCATAGCGCTTGACCAACGCCGCGGGATCCTCGCCGCAGTAGGCAAAGTGGCCGGAGTCAAACAGCAGGCTCACATACTTGGGATCGGTGCCGGCCATGAGCCGGTCGGTCTCGGCGGCGGACTGGACCACGGTGCCCATGTGATGATGGAAGGTCAGGGCCACGCCGTACTTTTCCAGGCTCAGCCTGCCCAGGCGGTTCAATCCGTCACACAGGGCGGCCCACTCAGCATCGTTCATCTCATACTTGCCCTCAAAAACCGGCTGGGTCTGGATGCCCTGGGTGGAATGGCTCTGCTCGGACACGCCCACCACCTTGGCGCCCATGGCCGCCAGGAAGGCAACGTGCTTTTCAAATTCCGCCGCAGTCTCCTCGTAAGGCTTGCTGATGAGGAAGGTGGAGAACCAGGCGTTGCAGATCTCGATGCCCCGCAGATCCAGCATAGGCTTCAGCACCGCCGGATCCCTGGGATATTTGTTGCCCACTTCGGAGCCGGTGAACCCGGCCAGGGCCATTTCGCTGACGCACTGCTGGAAGGTATTCTCGCCGCCCAGCTCCGGCAGGTCGTCATTGGTCCATGCAATGGGCGCAATGCCCAGTTTTACATTTTTACCGGAAAACATATTTCGTCCTCCTGATCAATACTTTCTGGCCTTCCGGCGGTCGGCCAGCAGTTTTTCGTAAGCTGCCTGCCGCTTTTCGTCGGCGGTGGTGCTGGCCAGGCCCACATTCCACCAGGCGCCGTAGCCGTCGGTCATGGTCTTGGGCAGGACCTTGATGTCAATAAGGGTGCAGACCGTCTGCTTTTTGGCATCTTCCAGAGCCGCCTTCAGCTCTTCCAGATTGGTGGCGGTGTAGGTCTTGCAGCCGTAGCCTGCGGCCACCATGGCATAGTCGATGGGGATCAGGCCGCCGTTGAGGCCGCCCCGGTCATCCCGATAGCGGAATTCCGTGGCCAGATTGCCGATGCCGTTGCTCATCTGCAGATTGTTGATGCAGCCGAAGCCGCAGTTGTCAAAGAGCAGGACGTTGATCTTCTTCTGCTCCTGCAGGGCGGTGATCAGCTCGCTGTGAAGCATCAGGAAGGCGCCGTCGCCGCACATGGCGTACACTTCCTGCTCCGGGCAGGCCAGTTTGGCGCCCAGGGAAGCGCAAATTTCATAGCCCATGGTGGAAAAACCGTACTCCATCTGATAGGCATCCTTGCAGTCCGTGGTCCACATCCGCTGCAGGTCGCCGGGCAGACTTCCGGAAGCGCCCACGATGATGGCATCCGCGTCGATGGTCTCCCGGATCAGCGTGATGGCAGAGACCTGGGTGATCACGCCGCCGTTCAGGGCCACCTGCTCCCGGATGGTGGGTTCATGCCGGGCGGCGATCAGAGGGGCGAAGCCTTCGCCGTAGCGATAGGCCCCCAGCCGGGCATATTCTTCGTCCCAGGCCTTCCTGGCCGCCTCGATCTGGCCGGTGTAGCCGCTGACATAGCCGGCGGCCGCCAGGGCCTCATGGGCCTGCTCTATGGTGACTTTGGCATCGCCGATGACCATGGAAGCATCCATTTTATTGGCATCGAAGGGCGAAATATTGACGGAAACCAGCTTGGTCCTGCCGTACAGTTCCTTGGAGCCGGTGGTGAAGTCGGACAGACGGGTACCGATGGCCACCACCAGGTCCGCGTCCCGGGCCATGGTGTTGGCCGCCAGGTTGCCGGTGACGCCCACGCCGCCCAGATTCATGGGATGGCTGGCATGGCAGGCAGACTTGCCGGCCTGGGTCTCGGCAAAGGGGATCTTGAAGGTCTCACAAAAATGTTCCAGGGCCGCGCCGGCCTCGGAATAGCGCACACCGCCGCCGCAGATCACCATGGGCCGCTTGCTGGCCAGAATGGCTTCCACCAGTTCCGCCAGATCCTCCCGGCAGGGAGCCGGGCGGCGGATGCGGTGGATCCGCTTTTCAAAGAAATAGTCGGGGAAATCGTAGCTCTCACCCTCTACATCCTGGCTCAGGGCCACGCAGACCGCGCCGGTCTCCGCCGGATCCGTCAGCACCCGGAAGGCCTGGGCCAGAGTGGCCATGAGCTGTTCGGGCCGGGTGATCCGGTCCCAGAATTTGCACACGGGCCGGAAGGCGTCATTGGTGGTGACGCTGGGGCTGTACGCCTGCTCGATCTGCTGCAGCACCGGGTCCGGCTGGCGGACGGCGAAGGTATCGCCGGGCATCAGCAGCAGAGGGATGCGGTTGACGGTGGCGCAGGCCGCGGCGGTGACCATATTGGCCGCGCCGGGGCCGATGGACGATGCGCAGGCGATGATCTTCCGGCGGTTGTTCTGCCGGGCGAAACCGGTGGCCACATGGGCCATGCCCTGCTCGTTGCGGCCCTGATAGACCCGCAGACTGCCGGGATCTTCATCCAGAGCCTGACCCAGGCCCACCACGATACCGTGGCCGAAGACCGTAAACACGCCGTCCACGAACTTGGTGACCTGGCCGTCCAGTTCCACATACTGCTGATCCAGGAATTTTACAATGGCCTGGCCCACAGTCATTTTGCTCATGGATTTTCCTCCCTGTCACAGCAAACCTTCTCGCCGTATTTTTCCTTACTGGCCCGGATGAAGGCATGGATCTGCTCCGCCCGGGGCATTTCTTCGCTGCAGGAATGGGCCGCCACCATCATGCTGGCCTGGGCGCAGCCGAATTCCAGACAATCATACATATCCCAGCCGCTGTACAGTCCGTACAGGAAGCCGGCGCCATAGCCGTCGCCGCCGCCGAAGGACTTCAGCGCCTCCACAGGGAAGGGCCGGACGGTGTAATGCTTTCCGTCGCAGGTGTAGGCGGTGGAACCCTTCTTGCCGTGCTTGATGATGACGATCCTGGCATTGTGCGCCTGCCAGGCTTTGGCCGAAGCGATGTCATCCCGGCCGGGTTCCACCAGGCGCTCCATCAGATCGAATTCTTCCCGGGAGCCCATGATGATGTCCGCATCCCTGGCTACCATGGAATAATAGATGGACACTTCGTCCATATTGGCCCAGTTGTAGGGCCGGTAGTCGATATCGAAGATCACCCGGGTGCCGAACCGCTTGGCCAGCATCACCGCTTTCAGCGCCGCCTCCCGGGAGGGGGACGCCGCCAGGGAGGTGCCGGAGATCAGCAGGGCCTTGGTGTTGCGGATGTAATCCTCATCGATGTCATCGGGGTGGAGCTGCAGATCGGCGATGCAGTTGCGGTACATGAGAATACTGCTCTCATCCCGGCTCAGGATCTCCGTGAAGGTCAGGCCGATCTTCTCGCCGTTTGTGCAGCGGCGGATCCGGGAAGTGTCGATGCCCTCTTTCTCAAAGAAATGGGTGACGAAATCCCCCAACTGATCGTCGGAGACCCGGGCGAAAAAGCCGATCTTCATGCCGTGACGCGCGGCGCCCACGGCGATGTTGGCGGGACTGCCGCCCACATATTTCTTAAAGGTAGTGCATTCTTCCAGGGGCTGGAAATAGTCCACCGGATTAAAATCCACCGCCACACGGCCCAACAGCACCAGGTCGTAGGGCCGGGATTGGTCAAAGGTAATGTAGCTCATCGTCAGAGCCTCCTTTACAGAGCGCTGCCGTCCCAGGTGTCCACTTTTTCCCGCTTCATTTCTTCCTCGTCGAACCAGCGGACGGTGACGCACTTGCTCTCGGTGTAGAACCGGAAGGCATCCTTTCCGTGGCAATGGAGGTCGCCGAAGAAGGAGCGCTTATGGCCGCAGAAGGGGAACACGCCGATGGGCACGGGGATGCCCACGTTGACGCCCACCATGCCGCCGTCGGTATGCTTGGCAAACTCCCGGGCGTAGTAGCCGTTCTGAGTGAAGATCACGCTGCCGTTGGCAAAGGGATTGCGGTTCATCAGGGCCAGACCTTCCTCGAAGTTCTTGACCCGCTTGATGCACAGCACGGGGCCGAACACTTCCCGGTTGCCGATGGTCATTTCTTCGGTCACATGGTCGAAAATGGTGTGGCCGATGTAGTAGCCGTCCTCGTAGCCTTCCACCTTCACGTTCCGGCCGTCCAGCACCAGTTGGGCGCCCTCTTCGATGCCCTTCCCGATCCAGTCCAGCACGAATTTCTGATGGCCCTTGCTGCCTACGGGACCCAGATTGGAGGTCTTGTCGTAGGCGGGACCCACCTTCTGGCTCTTGCACAGGCGCACCAGCTCTGCCACCAGGGCATCGGCGATCTCCTCTTCCACCACGATGGCGGGCAGGGCCATGCAGCGCTCACCGGCGCAGCCGAAGGCGGAGTTCATGATGCCGGCGGCGGTACGGGTGATGGGGGCGTCCTTCAGCACCAGGGCATGATTCTTGGCCTCACACAGAGCCTGGACCCGCTTGCCGTGGGCCGCGGCGGTGGAGTAGACGTGCAGACCCACCTCGGTGGAACCCACGAAGGTGATGCCCCGGATGTCGGGATGGGTCAGCAGGATCTCCGCCTCATTGCGGGAGCAGGGAACGATATTGAACACGCCGTCGGGAATGCCGGCTTCCTTATAAAGCTGGGCAAACTTCATGCTGGTCATGGGGGTGGTGGAGGCCGGCTTCAGCACGAAGGTGTTGCCGCAGACGATGGCCAGGGGCGCCATCCAGCCCACGGGGATCATGGCAGGGAAATTCCAGGGCGCGATGCCGGCGAAAACGCCCAGGGGTTCCCGGTACAAGGTGGTATCATAGCCTCTGGAGGTGTCCATGAGGCTCTCGCCCATGAGCAGGCTGGGGGCAGAGCAGGCCAGCTCCGTCATTTCCAGCGCCTTGGCCACATCGCCGGCGGCCTCAGACCAGCACTTTCCGTTTTCGGTGGCCACCATCAGCGTCAGTTCTTCCTTGTCCCGCTCGATGAGGTTACGCAGTTTCATCATGATGTTGGCCCGGGTACGCACGGGGGTATCGCGCCATGCGGGGTAGGCCGCCTTGGCCGCGGCGATGGCCTTTTCCACTTCCGCCGCGGTGCATTGAGGCACCTGGGCAATGGGTTTGCCGGTGGAGGGGTCATAGATGGTGGTATACTTTTGGCTCTCGCTGTCGATCCATTGGCCGCCGATGTAAGGCTTCATTACAGGTAATCCGTTCATATATATTCCTCCCAGAAATAAATAACAATCTATTCAAGCGCGCCGGGGCGACACTTTTGTTTTCAAATTCAGTTTTCGGAAAACATGGGAAAATGAGGCCCTGCGGCCCCATTTTCCCATCTCAGCCGCTCAAGATACACGGTCCGCTTTCAGGCGGCACCGTTTTGAACTTGGTCCTTCCTCACGGATGCAGGCATTCGATGAGGAACAGGATCGCCAAGGCCTGGCCGTAAGACATGGGCCGCAGCTCGATATTTTTGTAAAAGTCTTTGCTTTCCCGGCCCATGGGCGTGCCGTAGGACACCTGATGGACCACGCCTTCGGCATCGATGCAGTCCAAAATGGGCTCCAGGGCCTTGTAGGCGTATTGGGCAAAGGCCCCGTCAATGAGGCCCGTATGCACCGCCCGCAGGATGCCGTAGGCAAATCCGCAGGTGGCGCTGGCTTCCACATAGGATGTAGGATCGTCAATAAGGGTGTGCCACATGCCGCTTTGATCCTGGTATTTCACCAGGCTCTCCACCTGGGCCAGCAGGATCTGCTGCAGCCGGGCCCGGACCTGGGGATCCACATCCACCGTCTGCAAAAATTCAGGGATGGCGATGGTGACCCAGCAGTTGCCCCGGCCCCAGAAGGCCCCGGCAAAATTGTGCCGTCCGTTGAAGCACCAGCCGTGATACCAAAGGCCCGTGGCCCGGTCTGCCAGATACTTGGCATGGAGCAGGAACTGGTGCTGCGCTTCCCCGATATAATCCTGTCTGCCCTCGATGCGGCCCATATTGGCCAGAAACAGCACCGTCATAAACAGAGTGTCGTCCCAAAGCTCCTGGTCATTGAGAGAGTCCGAGGTCATATGCTGGAAGCCCCCTTCCTCCGTCCGGGGGAATTCCTCCATGACCCACCGGGCGGCTTCCCGGCAGGGCGCCAGATAGCGCTCGCTGGCCAGGTGTTCGCCCACATAGGACATGGTGAGGAAGGGCGCCATGGTGTTGACATTCAGCGCCGGGAACCCGATCTCCAACTGTGCGTCGAAGAACTTTGTCAGCAGATCCATGTAGTTCTGCTCCCCGGTCCGGGCAAACTGCTTCCACAAGCCGTAAAGGCCCACGCCCTGGGTCCACTCCCAGTGCTGGTACCGGCGGATGTCATCGCCGGCCAGGTTGCGGTCCTTCATGCCCGCCAGAAAGATCTCATCGTCTTCGTAAAGGATGGGAACAAAAGCATCCAGCAGCTTATTCAGTTTTTCGCGAATGACGGTCATCTGCGTGTTGATCTCCATATGAAAACCTCAAACCTGTTGATTCAATTGCTCTTCCAAAGCATGGACCAGGGGGATCAGCTCCCCGGGGGTGTGGATGGTGTAATCCGGCTGCCAATCCGGCTCTTCCACGGTGTGGAAATACCGGGGGGACCAATCCAGCCACACAGAGATCATGCCCTGGCGGTTGGCGCCGGCGATATCCTTCTTCAGATTGTTGCCGATCATAACGACCCGCTTTTTGTCCTCTTCGGTGAGCTTCAGGGCCTGGCACGCCGTTTCAAACATCACCGGCGCCGGCTTCTGCAGGCCCACCACTTCGGAAACGATCCAGGCATCGAAGCAGTAGCCCAGGCCGTTTTCCCGATATACATTCCGGAACGACTCCCATTCGCCGTCGGCCACCAATGCCACGGTAAATCCCTCGTCATGGAGCTGCTTCAGCACCTCCCCGGCACCGGGGATGAA
>SVLA01000105.1 GCA_015068175.1 Oscillospiraceae bacterium
AGCATATCGATCTGGATGGTGATCAGGGTGTCCTCCTTGCCGAAGACGTTCTTGATCTGGATGTCCAGCTTGGGACCGTAGAAGGCGGCCTCGTCGATGCCCACGGTGTAGTTGATGCCGATGTTGTCCAGGATCTCCTTCATGGTGGACTGGGCCAGCTCCCACTGCTCGGCGGTGCCCTCGTACTTGATGCCGGCCTTGGCGGGATCCCACTGGGAGAAGCGGTAGGAGCAGTCCTCCTCCAGGCCCAGGGTCTCCAGGCAGTACTTGGCCAGATCCAGACAGCCCCGGAACTCCTCCTCCAGCTGATCGGGACGGAGGACCAGGTGGCCCTCGGAGATGGTGAACTGGCGGACACGGATCAGGCCGTGCATCTCGCCGGAGTCCTCGTTGCGGAACAGTGTGGAGGTCTCGCCCAAACGCATGGGCAGATCCCGGTAGGACCGGGCCCGGTTCAGGTAGACCTGGTACTGGAAGGGGCAGGTCATGGGCCGCAGGGCGAAGCATTCCTTCTCTTCGTCATCGGGGTCGCCCATGATAAACATACCGTCGCGGTAGTGATCCCAGTGGCCGGAGATGCGGTACAGATCCCGCTTGGCCATCAGGGGGGTCTTGGTCAGCAGATAGCCCCGCTTCTGCTCCTCGTCTTCCACCCAGCGCTGGAGGGTCTGGATGACCCGGGCGCCCTTGGGCAGCAGGATGGGCAGGCCCTGGCCGATCTCTTCCACGGTGGTGAAGAATTCCAGTTCCCGGCCCAGCTTGTTGTGGTCCCGCTTCAGGGCCTCTTCCTGGGCGGTCAGGTAGGCATCCAGCTCGTCCTTGCTGGGGAAGCCGATGCCGTAGATCCGCTGCAGCATCTTGCGGTTGGAGTCGCCGCGCCAGTAAGCGCCGCAGGACTTGGTCAGCTTGAAGCCGTTGTGGCGGATGCGGCCGGTGTGATCCAGGTGGGGGCCGGCGCACAGATCGGTGAATTCGCCCTGGGTGTAGAAGCTGATGACGGCATCTGCGGGCAGATCTTCGATCAGCTCCCGCTTGTAGGGCTCATTGTGGGCATCGGCCCAGGCCAGGGCATCTTCCCGGCTCATTTCGCTGCGCTCCAGGCGGATGCGCTCCTTGCAGATCTTCTTCATCTCGGCCTCGATCTGGGACAGATGGTCGGGGGTGAAGGAGAAGGGGGCGTCAAAGTCGTAGTACCAGCCCTCGTCGATGGCGGGGCCGATGGCAAGTTGCACTTCGGGCCACAGCCGCTTCACGGCCTGGGCCATCACATGGCTGCAGGTGTGCCAGAAGGTCTTGCGGTATTCCGGGTTTTCAAAGGTGTACAGATTCTCGTTTTCCATAGTGTTTTCCTCCTTTTTGATTGGGAGAAGGTACAAAAAAGCCCACTCCCTGAAAAGATCAGGGGTGGGATACAAAGTATTCCACGGTTCCACCCTGGTTACGGCCGCAGCCGTCACTCATTGACGCGGTAACGGGCGCACCCGGCATGGCATTTCCGCACATGCGGCTCGGAAGTGGTATCGCTTTGGCAGTTTTGCAGGGCCCTCACACCAAACAGGCCCCTCTCTGGGCAGCTTACCGCAGCGCGTGTCTTCGTCGCAGCCTTTGATGGAGTGAATGTATCACAAATGGGGGGAAAAGTCAATCCCGGGGCGGAAATTTTCGCTGAAAAAGGTGGATCCGGTTGCCATAATTCCGAAAAACATAAATCGTGGAGTGGTTGCGGATTATGTGCAGTTATGTAAACAAAATTTCGCATTAAACACAAGATATTGTGCCGGGAGCGAAAAATGCGGGGCAGATTTGGACGGAAAGTTGACATAACAGATTTACAAAAATAGGACAAAAAGTTGTCGAAATATAGGAAATTGCAAGAAAAGGTTGACTTTTTGGCGATAAATGTTATAATAACACCACACTTCGGTGCTTGCGTGAAAGTGTAAAAAACGGATGCCGTTGTGAAAAACGGCGGGTTGACCGGCATACAATACCGGGAAGGAGGTAGATCCCATGCTGGAATGCAACCGTTATATTCATAAAAAGCTGGCGACCATCGGCCGCTTTTTTCTGATCCTGCTGCCGCTGCTGTGCGCTGTTTTGCTGCTGAGTCAGGTGGTCCTGGCGGAGAATGCATATGTGATCAATGACGATGGCCGGACCGTGGTACATACCTCCCACGCCACGGACCCCGTAAAGGTCCTGGAGGAAGCGGGATTGCGGCTGGGGCCTGCCGATACTTATGTGGCGGAGCTGGGTCCCGGTGTGCTGGAGATCACCGTTCGCCGGAGCAAGACCGTGCAGATCCTTTGGGACGGGGAAGACCGGATCCTGGAGACCTACGCCGTGACGGTGGAGGAACTGCTGGGGGAATTGCAGATCACCCTGGGCGCGCGGGACGCGGTGAATGCGGCCCTGACCGACAAGATCACCGAGGGCATGCGCCTGGAGGTGCTGCGCTGCACCACCCGGGAGGAAAATTACTCTGTGGCCCTGCCGATGAATACCCTCTATTATTACGACGAAAATTTGGACGAGGGTGAAGAAGTGGTCCTGCGTAAGGGCCATGCCGGCCGGATGGAACTGCTGGAACTGGTGACCCTTTTGGGTGACCGGGAAGTGGGCCGGGAAACGGTGCGGCAGACCGATCTGTGCGGCTCCGTTGACCGGATCGTGGTCACCGGCTCCCGGGATGCGGATGTGGTGGGCCCCATCAAGACCCATATCCGCCAGATCCTCAGCGTCATTGCCCCGGAGTACGATGTATCCTGCGGCCTGCCCTATATCGGCGGCGGCCTGATCGTGGCCACCGATGGGGAAGTGTTTTACTACAGCGATGAACTGCAGGTGAAGGCCACGGCCTATCACAATTCGGACCCCGGCTGCACCATCTACACCGCCATCGGCACCCTGTGCCGGGTGGGGGCCATCGCCGTGGATCCCAAGGTGATCCCCTACGGCACCCGGATGTTCATCGTCACCAACGACGGAAAGTACGTCTACGGCGAAGCTGTGGCGGAAGACTGCGGCGGCGCCATCAAGGGCAACCGCATCGATCTGTACTTTGACACCGTGGCGGAATGCTCCAAGTTCGGCGTTCGCCAGGCCATGGTTTATTTCCTGGACGGTTTTACGCTGGAATCTCAATGAAAATATTGCAAATCCGCCTTTCTTTTGGTATACTAGCCGAAAGAAAGGCGGTATCTTTTATGATCGACGTTTGTGATATTCATGTGATGAAACCTTTGCTGGCGGAGCATGGCTTCCATTTTTCCAAAGCCAAGGGCCAGAACTTCCTGACCCAGCGGTGGGTGCCGGAATCCATTGCGGAGCAGTCCGGGGTGGACAGGACCGTGGGCGTTCTGGAGATCGGCCCCGGCATCGGCCCCCTGACCCAGCAGCTTTGCCTCCGGGCGGGGAAGGTCTGCGCCGTGGAGCTGGATACCCGGCTGGAACCCCTGCTGGCGGTGACTGTGGGGGAGTTTGAGAACCTGGAGATCCTTTGGAACGATGTGTTGAAATTGGACGTGCCGGCCCTGGTGGCGGAGAAATTCGCCGGCCTGCGGCCCATGGCCTGCGCCAATCTGCCTTATTATATCACTTCTCCCATCCTCTCCGCGCTGCTGGAGGCGGAATGCTTCGAGGCCGTCACCGTCATGGTGCAAAAAGAGGTGGCCCAGCGGATCGCCGCCGCACCGGGCAGCGCCGATTACAGCGCATTTACGGTATTTTGCCAGTATTATGCAGAGCCTGAGATCCTTTTTGACGTGCCGGCCCATTGCTTCCTGCCCCAGCCCAAGGTGACTTCCGCGGTGATCACTCTGCGGGTGCGGCATCAGCGGCCCTGGGATATTGCGGACGCCGATATTTTCTTCCGCACCGTGAAGGCCAGCTTTGCCATGCGGCGGAAGAAATTGGCCAACGGTCTGGCTTCCGGTTTCCCGGAACTGGGAAAAAACGGTGCCGCGGAAGTGATCGCCGCCGCCGGTTTCCCGGAAAATGTCCGGGGCGAGACCTTGAGCATTGAAGAGTTTGCCCGGATCGCCAACGAGATCGCCAAAAGAAAGTAAATTGGGGCCTTGACCCTCCCCTACGGAAAACTGTACGATCAACTGAACTTTGAAGGAACAACCTATGATTGAATTCTTGTTTTTAGACCTGGATGACACCATCCTGGATTTTGAAGCCACGGAGCGAAAAAGCATCGCCCGGCTGTTCCGGGATCTGGGCATCGAGCCGACGGAGGAACTGATCCGCCGCTACCATGTGATCAACCTGGAACATTGGAAGCGGCTGGAGCGGGGGGAGATCACCCGGGCGCAGATCAGCAACCGCTTTGATGTGCTGTTCGGGGAGCTGGGCCGCAAAGTCAGCACCGAAGATTGCGAGAAGCGCTACCGTCAGTATCTCAGCGAAGGCACGGACTATATGCCCGGCGCCCGGGAAGCGGTGGAGCGGCTGAGTAAAAAATACCGGCTGTTCATCGCCTCCAACGGCACCGCCTCCGTCCAGGCCGGGCGGATGGACCGGACGGGATTGGGCGCGTTTTTTGAGCAGGTCTTCGTTTCCGAAGAGCTGGGGGCCAATAAACCCAGCCTGCTGTTTTTTGAAAAAGCCTTCAGCCGGATCCGGGGATTTGACCCGGCCCGGGCCATGATGGTGGGCGACAGCCTGACCTCCGATATCCTGGGCGGCATCAATGCCGGGATCCGCACCTGCTGGGTCAATGCCCGCGGCCGGGCGCCCCGGCCGGACATTCAGCCGGATTTTGAGATCGAAGGGATCCAACGGCTGGAAGCGTTGCTGGAACAACTGTAAGGAGGGATCTTTTTGAAAGCGACCAATGTATTTCGCTGGCTCATGCCGGTCCTTTTCGGTCTGGTGGGCGTCTTGCTGTACTTTTTTATGGAGGGCCACAGTTTCCTGGGGATCCTGGCCTGGGCCGTGGCGGTCCTGTGCCTGATCGATTGTCTCCTGCACCTTTGGGGCCGCAGCAGCCGCTACGGCGTCAAGGTCGTCCGGACCGTTGTCTCGTCCCTGGTGATCCTGACGGTGATCGCCGGCGTTCTGACCCTGCCGGGGATCCTGCGGGGTCCGGAAATGGGTCCGGAACCGGACACCGGCTATCTGCTGGTGCTGGGGGCCGGGGTTTACGGCAGCGAACCGTCCCCCATCCTTCATGACCGGATCCAACGGGCCTATACATACCTCACCGATCACCCGGAGGTGATCTGCATCGCCAGCGGCGGCAAGGGAGATGACGAGAACATCTCCGAAGCCCGGTGCATTTTTGACCGGCTCACCGCCATGGGCATCGCGCCGGAACGGATATGGATGGAGGATCGGGCCACTTCCACGGTGGAAAATTTCCGCTATGCCCTGGCCCTGGTGGAAGAAAAGACCGGCACCCGGCCGGAAACCATCGCCGTGCTGTCCAACGAATTTCATCTCTATCGGGCCAGCCTCATGGCGGCTGATCAGGGGGTGGAGGCCACCTTTGTCAGCGCGCCCACCGGCGCGCCCGGGATCCGGGTCAACTACACCCTGCGGGAGATCTTCGCTTTGTGGAATTATCTGATTTTTGGAGGTTAAGGAAATGATCGAGAGAATGTATGCCGAATATGCCTGGGAAAAGACCCAGACCCTGCTGTCCATCGACTCCCCCACCGGCTATACCGCCAAAGCGGCCGCCTGGGTGAAGGAAGCCTTCGAACACCTGGGGTTTACCGCCGTTATCACCGCCAAAGGCGGCGTATTGGTGGACCTGGGGGGCGAAAATGAGAACGACGGCATCCTGCTGGAAGCCCATACGGATACCCTGGGCGGCATGGTGGCCCAGATCAAGGGCAACGGCCGCCTGCGGCTGACCGCCCTGGGGGGCATGAGTGCCAACAACGGCGAGGCGGAAAATGTGTGGGTCTACACCCGGGGCGGCAAGGTCATCGACGGCACCTGCCAGCTTTGCAATGCCTCCGTCCATGTCAACGGCGATTACGCTTCCGCCAAGCGGAGCTGGGATACGGTGGAGATCGTGCTGGACGAGGATGTCCGCAGCGCCGAGGATGCCCGGAAGCTGGGCATCGAAGTAGGGGACATCGTCTGCTTTGATCCCCGGACCCGCCGTACTGCCAGCGGCTATATCAAAAGCCGGTTCCTGGATGACAAGCTGAGTGTGGGCATCCTGCTGGGCTTCGCCAAATACCTGGCGGACAACGGCATCCGCCCCCGGCGCCGCACCTGGGTCCATGTGACGGTCTACGAAGAAGTGGGCCACGGCGGCAGTTCTTCTGTGCCGGCCGGCATCACCGAAGCCATTTCCGTGGATATGGGCTGCGTGGGCGAGGGCCTGCAATGCACCGAGCGGCAGGTGTCCATCTGCGTTAAGGATTCCGGCGGCCCCTACAGCTATGAGGTGGTGGGCAAGCTCATCGAAGCGGCCAAAAAGACCGGCGCGGATTACGCCGTGGATGTATATCCCTACTATGGCTCCGACGTGGAAGCCACCCTCCGCAGCGGCGTAGACATTCGCCACGGCCTTATCGGCGCCGGCGTTTATGCCAGCCATGGCTACGAGCGGAGCCATATGGACGGCGTGTACAACACGCTGAAGGTCCTGGCCGGCTATCTGGAGGTCTGAGAATGCTGCCGGAAGAATTCTTGCGGCGGCTGGAGGGCCAGTTGGGCCCGGAATACCCGGAATTTCTGGAAAGTCTGGAGCGGCCCCGGGCTGTGGCTCTGCGCTTTAACCCTCTGAAGGGGTCTGCGCCGGAGCTGCCCTTTACGGAAGCGGCGGTGCCCTGGGAACCCATGGGTTTTTACTATGACCCGGACAGCCGTCCCGGCCTGCACCCTTATCACGAAGCCGGCGTATACTATCTGCAGGAGGCCAGCGCCATGTCTGCGGTGGCACTGCTGGATCCCCAACCCGGTGAGCGGGTGCTGGATCTGTGCGCCGCCCCCGGCGGAAAGACCACCCAGATCGCCGGGCGGATGCTGGGCCGCGGATTCCTGCTGTGTAATGAGATCAACCCCAAACGGGCCCGGATCCTGGCCCGCAATGTGGAGCGCATGGGCGTGCCCCATGCCCTGGTGACCAACGAACACCCGGAAAAATTGGCCCAGCGTCTGCCCGGGGCCTTTGACCGGGTGCTGATCGACGCCCCTTGCTCCGGCGAAGGCATGTTCCGCAAGGAAGAGGCCGCCGTTACG
>SVLA01000106.1 GCA_015068175.1 Oscillospiraceae bacterium
TCCGGCCCAGGAAGCCGCGCAGATATACGTCGTCCTTTTTGGCGCTGTACTGGCGCAGCCAGTCCACCAGTTCCATGGTGTTGCCTTCGAAATATTCGGAGTTGTCCTTGGGCAGGTAGCTGCGGATGGTGGATACACCCCATTTGATGCTGCCTTCGTCCGGTTCCAGCTCACCCATCAGAACCTTGAACAGAGCGGTCTGGGCCAGTTCGTTTTCACCCACAAAAGCGATCTTGTCGGTGCGGTTGACGGAGAAATAGACATTGTTCAGCAGTTTCACGCCGTCCACGGTGAGGGAAACATCCTTCACGGTCAGTACATCCTTGCCCAGTTCCCGTTCGGGCATGAAACCCACGAAGGGGTAGCGGCGGGTGGAGCAGGGCATTTCTTCCACCGTCAGCTTGTCCAGCAGTTTCCGGCGGGCGGTAGCCTGCTTGGCCTTACTCTTGTTGGCGGAGAACCGCTGGATGAACAACTGCAGTTCTTCAATCTTTTCCTGGTTCTTCTTGTTCTTGTTCCGCAGCATGGCCTGGACCATCTGGGAGGACTCATACCAGAAGTCGTAGTTGCCCACATACATCTTGATCTTGCCGTAGTCGATATCCACGGTGTGGGTGCAGACGGTATTCAGGAAGTGGCGGTCGTGGCTGACGGCGATGACCATGCCGGGGAAGTCCAGCAGGAAATCTTCCAGCCAGTTAATGGCTTCAATATCCAGGTTGTTGGTGGGCTCGTCCAGCATGATGATGTCCGGGTTGCCGAACAGCGCCTGGGCCAGCAATACCTTCACTTTCAGACGGGGGTCGGTGTCGCCCATGATGTCATAGTGCATGTCGGTGCCGATGCCCAGACCCTGCAGCAGACGGCTGGCGTCGGATTCGGCTTCCCAGCCGCCCAACTCTGCAAATTCCGCTTCCAGGTCGGCGGCACGGAGGCCATCCTCATCGGAGAAGTCGGGCTTTTCGTAGATGGTATCCTTTTCCTTCATGATGTTATAAAGATGCTGGTTGCCCATGATGACGGTGTCCAGGATGGAGTATTCGTCGTAAGCGTTCTGGTTCTGCTTCAGAACAGACACCCGCTTGTCGGGATCGATTGAGATGGAACCGGTGGTGGAGTCCAGTTCGCCGGTGAGGATCCGCAGGAAGGTGGATTTGCCGGCGCCGTTGGCACCGATGATGCCGTAGCAGTTGCCGGGCAGGAATTGCAGGTCTACATGCTGGAACAGCCATTGGCCGCCAAACTGCATACCGAGATTGGAAACAGTGATCATGTTGTTACTCCTTTGCGTGTGTACATAATATTTCATTTTAATAATACCACAAGTCCCTGCAAAAAGATAGTACAATTTCCACTTTTTGAAAAAATAATTGCAACAAAGGGTGGCTTGTGGTACAATAAAACAAAAGGGGGTACCAATATGAATGCTTTGATCATCTTTATCCCTGCCATTGACCCCGGATTCGATGAAGCAGGCAATATCATTGCCGGCAGCGTGGCCTCCATGTTTCTTTGGTTGGCGATGATCAACCTGCTTTTGAACATGCCCTTGGATTTCCTGTCCTCCATTGCATTTTTCAGGATTGGCCGCAAATTAGGTATGCGCTGCATTTGGCTGACCTGGATTCCCGGGGGCAATCTTTGGGCCATGGGGGCCATTGCGGATCATTACCTTCTGGAAAACAAAGGGAAAAAGGGCTATATGCGCTGGATTCTGCCCTTCTACGGGCTATGGATGGTGTTCCTTTGGTTCGCCGTGGAGAATAAGGGCCCCACAGCGGAGGCGGTCATCGCCCTGGCTGATCAATTTCTGCTGATTCCCATGGCGGTGAGCATTGGCGGCATTGTCCTGGTTTTCAAAGCCCTCAACAGAGTGTACCGCTGCTGCGGGGAAGGGGATGGGGTCTTTCAGACCGTTCTCGGTGTTTTTTTCAGTATCCCGACGCCCTTCTGCCTGCTCCATGGGGCCCATAGATTGGTCAGCGGCCGTCCGCCCCGGGAAAGCAGGCCCTGCCGCTACGTTTGATTTATGAACAAATGGAGAATTTCCGCATAAAGACTTGCATTTTTCTGCCGATGTGCTATAATGTTAGCACTCACACGAAAAGAGTGCTAAAGAAAGGAAGTTCACAATGCGCAAGAAAAAATTCAAAGCAGAGTCCGCCCGACTGCTGGACCTGATGATCAATTCCATCTACACCAACAAGGAGATCTTCCTCCGGGAGATCATTTCCAATGCTTCCGACGCCATCGACAAGCTGGCCTACCGAGCCCTGACCGATGACCGGGTGGGCCTGAACCGGGAGGATTTTGCCATCACCGTCATCCGGGATCCCGAAAACCGCACCCTCACCGTCTCCGATAACGGTATCGGCATGACCAAGGAGGAGATGGAGGAGAATCTGGGCACCATTGCCAAGTCCGGCTCCCTGGCCTTCAAGCAGGACATGGAAGCCCGGGAAGAGATCGATATTATCGGCCAGTTCGGTGTCGGTTTCTATTCCGCCTTTATGGTGGCATCCTCCGTCACCGTCATTTCCCGGAAGTACGGCGAAGACACCGCCTGGAAGTGGACTTCCGACGGCGTGGACGGCTATACCATCGAAGAAGCGGAGCGGGCCACCCCCGGCACCGATGTCATCATGGCCCTGAAAGCCGACACGGAAGAGGAAAAATATACCGATTATCTGCAGGAACGGACCATCCGCAGCCTGGTCAAGAAGTATTCCGACTATATCCGCCATCCCATCCGCATGGCGGTCACCGCCTCCCGGAAGAAGGAAGGCACCGAAGAATACGAGCAGTATACCGAGGAGACCACCCTCAATTCCATGGTCCCCATCTGGCAGCGGGCCAAAAAGGACGTGACCCAGGAAGAGTATGACGCATTCTACCGGGAAAAGTTCTTTGATTACGCCAAACCCCTGCGGACCATCCATGTCAATGCCGAAGGCACCGTCAGCTTCAAGGCGCTGCTCTATATCCCCGGCAAGGCTCCCATGGACTTCTACTCCAAGGACTTCAAGCGGGGCCTGCAGTTGTATTCCTCCGGTGTTCTCATTATGGAAGCCTGCGAAGAACTGCTGCCGGAGCATTTCCGCTTTGTCCGGGGCGTGGTGGATACCCAGGATATTTCCCTGAATATCAGCCGTGAGATGCTGCAGCACAGCCGCCAGCTCACCGTCATCGCCCGGAACATCGAAAAGAAGATCCGCTCCGAGCTGAAGACCATGCTGGAGCAGGAACGGGAAGCCTTCCAGCAGTTCTATGCCGTCTTTGGCCGCCAGCTCAAGTACGGCGCCGTGGCGGAATACGGCGCCCATAAGGAAGCCACCCAGGACCTGCTGCTCTTTGCATCCCACAAGCAGGGCAAGCTGATCACCCTGAAAGAGTATGTCGAAGCCATGGCCGAGGGCCAGGAAAAGATCTACTATATCCCCGGCGACAATACCGACCGCCTGTCCAAACTGCCCCAGGTCCAGACCCTGGCCGCCAAGGGTTATGACGTTCTGCTGTTTGCCGAGGATGTGGATGAATTCATCCCCCAGACCCTCATGACCTATATGGAAAAGACCTTCTGCAATATCCTTACCGAGGACCTGCAGCTTCAGACCGAGGAGGAGAAGAAGGCCCTGGCGGAAAAGGCGGAACAGCTCAAGGGGTTCCTGACCTTTGTGAAGGAGACTTTGGGTGACGCGGTGAAGGAAGTCCGTCTGTCCGCGGACCTGGGGGATCATCCCGTGTCCATGGTGCCGGAGGCCGGCATGAGCTTTGAAATGGAGAAATATATGCGCCGCACCCAGCCGGACCTACCCTTCTCCGTGGGCCGCATCCTGGAGCTGAACGCCGACCATCCTGCGGTTGTGGCTCTGCAGAAGGCCATGACTGAGGATCCCCTGAAGGCCAGGGACTATGCCTGGCTCCTGATGTACCAGGCCATGCTCATGGCGGACCTGGAGATCGAAGACCCCGTGGCCTATACCCAGTTGGTCTGCAAGCTGATGCAGTAAATCCTTGCAATGGAACCCGCAATGTGGTAAGATCAAAGAAAAAAGGAGGGAATCCCTATGACGAGTATGAACGAACAGGAATTGGCCCAGATGCTGGAAGAAATGCAGGCCGGGGAAGTGTTTGAGGCGTTGGCATCGATGTTCGCTATGAACAGCCTTACGAGCGTGATCATTCCCCTGGTGACCTATATCCTGACCGCCCTGGCGCTCTATACCATCGCAAACCGCAGAAACATTGCCCACCCATGGCTGGCATGGATCCCGGTGGCGCAGGTCTGGATCCTAGGCAGCATTTCCGATCAGTATCAAGGACTGGCCAATGAACGGCACACCAACCGCCGCAAGTGGCTCGTGGCTCTGGAGATCATGAGCTTCGCATTGGCGGTGGTGATGGTTGTTTCGGCGTTGGGCATGATCATCGCTTTGGTGGAGGCCGGCTACAACGGCTATGAAAATACGGAGGATTGGGTCGGCGCATTGAGCGGAATCGGTACCGTTATGCTGGTAGCATTGCTGATATGCGGCGGCAGCGTGGCGAAACTGATCCTGCAGTATATGTCGATGTATGACCTTTACCGTTCCTGCGAACCTACCAATGCGACTCTGTTTTTGGTGCTGAATATCATTTTTGGCATTACCCAGCCCATTTTGCTGATGGTGGTCCGCAACAAAGACAACGGCATGCCCAGACCGGCAGATCCTATTTCGATCCCCGCCGAACCCTGGGACCTTACTTAAAAGAACACCGCCTGCTCCGTTTGGAGCAGGCGGTTCGTCCGTTATTTACCAAACAGCGGCCTTGCGATCCGCTTGTACAGCAGGGCCGTCAGCACGGAAACGGCGATGCCCTTCAGCAGATTCAGCGGCACCACGCAGAAAATGGCGAAAGTGGTCAGATCGGTGACACCGGCGTTGATGGCAGTGCCCATGGCGATGATGTTGTCCAGAGGCAGACCGAACAGTTGGGAAAATTTGGGGATCAGGTAGACGGCGTTGAACACGGAGCCGAACACCGCCAGACAAAGGGTGCCCACCGCCATGCCCAGCATGGAGCCGGCCCGGGTCTTGCGGATGTGATAAACGATTGCCGCCGGCAGTACGAAGGCGCAGCCTACCGCGAAATTGGCAAAATCACCCACAAATGCGGTGGATGTGCCCTTCAGCAGCAGTTTCAGCAGGATCTTCACGCCTTCGCAGGCCACCGCCGCGCTGGGTCCCAGGTACAGGCCGCACAGCATCACCGGCACTTCGGAGAAATCCAGTTTGTAAAACTCCGGCGCCATAAACAGCAGGGGAAAGTCCAGTATGTGCAGCACCGCCGCCAACGCGGAGCAGATGCCCACAATGCTGACCCGCCGGGCCGCGCTGACCTTCCGCGCATGGGGCAGGAACCGTTCCACCAACCTGGCAAGGAGGCCCAAGGCCACGATGATCAGCGCCGCCATCAGTACAAATTCCAAGTTTTCCACCAGGGAATTCCACAGTTTTTCCATGATTCGCACCTCTTTAACGTAAAAAATAGGCCCTGCGTGCAATAAACACCCAGGGCGCAAAATCAAAACCTTTGCCGTCTTCTTCCATCCAGACTGTACTGTCGGTACCGGAATCACACCGGTTCAGCATTACTGCTCGCGGACTTTACCGCCGGTCGGGAATCACACCCTGCCCTGAAGATCTATTTTCTTACTCACAGAATACCATGGCCTTCCCGTCTTGTCAAGAAGGGGAAAATGTGCTACAGTAATTCAGGGCGTCTGGGCGGCCATCCGAAAACCCTGGATCTTACCCGTAGCCGAGGTGTCCGTGATGTCCCCGCCGATGACCTGGTCCTTGTAGATCAGCACCGAGGCATAAACCGGCTCCGTGGCACCGGGGTAATTGTTGACCTGGTACACATAGCGCATCACTGTTTTCCCGGCAAACTTGCTCAGGTCATACCCTTGGGAGACCTGCAGTTCGTTGTACCGCTTAAAAACGTCCGATTGCTCCTTGGGGATCTTCACCTGCCCCGATTCCACCGGGGAAGTGGTAACATCCCACCCGAAGCTTTCCAAAAACGACACGCGGCCGTCGTTGTCGGAAACACCGGTGGAAACGGTGGGGGCGGAGCTGCCGTCCCCGCGGATGATCATCACCAGGGCCGCAATGATCAGAACCACGGCGGCAAAAATAAACGCGACTTTCTTCTTGTTGACCTTTGCGGTCATTACCAGCATATATAGATCCCTCCAGTTAAGAATTCACGCTACAGCCTATGCGGCGTGTCCGGGGGATAGAACGGAGGAACCATGGAACGGATGGACAAATTTTTGGTGGCGGCCGGCGTGGGCAGCCGCAGCCAGGTCAAGGATATTCTGAAATCGGGTCGCATTACGGTGGACGGCCTGGTGGAACGGGATAACGCCCGAAAGATCGACCCTGCAAAGCAGACCGTCTGCCTGGACGGCATCCCCCTGGGGGGCCGGCGCCGGGTGGTGGCTATGATGAACAAACCGGCCGGCTATGTCACCGCCACTGAAGACCGCGCGGAAAAGACCGTGATGGAGCTTCTGCCGCCGGAACTGCTGCTCCAGGACCTCAAACCTGTGGGCCGGCTGGACAAAGCTACCGAGGGACTGCTCCTCTTTACCAACGACGGCGACCTGCTCCATCGGCTCATCTCACCCAAGAAAGAAGTGCCGAAGATCTATTATGCCCGGCATGAAGGCACGGCCACCGACGAGGATGTGGCGGCCTTCGCCGCCGGTCTTGGTTTGCGTGACGGCACTCTGTGCCTGCCGGCCAAACTGGAGCCATTGGGGGCAGGGGAGAGCCTGGTGACAGTCTGCGAAGGGAAATACCACCAGGTCCGCCGGATGATGGCTTCCCGGTCCATGACCGTGACCTATCTGGAGCGCCGGCAAGAAGGGAGCCTGACCCTGGGGGACCTGCCCCGCGGCGCGGTACGGGAACTGATGGCGGAGGAGATCCGCCGCCTGGCGGAAAGAGAATA
>SVLA01000107.1 GCA_015068175.1 Oscillospiraceae bacterium
CATGGCCCTGGAAATGGAGGCCGCGGCCCTGTATATGAACGCCGCCCGGTACGGCAAGCGGGGTCTGTGCATCTGCACCATCTCCGACCATGTACTCAAGGGCGTGGAGACCACCGCCGCCGAGCGCCAGACCGCCTTCACCCAGATGATGAAGATCGCCCTGGACGTGGCCGTGGCCATGGAGAATAAGTAAGAAAACTGGGGTTTATCGCGCCGGCGCGGGAGCGCCCAAGAGCTTCTCCCTGGGGAGAAGCTGTCAAAAATCGGCACCTCGAAACCGATTTTTGACTGATGAGGGGGCTATTTTCCTGATTGTATCCCCTTATCCGGCCCTTTGGGCCACCTTCCCCCCAGGGGGAAGGTTTTGGAACAGCACGATAAACTGAAATTTGACTTTTGGTGATTCTATGAAACGTATTTTTATTATTGTATTGGACTCCTTTGGCATCGGCGCCATGCCGGACGCGGAATCCTTCGGTGACGTTGGGGTCAACACCCTGGCGGCTTGCGCCTCCTCCAAAGAACTGTACATCCCCCATATGCTGGCCGCCGGCCTGGGCAATATCGACGGTGTCACCGCTCTGCCCGGCACCGCCACCCCCACGGCGGCTGTGGCCCGGCTGACCGAGGCTTCCATGGGTAAGGACACCACCATCGGTCATTGGGAGATCGCCGGCCTCATTTCCCCGGACCCGCTGCCCACTTATCCCCAGGGGTTCCCGGAGGAAGTGCTGGCACCCTTCCGGGCCGCCACCGGCCGGGGTGTCCTGGCCAATGCCCCCTGGAGCGGCACCGCCGTGCTGGATGCTTACGGCGAGGAGCATATGCGCACCGGGGATCTGATCGTCTATACTTCCGCAGACTCCGTGTTCCAGATCGCGGCCCACGAGGACATCGTACCCCCGGAACAGCTTTACGAATACTGCCGCATTGCCCGGAAGATCCTGGTGGGCAGGCATGGCGCCGGCCGGGTCATCGCCCGTCCCTTCGTGGGCACCGGCAAGGGCAATTTCAAGCGGACAGCCAACCGCCACGATTTTTCCCTGGAACCCCCCAGGGAGACACTGCTGGATGCCATCAAGGCCGCGGGCCTCAGCGCCATCGGCGTGGGCAAGATCTATGACATTTTTGCCGGCATCGGCACCACGGAGCATGTGTACAACACCTCCAACGCCAACGGTATGGAGCATACCCTCCGCTATGCCGATACGGATTTCACGGGCCTGTGCTTCGTGAATCTGGTGGATTTCGATATGGTCTACGGTCACCGCCGGGACATCGACGGCTATGCCCGGGCCTTGAGTGAATTCGATGCCTGGCTGCCCCAACTGCTGGAAAAGCTGGGGGACGGGGATCTTCTGATGATCACCGCCGACCACGGCTGCGATCCGGCCTACACCGCCACCACGGACCACACCCGGGAGTATGTGCCCCTGCTGGTCATGGGCCAGGGGGTCAAGCCGGTGAATATGGGCACCCGGGGCAGCTTTGCGGACATCGCCGCCACCGTGGCGGAACTGCTGGGGATCGATTACCGGACCCCGGGCAAGAGCTTCGCAAAGGAAATTTTGTAAGAGTAATTGTTGTTTATGCAGTCATCGCGTAGGGGCGACCCTTGCGGTCGCCCTTCGCCGAAGGCGCAAAAGATCTCCCATTTAGGGCGACCGCAAGGGTCGCCCCTACGCGGGCTTGTTCTCCTCAACAACCATTTACATTTCCAAGGAGATTTGAACAATGACACCTGAAAAACTCTGTGAACTGGCCAAAGAGGCCATGACCCATTCCTATTCCCCCTATTCCGGCTACAAGGTGGGCGCGGCGCTGCTGTGCGCCGACGGCACCGTGTACCAGGGGTGCAACATCGAAAACGCCTCCTTCTCCCCCACGGTCTGCGCCGAGCGCACCGCCATTTTCAAGGCGGTCTATGACGGTCACCGGGATTTGAAAGCCATGGCCGTCTGCGGCGGCAAGGACGGGGTCATCGCGGGATTGTTCCCGCCCTGCGGTGTCTGCCGCCAGGTGATGCGGGAATTCTGCCCGGACGACTTTACGGTGTATCTGGTGACTCCCACGGGTTACGAGACCCGGACCCTGCGCCAACTGCTGCCGGACAGCTTCAGCAACGGCTATATGGATTGAGGACCGAAACGGACAGCTTCACGGCTGTCCGTTTTGCTGACGGCGGCGGAAAGGTTTGGGTCTTGCTTTTGGGGGCAAACTATGATAAACTGACCGTAATCTGTAAAAAAGGTGATCGCTCTTGTTGGAAAAATACCTCTTTGCCGCCTTCGTTTCCATGGTGCCCCTCATCGAGCTGCGGGGCGGAATGCCCATTGCCCTGGGCATGGGCCTGCCCTATTGGGAATCCCTGGTGGTGTGTACCGTTGCCAATATGCTCCCGGTGCCGCTGATCTATTTTTTCGCCCGGAAGGTCCTTGTGTGGGGCAAGGATAAAAAATATATCGGCAGGATCTTCTCCTTCTTCCTGGAAAAAGGAGAGCGGGCCGGGCAGCGCCTGACCGCCGCCACCGGCCGCGGAGGATTGTTTTTGGCCCTGATGCTCTTTGTGGGCATCCCTCTGCCGGGGACCGGCGCCTGGACCGGCACCCTGGCCGCCAGTTTTTTGAATATGGGCATCCGCTCCACCGCCCTGGCGGTGAGCCTGGGTGTGGTGATGGCCGGCATGATCATGGGCATCGCCAGCACCGGTGTTATCAGTATTTTCGGATCATAAGGAGGAAATGATCATGTGTCTGTTTTGTAAGATCGCCGCGGGAGAGATCCCGTCCACCAAGGTTTATGAGGATGAGACCATCCTGGCCTTCCGGGACATCGCACCCATGGCCCCCACCCACATTCTGGTGATCCCCAAGGCCCACATCCCCTCTGTGGATGGCATCAACGGGGAAAACAGTGCCGTGGTGGCCCACATTTTTGAGACCATCCCCACCATCGCCGCCGCAGAAGGCCTGACGGGCGGCTACCGGGTGGTGAGCAACTGCGGCCCCGATGCCGGTCAGACGGTCCATCATCTGCATTTTCATATCCTGGGCGGCCGCCTGCTGAATACAGAAATGGCTTGACATTTTCTGCCTGGGCGCTATAATAGACCCAGATCGCAAAACAAATACGTCTTCGGGGGGCCGGATGCATCCGGCTGAGATTGGACTTGGTAGTCCTGACCCGTGAACCTGATACGGCTAGTACCGTCGGAGGGAAAGATGCATATATGGGATACATCGGTATCGCATTGCACCCAGACGGATGTGATGCGATACTTTTTTATTTTCGGAGGTATCCCATGCAAACAAAAACCAAACGACTGACCGAAGGCGCCATGCTTCTGGCCATGGCCATTGTGCTGGAGCTGGTGTCGAAGATGTTCATTCCCGAGCAGACCTTCGGCGGCCAGATCACCATCGTCAGCATGCTGCCGGTGGTGCTGATCTCCTATCGCCACGGCATGAAGTGGGGTTTCGTGGCCGCATTTGCCTATGCCCTGCTGGAAATGGCCCTGGGGGCCAAGACCGTGGGCGTGGCCTTCATGCCCGGCTTCTTCGGCGATGGGACCATGGTGGGCAAAGCCGTCGTCATGTGCCTGCTGGATTATCTGGTGGCCTATATGGCCATGGGCCTGGGCGGCTTGTTCCGGGACCGGATCGCCAACAAGGGCACGGCCCTCATGTGCGGCAGCCTGGTGGCCCTGGGGACCCGGTTCGCCACCCACATTCTGTCCGGCTATCTGCTGTTCTCCGGCTGGGCGGAGTGGTACTTCACCCAGGAGGGATTCCCGGCCTGGGGCGCCGATCTGGTGAATTCCGTGGGACCCGTGGCCCTGGGTTGGATCTACTCGGCGGTCTATAACGGGATGTACATGGTCCCGGAGATGATCTTCACCGCCGTGGCGGCGGTGCTCATCGCCAAAGTCCCCCACATCGTGGAAAAGGTATAAGATCCATGCGAAAACCGCCCCCGACCGGGGGCGGTTTTTGCATTCAGGGCATATTGACGATGCCGGCAAAGAGGGGGATCTGGTTGGAAGTGGTGATCACAAAAAGGAAGGGCCGATCCAGGATAAAATCGATCTTGTCGCCGGTGGGAGGGGCTCCCGTGGCACCGAATGATTGGGTGTAGCTGGCGGCATAGATGCCCTCTTCGTCGATGGCTACCCGGGTCACCTGGCTGTATTCCGACAGATAAGCCAGCCCCTGGCTCTTGGGAAAAGCGGCAGTGAAATCTGCCCGATCGGGATCAAACACATCGGTGATCCCCATGGCCTTCAGATCCTGGATCAAATTGTTGCTGTCCCGGATGTCGAATTTGGGCAGCTTCAGGTTTGCGCACACCTGTTTGTTCTGTGTCCAATTTTGACTTGCCGTGACCATTTTGGCCCATTCTTCCGAGGCCAGCACATCATCCACGGTCTTGTCCTCATCCGGCAGGATCAGCCACATTCCGTTTCCGCCCAAGGCTTCCAAACGGATCGCACCGTAATCCTCGCCCCAATAATAGTAATGGTAGTCCCTGTCGCACATAAAGGTCAGCGTTACGTCTTCTTCTGCTCCGTGGAATGTCAGGAATTTGTTTCGCGAGGCGTGGAAACGCTGTACCCAGGATGCCTTGAAAAAGACGGTGGAAAAAAGTGCAAATGCCGTATTGGGGTCCAGGTTCACATTGTTGGCGCTGTCTTTCAGCAAGCCGCCGGTCTGCCCGTTGATCCAGTTGCGGATGTCCTGGTTGGTCAACACACCGCCCAGATCCCGTTGGTAAACGCTGGTATAGTGTTCTTTGGCCAGCGTGTCCATGGTGGCCTGGTTGTATTGCAGACTGTTGTCGATCCAAAGGGAAGTGGCCAGCGTGGTCTTGACTCTGTCGTAGGATACACTGCACTGGTTCCACAGCGCCGTTGTCTGGCGCCGCAGTTCCGATAAATCGGATGCGCCCAGGACGGACATGATTTGCTGATCGCCGCCGGTCATTTCCGCCAGCGCTGAAAGGGATATGTACAGACTCATGGGGGAAAAGGCCCGGTTTTGGTTGTTATGGTCGGATAAAACCTGGGTCATGCTTTCGGTGAAGAAATTCTGCAGGCCTTGTGTTGCGGCCTCAATGTAATCTCTGTCGTATTTTGCGTTGGAAACAGAATAATCTGCCAAACTGACGGCTTTGGCGGCGATGGGCAGGGAGACGGGAAATGCTACAGTGTCCCAAAGAAGTGCCAATGTCAGCACGGCGGCTGTTGCAATGGTGATTCTGCGGACCCATCTTTTGTGCCAGGCCTTTTCTATGGCGGTCAGCAGATGGTTGAACCACCAATACCGGCGCTGTGCTGCTTCGTTGATATGCTGGTCGCTGATCTCGTCCAAAGCGCTGTTCATCTTCTCATTCATAAAAAACCCTCCTTTTTCAGAAATTCCTTCAACTGCTCACGCAGACGGTACAGGTGAACATATATGTTTGGGGTCGAGATGCCCATCTGTGCCGAAATATCCGCTATGCTGTCGCCGAACCAATACCGCCGCAGGAACAGGACCCGGCTTTCCCGCTTCAGTGTGTCCAGCCATCGGTCTATAGCTTGGCCCAGGGCCCGGGCATCCAGGGTCTCCCACAGGTCCGGCCCGGCGATGGCCCCGGCCAATTCGTCCAGCGGCACATCGTAGCCGCACCGCTTCTGGGCGGCGTTGGCCCGGACCCGGTTCAGAGCAATGTTCCGCCCGATCCGGTATACATAGGGAGCCAGGGGTTCCGGCTTTTGGGGCGGGATCACGTTCCACACCGCCAGGTAGGTGTCATTCACCGCTTCCTCCGCATCCTCCCGGATGCCGATGATGTTCAGGGCCGTTTGATACAGCCGCCGCCCGAACCGCTTGGCCAGCTCCACCAGGCCCTGCTCCGATCGCTCCCACAGCAATTTTGTAATGGGTTCCAATACCGCCACCTCCTTACATTATATATAATACCTTTCCGCACCCCGGATCTTACAGACTTTTTCAATATTTTATCAAATTTGCCGTATAAATTCAATGGCTATGGGCAATGATGGTCCCAAAGGAGGTTTTTGCCATGAAACTGCGACAGATCATGACCGATCGGGTGATCCGCATCCACCCGGAAGAATCCGTGGCCGTGGCCGCCCGGATGCTGACACAATATAATGTAGGCGCCCTGCCGGTGTGCGACAGCGAGGGCCGGCTCCGGGGCCTGGTGACGGACCGGGACATCGTGGTCCGATGCCTGGCCGCCGGCATGGATCCTGCCGCCACCCCCATCCGCAGCGTCATGACCACCGGCCTGGTCTGCGCCGAGGGGAATATGTCCACGGCCGACGCGGCCCAGCTCATGGCCCGGCGGCAGATCCGCCGGTTGCCGGTGGTGGAGGGGACCGTCCTGCGGGGCATGGTGAGCCTGGCGGATCTGGCGGGCCATCCGGAAACGGCCTGGGATGCCGCCGATGCCCTGGAAGGGATCAGCTCCAATGTCCGCTGAAAAAACTTTCAAAAAATGAAAAATAATGCTTGACAAACTGCTTGTCCGGTGTTATTATAGGCGGGCTGTGCGATGAACGGCCCGCCGGGAGTGCAGCAAATGGCACAAAAAATATTTGAAAATTTGTGAAAAACATCTTGACAAATGGTTTGCGCTGTGCTAATATATAAAAGTTCGCTGCGGCAACAATGCGAACAACACTGTACCTTGTAAATTGAATAATGTGAGACAAACGAAACACCTTGGACAATTATAAATGGATTGTTCAAATCGATGTTAAGAATCGAAAAGAAACAGCCAACGAAAATTCTTGAGTAATTATTTGCTAGAGCAAATTATTCAAAAAGTATGATTTTAGAGCTACGGCTTTAAGATACAATTTTTTGAGAGTTTGATCCTGGCTCAGGACGAACGCTGGCGGCGTGCCTAACACATGCAAGTCGAACGGAGCCAGCCCCTTCGGGGACTGACTTAGTGGCGAA
>SVLA01000108.1 GCA_015068175.1 Oscillospiraceae bacterium
TTGCCGCCGTCGGCATTGGTGGCCATGTAAGCACCGGCGCCCATGGGCACCTGGATGTTCCGTGTGGACTGGATCTTATCGGTCATGAAGGAATAGCTGGCGAATTCCACGCCGAATTTGCTGTTGACGACGTCTACGCCAACGGTGCTGCCTTCGCCGTAATAATGCTGGGGCGCAACGGAGAAAGCGAAATTCCAGATGGCCTTGGGGTCCACGCCGTTGATGGTGATCTGCAGAACAGCGTACTCATCGGCGTTGGCCACGGTGCCGTCGGCATTATAGTTATGGGCAACGGCGTAGGTGCCGTTTTTGCAGGTGACGGACTGGACATCGGTGGTATGACCCAGGGAAACGATGCCGGCAATGTTGGGCACAGCCAGGGTGCCGTCGTTGGTCATGCGCTCGTAGAGGATGACCTCCTTGGCCTTGGCGGTGAATTCGGTCTTCAGGGTCTGGGCGGTGGCCCAGTAGCGCAGGATCTGATCCAGATTCTGCTCGACCTTGGCATTGTAGACATACTCCACGGCGGAGTTCATGTCCTTGGCAACGGACTCGTTGTAATTCTTGGTGATCTTCACGATCTCGGATTTGATATCCTTGTTATTTTCATCCTTGGCATATTCCAGGACCACATATCCTTCGGCGTACATAAAGCAGGTGACGGGATCCTTGAATTCCTCATGCTTGTTGTAAGGCGCCTCGGTGTATGCCTCCTGGGCGGACTCATAGTCAGACAGCAGCTCTTCCTTAAAGAGCTTCAGCGTCCGCTCATAGTCGGCCAGCAGGTCATTGTTGGTGACGGCGGTGGGATCGTTGGAAAGGGCAGCCTTGTAACCGTTGGACAGGGAATGGGTGGCAATGGCGGCGATCATCTGATCATAGGTAGCGGAATAGGAGCCGGCAGTAGCCGTAGCGCCCACCTGCTTGTACAGATTGATCAGTTCATTGATCCGGTCCTGGGCCCGGTTGGAAGCGGCCTCAGAGATGGTCTCATCGGCATCGCCGGAATCGGCGCCCAAAGTCTGGGTGCGGTAGTCCTTCAGACCCACGATGTCGGTGGAATACATGGTGGAGGAGCCGGTATACACGGGATCCAGATAGACGTACAGATTAAACAGCACGTCCTCCATGGTCAGGGGATGACCGTCGGAGAAGAGGATGCCGTTCTTCAGAACGAAGGTATAGGTGGTCTTGTCGGTGTCGGCGTCGTAAGTTTCGCTGTAGTCCTTCACCACCACGGCCTCGTTATCGCCGTAGGCAACGACGACATTGCCGTTCTCATAGCCGTAAGTCAGCATGCCCATCTGGGTCATGCCGACAATGGTGGCATCGGCGCCGGTGGTGGAGAAGAAGGGGTTGAACACGCCGTCCAGAGCTTCGCTCATAATGACCAGAGCGTCGGGCGCCGCATTACTGCTGCAGGCAGCCATGCCCAGTACCATGGCCAGGCACAGCAGCAGACAAAGGATCTTTTTCATGGTTTCATTACCTCCTGTAGACGATGCGTCGGTCATTAACCGACAAAGGTGACGGTGACAGATCCATCGTCATGGATTTCGACGGTGATCTTGTCGCTGTTTTCTTCTGCCGGACGGCAGTCGATCGTGTATTGCACGCCTTCGGCCGTGCCTGCGCCGCAGAGCAGGCCGATGGTGTAATCACTTTGGGGATAGCAGTCTTCACTGATCAGCAGGGTTCCGGTGATGCTGACATTTTGGAACGCAGCGCCTTCGGAAACGGATCCGGCCAGGAGACCGTAGGTGCCGCCCTGGAGCCGGGAACCGGCTGCGATGGTCACCGTGACGTTCTCAAGATTCAGGTCCGTGATCCGGGCTGTGGCTTCCAGAGAGCCGAACAGACCGCCCAGAACCTGGGAGTTGTCGCCCTGGATGGCGCTGATGTTGCTGAAGGTGTGGCTGTTGCCCTGGATAGTGCCGGTGAACTTACCCTTCACCAGCAGCGGGGGCCAAACCTGGCCTTCAAAATCCAGATCTGCGCAGATCATGTAATTACCGTCCAGCCGGGCGTTGCTGCAGAACTGTTGCGCCGTATAGATCCTGAACCAGGTGCCATCCAGCCACGTGGTATAGATCTGCACGGATTCCACGGACAAGGTACCGGTGGCATAGTCAACGTAGATGTCGCCGTCCATATTTTCCGTGATGGCCTCGGTCAGATCCGGGGAGGTGTAAGCGCCGTCAAAGGTGAATCCTTCCCGGTCCGGGAAGTCCTTCCGGTCCAGTTTGCCGGTCTTTTCGCTCCATTGGGGGATCTGAAGGTCCACGGACATGACGCTGGCGATGGACTCAGACGTGCCCGTTGCCGGATCTACGGCCAGGATCTCATACTTGATGTACGGGACCCAGCCTGCATACAATGTCAGATCCGCCTGGGCTGAGGATCCGCTGTGGATATCCGCCAGCAGCAAAGCGTCGCCGCCAAAGTCCCACAGACCGGAATAAGTGTATCCCTGAGGGCGGCCGGAGGTGGCGCAGGGGACGCCGTAATCATCCAGGGGATTGCCTCGGTCGTCCACCCGAAGGGTCCGCTCCGTGTACCATCCGGCCAGGAAATAGCCGATCTTTGAAACGGAGAAGCTGCCTTCCCGGCGCTGGGGATCATCGGGACTCAGCAGGTAGAACCCCTTGCCTTCCGGGGTGTTCATGGCTGACTGAGGATCGTAGACATCGGTGATGGTCACGTCCGACGTGCCCGCGAAGAGACCGCCGTTGGCATCGAACCGGACGCTGACCGTGGCACCGAGCTGATCCAGGGAGGCGTAGGGCGCCTCCCATTGATCGGAACAGCCGGTAACGCACACCAGGGCCGTCAGGAGCAGCAAAGATATGAGGATCATTTTCTTATTCATCGCATCATCTCCCTTGGTCATTCTTCGTCTTTCTTCTTTTTGGGGAAGAGGGAAGCCAGGGCCTTGCCGAAGGAACTCTTCTCAGACTTGGCCTTGAGGGCCGTCGCGGTCAGGATCAGCGCGGCAGGCAGCACCAGAACACAAAGCAGGACCACCAGCCACACGGGACCGGTCTTTTCCGGTTCCACGGGATCCTCCGCAGGCTCCTGGGTGTCATTTGCCAGGAATTCCAGATCCTGGATCCGCTTTTCAGCCTGGGTCAGCTTGGAATAATTGGTGACCAGGGCCTGCTGTTCTCTGGTGGAGATCAGATCATAGGCCTTCCGGGCGGCTGCCACCGCGTCCTTATCTTCCAGCCGGACCGTGTCGGGCAGGGCATTGATGGCATCGATAGCCGCCTGGGTCAGATCATCAGCCGCCGCGGCGCCGTCCATGGCCAGAGCAAAATATTTGCTCATGATGAAAGAGTCGTAATTCTGACCGTTGACAGGCCGCACCATCACCAGATCCGCCTCATAATGGCCGATATAATCCACGAAGGTGGCACCGTAGTAGATGCTGGTGGGGTTTTCAGCCGCATTCCAAAGGAAATAGGGGGTGATGCCCAGGCCTTCTTTTTCCACCGGAGTCACGCCGTCCGTGTCCACGAAGCTGTATTGGCCGCTGCCGGAAATGTGATCAAAGCTGAGGAAGTACATGTAGTCGTATTCTTCCTCCAGGATCGGGGCGTCGTAGCTGGTAAAGGCAACGCTTGCCAGCTTGTTACAGCCATAGAAGGCCTTGTGGCCGATGGCGTTAAGGGTGTAGGGGAGGGTCACGGTGCGGACATCGCTGCCGGCGAAGGCCATGGCGCTGATGCGGACCGTACCCGCGGGCAGCGTCAGACGGTCCTCGGTGCCGGCGTAGGTCACCAGTTCCATTCCGCTGGGCACCGCCTGATAGATGCTGCCGTCAATGACCTGCACCGTATCGCTGATGACGTAAGAATAGACCGGTGTGGTGTAGGTCACACCATTGAACTGGGTCTCGGACAACTGCAGGAAGGGAGCGACCCGGCACATAGCAAAGGGATTATCTCCCAGGGACCTCAGCGCCGTTCCCAGGGTGACCGTCAGGGGAGCGGCGGTCTCCTTCATAAAAGCATGGGTGCCGATATGCTCAGCGGCGGTGAGATCCACTTCCAAAAGGGCGGTGTAGGCAAAGGCATAGTCACCGATTCCGGTGGCGTATTCCTCGCCGGTCAGGTCCGTCAGCAGATGGTTGTAGGCAAACGCGCCCTCGCCCAGGGTCACGCCGTTGGGATCGAGCTTTACGGAGGTCATGGCACCGCAATTGTAGAATGCGTAATCACCCACGGTCCCGGCAGAGGACAGATCCGCCGCGGTCAGGGCTGTCTCAGCAAGAGCATAGCTGCCGATCTTCACGATGCAGGACAGATCGATCTGCGCCAGGGAAGAACACATATTGAATACGGATTCCGGCAGTTCCGTAATAGCGGAACCTAGATTCACGCGGGCCAGTTCCTTGCAGTAAGCAAAGGACCAGGCGCCGATCTCCGCTGCCGCGGACAAGTCAATTTCCGTCAGCATGGAGGCATGATAGGAATACATATAGTATCCGTTTTCGTCGATGGCGTAGTTGGAGAAGCTGCTGTCGGTGCCCATGTAGAGAACATCGCCGCTGAATGCGTATTCTCCGATGGACAGCACCTGGGAAAGATCGATGTCCTTCAAGGAGCTGTTGTTGTAGAATGCGTACGCGCCGATGGTGGCGCCGCTGCCCAGAGTCACGGTTTCCAGTTCCGCCGCGCCGTAGAAGGCTTTGTCGCCGATGGTGACGCCGTTGCCGATGGTCAGGTTGCGGATGGGGGACTTAAAGAGGTAGGCATAGTACCGCTGGCCATCAACGGTGTAATAGGAACTGGTCCAGTTTTCATTGCTGTTGAGGTAGAAAGCGCCTTCTCTCAGCACCACGCCGTCACCGACCGTGATACTTTCCAGATCCTGGCAATCCGCGAAGGCATAAGCACCGACGGTGATCCGGTCGGGCAGAACCACATCAGTCAAGCCGGAGCGGGCAAAGGCATACTCGCCGATGGAGACCACAGCGGATACATCGGGCAGCTTGGTAATACCGCACTCGTAGAAGGCGTAAGCGCCGATCTCGGTCAGTTTGCCCAGGGTCACGGAGCGGAGCCGTTCACAGCCGGCGAAAGCATAGCTGCCGACACCGGTCACATAGTGCATCTCCACAGCGGTGATCTTGCTGCAGCCGGACAGGGCGCCTGCCGCCACATAGGTGATCTTGGGATCGTTCAGCGTGAAGGTGCCGTTGACGCTGGGCAGGACCAGCATGAGCTGGGTGCCGTCGCTGTTGGTCACATAAGTGCCGTCTGCGCTGACCTTGAAACAAGGATTGGCGCTGTCGATGATCAGCTCCTTCAGCCCGGTCTCGCCGAAGGCATACTCAGCAATGACGGAAACATCGTTGCCCAGATGTACTGTCTTGAGTTTGCCGCATCCGAAGAAGGCCCCGCGGGATACAACAGCGGTGTTCAGGGTAATCTCCGCCAGTGCATCGCAATCCGTAAAGACATAGTTGCCGATCTTGACGTTGGCTGCCTGGATCTCAACGGACTTCAGGCTGCTGCAGCCCTGGAAGGCATAGGCGCCGATACTGCGGGTGGCAGGGGAGAGGGTAACGGATTCCAACTTCTTGTTTCCGGCAAATACCCGGTCCGCAATGGCCACGCAGCTATCCAGGGAGAGCGCGCCGCTGAGTTTGCAGCCTTCAAAGGCGCTGCGGTTGAGGAATTTCACGTTTTCCAGACCTTCCACGGTGGTCAGATTGGTACAGCCGTAGAATGCGCCCTGGTCGATGCGCTCAATGGTGGAGGGCAGGACCACCTTGGTCAATCGGGTCAGGTTGGCAAAGGCGTACTCACCGATGGAGGTGACGCCTTCCGGGATCACCACGGATGTTATGGTATCATCGCCGATGTAGGTGATCTTGGTGGCAGACTTGTCATCGTAATCGAAGTCATCCTCGGTCTTATCGACATAATTGAAATTAGCGAAGGCATAATCACCGATGGCGGTGATGTGGAGGGAATCGGGAATGACCACGTTGTCGCCCAGACCGTAATAATTGGTCAGGGTGGGACCGGAGGTCACATAAGGATCCTTAACATTGACGGAAATGGACTTGGAGTAGTATGTATTCTTTCCGTCCTGGGTCACCTGCAGGGAGATGGAGGCAAAACCTTCCGCAACAGCGGTGACGGTGCCGTTTTGATCCACGGTCACGATCTTATCGTTGCTGGAACTGAAGACCACCTTGGTGTCTTCCTCAAAGTAGGCATACAGCAGGTATTCCAGGGTCACCTTCTCGGAAGGATACATGGAGAGGGTATACTGCCCATTGAGGAATTTCCGGGTATCGCCGGCCATGCCGATATCCCGATCCTTGGTGTCCATGAAATAGTAGGCCCGGCCGGTGGTGTAGCCGGTCAACTCAAATACATCCAGAACAGGCTTGTCATACCGCTTGTAGCCTTCGTCGTCCTCATCCAGAACGGTCAGACGCATGGTGGCCTGCTTTTTGGTTTCCGGATCCCGGGCGATGATCACGCAGGAACCAGGCGCCACGGTGACCAGCTTGTTGTTGACTACCCGGGCAACCTCACCGGAAGCGGGGGAGGTGCAGTAGTATTCCAGCAGCGCGGACCATTCACCGGCGGGATAGACCATGGGCGCCAGTTCCACCACCTGATTGGGACTCAGCACGATCTCTTCTTCCGCGAATTCAATGTCGATGAAATCGTGGGGCAGGCTGATCTCATAGGTAGCAAAGTTCAGGGCGTAGTCATAACAAGCCACCGTAATGGTATTGGGGGTGGAGGAACCGGTGCGGATCTGATCGATGTGATCCGTCAGCTCATAGACCACTTCCGTGGTGGCATTAAAGGTGGAATAGACCGGGGTCAGATACTGATCAAAGGCGGTGAGCAAATAGCTGCCTTCGGCATCCAGGCCCACATAGCCGATCTGCAGGCCCATGGCATAGTGGTTGTCATAGACGTGCATTCTGGCAAAAT
>SVLA01000109.1 GCA_015068175.1 Oscillospiraceae bacterium
AGAGAACGTTGACGACGTATATCTGCGCGGCTTCCTGGGCCGGATGCTGTTCTCCAACGAGGACGTGTTCAAACCCGTCAACGTTCTCTCCGGCGGCGAGAAAGTCCGCTGCATGCTCTCCAAGATGATGCTCTCCGGCGCCAATGTGGTGCTGCTGGACCAACCCACCAACCATCTGGACATGGAATCCATCCAGGCTGTGAACAAGGGTCTGGAAGCCTTCACCGGCGTGGTGCTGCTGGCCTCCCACGACCACGAAATGCTGACTTCCACCTGTAACCGCGTTATCGCCTTCCAGCCCGACGGCACCATTGTGGACCGCTACGGCACTTACGACGATTACCTGGAGTGGATGGCACAAAACAAAGCCGACAACTAACGCTGTCATCCCGACCAAGGCGAAGCCGCGTGGAGGGATCTATCCCCTTACGGCTGTGAGCATTTCAGTTAGGAGAAAGCTGCATGTATTATGTATACAATTGGAGTGATTCCGTCCTCTATATTGGGGTTACCAGCAACTTGCCCCGTCGTCTATATGAGCACCGCAGCCACTTAGTGGATGGATTCAGCAAAAAATACAACACCCATAAACTCGTATATTACGAAATTACAAACGATGTATACAGCGCCATCTCCAGAGAGAAGCAACTTAAAAAATGGAGTCGGATCAAGAAAAATGATTTGATTCAAAAGCTCAATCCTCAATGGGTGGATCTATCGGAGCAATGGGAATGACTATTGGCCAGAAGATCCCTCGCCTTCGCTCGGGATGACAAACGTATGAGGAGTAACGACATGAAAAAAATCTTGGACATCATTACCGAAAAAATGCAATCGGCTTTTGAGGAAGCCGGTTACGACGCCTCCTTCGGCCGGGTAACCGTTTCCAACCGGCCGGACCTCTGCGAATATCAGTGCAACGGCGCTCTGGCGGCGGCCAAGCAGTATAAGTGCGCCCCCATCATGATCGCCAAGGCCGTTGTGGAAAAGCTGAACGCCGACGACTACTCCCTGGTGGAAGCCGTGATGCCCGGTTTTATCAACCTGAAGCTGTCCGACGCATTCCTGAAGGATTATTTGGAAAGCATGCGGACCGCCGAGGACTTCGGCGTTGAAAAGGTTGGTGCCGGCAAGACCATTGTGGTGGACTACGGCGGTGCCAATGTGGCCAAGCCCCTGCACATCGGCCACCTGCGGCCTGCCATCATCGGTGAGGCCCTGAAGCGCCTGCACAAGTATATGGGCTACAACACCATCGGCGACGTGCATCTGGGCGACTGGGGCCTGCAGATGGGTCTGATCATCGCGGAGCTCCAGGAGCGGCAGCCGGATCTGCCCTACTTCGATCCGGATTTCACCGGCGAATATCCCGCCGAGTCTCCCTTTACTCTGAGTGAGCTGGAGGAGATCTACCCCACCGCTTCGGCCAAGAAGAAGGATCCCGAATTTGCCGCCAAGGCCCACACCGCAACCTATGAGCTGCAGCAGGGCCGCCGGGGTTATCGGGCCATCTGGGATCATATCATGGGCGTATCCCTGCCGGATCTGCGGCGGATCTACGGCATTCTGGATGTTCACTTTGAAAAGTGGCTGGGCGAAAGCGATGCCGACCCCTACATCCCCGCCATGGTGGCGGATCTGAAGGATCGGGGTCTGGCCGTTCTCAGCGAAGGCGCATGGGTCATTCCCGTGGCTGAGGAGGGCGACAAGAAAGAAGTGCCCCCCATGATTCTTATCAAGTCCGATGGCAGCGCCATCTACGCCACCACGGACCTGGCCACCATGGTCCAGCGAATGCAGGATTGGGCACCGGATAAGTTCCTGTATGTAACGGACAAGCGGCAGAATCTGCACTTTGAGCAGGTGTTCCGTGCGGCCCGGAAGGCCGGCATCGTCAACGCCGACACCCAGTTGGAGCATGTGGGCCACGGCACCATGAACGGCGCCGACGGCAAACCCTTCAAGACCCGGGACGGCGGCGTTCTGCGGCTGGAACAGCTCATCAACGATATGACCGATTTCGTCCGCGCCAAGGTGGTGGAAAACAAGATCGTGGAAGCCGACGCCGTGGAGGATACCACCGCCAAGATCGCCCTGGCCGCCCTGAAGTACGGCGACCTGAGCAATCAGCCCACCAAGGACTACAACTTCGACCTGGAGCGGTTCGCCGCCTTTGAAGGCAATACCGGTCCGTACATTCTGTACACCATCGTCCGGGTCAAGTCCATCCTGGCCCGCTACGGCGCCTGGGACCATCTGCCCATCCAGGCTCCGGCCAATCCGGAGGCCAAGGATCTGATGCTGGCCATCACCAAGTTCGGCCCCACCCTGGAAATGGCCCTGGCCAACGCCGCGCCCAATCAGATCTGCGCCTACATCTATGAACTGGCCGGCACAGTGAACAAGTTCTACCACGAGACCCCCATCCTCAAGGAAGAGGACGAGTGCAAGAAGGCCGGCCACATCGCCCTGATCGGCCTGGCAAAGAACATTCTGGAAACCTGCATCCACATCCTGGGCTTCTCCGCCCCGGAAAAGATGTGATCCCCTGCCCGCCCCTTACAAAAGGGGCGGTTTTTTTCTTGCTTTCTGTCAAAAAGAGTGCTAATATAATCGAAAAGAAAGGGGTGTTTGCATGAGCAGACCGATCGCGTACGAAGGAACAGAACCCTACATTTTCATCAGCTATGCCCACAAGGATTCCGACCGGGTGCTGCCCATTGTCTCCGCGCTGCAGGAACGGGGTTTCCGGATGTGGTACGATGCGGGCATCGAAGCCGGCAGCGAATGGCCGGAGTATATTGCGGAGCATCTGGAGCGCTGTACTGTGTTCCTGGCCTTCCTCTCCGAAGCGGCTGTGGATTCCATCAACTGCCGCCAGGAGATCCACTTTGCCATTGAGTCACGGAAGGAATTGCTCATCATCTATCTGGAGGAAATTACCCTCTCTGCCGGTATGCGGATGCGGTTGGGGCCCCTGCAGGCCATGTACCGCAATCGTCACAGCTCCCTGGCGTCCTTCCTGGAAGAGCTTTGCCGCAGCCGGGTCCTTGCCTCCTGCCGTTGCATCAACACCCAGCAGTTCCCGGTGCCCGAGTTTATGATAAAAGAACCCATGCCGAAAGAGCCAGCATCTCTCGTCCGCGAGCCGGATCTGGAGGCCATTGCGGCGCTGTTTGAATATGCGCAAACCGACAATGGCGGCATTGAGATCACCGATCTGAAGGACAAAGCGATTACGGATGTGGAGATTCCCTGGGGTGTCACCAGTATTGGCGTTTCGGCATTCGAAGGTTGCTCCGGGCTCACCAGCATCTCCATTCCCAACAGTGTCACCAGTATTGGCGATTCGGCATTCTACGGTTGCTCCGGGCTCACCAGCATCTCTATTCCCAACAGTGTCACCAGAATTGACGATTATGCATTCTACGGTTGCTCCGGGCTCACCAGCATCTCTATTCCCAACAGTGTCACCAGTATTGGCGATTATGCATTCTACTGGTGCTCCGGGCTCACCAGCATCTCTGTTCCCAACAGTGTCACCAGCATTGGCGATGCGGCATTCGAAGGTTGCTCCGGGCTCACCAGCATCTCCATTCCCGACAGCGCCACCGAAATTGGTAGCGGTGCATTTGCCGATTGTTCGCATTTGACGACGATCCGCGTTGATGAACGTAATCCGCGATATTGCTCCTGGAACGGTATTCTGGTTTCCAAAGACGGGAAGGAGCTTCACAGCTTCCCCGGCGGCAAGGGCGGAAATAATGCTATTCCCTATGGTGTCACCAGTATTGGCGATGCGGCATTCTACGGTTGCTCCGGGCTCACCAGCATCTCCATCCCCGACAGCGTCACCAGTATTCACAGTTCGGCATTCTACCGTTGCTCCGGGCTCACCAGCATCTCCATCCCCGACAGCGTCACCAAAATTGGCAGTCATGCATTCTCATTTTGCACCAGGCTCACCAGCATCTCCATTCCCGCCAGCGTCACCCATATTGGCGAGAGGGCATTCTCCTGTTGCTCCGGGCTCACCAGCATCTCCATCCCCGACAGTGTCACCAAAATTGGCAGTCATGCATTCTCATTTTGCACCGGGCTCACCATCTGCGGTAAATCAGGGTCCGAAGCAGAACGGCATGCAGGCAAAAACGGTATTACCTTCATTGCAACATAATATAAAACGCCCACGGGATGGACCCGTGGGCGTTACTTGTTCAATCGGGGGATTACTCCTCGTCTTCGTCGTCCTCGTCCAAGGAGAACTCCAGAGGCTCGCCGCAGTTGGGGCAAGGAATGGAGCCGGTCTCTAAGGTCTCCTCGTCGAAGTTGATGATCTCACCGCAGACGGGGCACTCCACCTCATAAATGGTGCTGTCCTCATCGCCGATGTCGAAGCCTTCATCATAGTCTTCGTAATCATCATCGTCGTCCCAATCGTCATCATAGTCGTCTTCGTCCATGATATAATCCTCGATGGCGTCCAGATCCTCTTCGATCTCGTCCAGCTCATCGGAGATGGCGATGGTGGTATCCTCAATATCGGTGACCTTCTTGGTCAGGTCGCCCAGCAGATCCACGATGGCGGCGATCATCTTGCCCTCGTCGGTCTCGGTGCTGAGCTTCAGGCCGTCCATCAGGCCCTTCAGGTAGGCGGACTTTTCATTGATGGTCATGTTGTTATCCTCCTTATTCTTAGAAAAAGGGGACGATGCGGACATCGCCCCCGGTGTTGATTGAAAATTAAGCCTTGGAGCGGCCCAGGTACTCGCCGGTGCGGGTATCGATCTGGATCTTGTCGCCCTCGTTGATGAAGAGGGGCACCTTCACCTCAGCGCCGGTCTCCACGGTCGCGGGCTTGGTGACGTTGGTGGCGGTGTTGCCGGCGAAGCCAGGCTCGGTCTCGGTGACCACCAGATCCACAAAGTTGGGTACTTCGACGCCGAAGACCTTGCCCTTGTAACTCATGATGGTGCAAACGTCATTTTCCTTGACAAACTTGAAGCTGTCATCCAGAACGCTGCCGTCGATGGGCTCCAGCTCGTAGGTCTCCTGGTCCATGAAGTAGTACAGAGTGCCGTCGTTGTAGCTGTACTCCATCTTCTTCCGCTCGATGTAAGCGGTGGGGAACTTGGCAGAGGGGTTCAGGCTGGTTTCGGTGACGCCACCGGTGATGACGTTACGCATCTTGACGCGGACGAAAGCTGCGCCCTTGCCGGGCTTGACGTGCTGGAACTCGATGACCTGCATGACCTTGCCATCCAGTTCAAAGGTTACGCCGTTACGGATTTCACCTGCAGAGATCATAATAATATCCTCCTAAAAGTCGCTCTCCTGGCGGGGAGCATAATCTTTGTATTTTAACTATAGTATTCTAACCGAAAATTTGTCATTTTTCAAGAGGAAAATGCAATTTTTTTAGAGAATGATCAAATTTTTCGGACTGGTGCAAAGATTTTCATAGCCATCGGCGGTGTAGATCACCGTATCTTCGATGCGGACGCCGAATTTTCCGGGCAAATAGATGCCGGGTTCCGCCGAGGCCACCGCATGGACGGGCATGGGCTCGGGGTTGCGGGGGTTGGGATTGGGGTTTTCGTGGATCTCCAGACCCACGCCGTGGCCGTAGCCATGGCCGAAATACTCGCCGTAACCGGCATTGGCAATGACCTTCCGGGCGGCGCCGTCGATCTCCCGGCCGGGAACGCCGGCTTTGGTAACGGCCAGGCCGGCCAGTTGGGCCTCCAACACCAGGTTGTATACCTTTTCCATTTCCTCCGTGACGAAGCCCACCGCCACGGTACGGGTCATATCGGAGCAATAGCGGTTATAAAGCGCGCCAAAATCCATGGTGATGAACTCCCCGGCCTGGATGACCCGGTCGCCGGGTACCCCGTGGGGCATGGAGGTCTTGGGGCCCGAGACCACGATGGGGTCAAAGGCCAGACCGTGGGCGCCGTTCTTATAGAGGCAATAGATCAGTTCCGCCTGGAGTTCCAGCTCCGTCATCCCCGCCTTGATCCGGGGCAGGACATCGGCAAAGGCCCGGTCGGAAATGGCCTGGGCCCGGCGCATATTCTCCAGTTCCCAGGGTTCTTTCACATCCCGGAAACCGTTGATGGTGCCGTTCATGGGCACAAGTTTGGCATTGAGATGCTTCTCATAGTCCATCATTTCGGCGGCGGTGAGATAGTTCTCTTCAAAACCCAGGGCAGTCACGCCGAAATCGGCAATGGCATCATTGAGGCGCTTGATATAGCCGATGCCATCCACGCAGAGGACCTCAAAACCGCGGATGCTGTTCTGGGCGGACTCGATATAGCGGCTGTCGGTAAAATAGCGGCAGCCGTTTTTGGTGACAATGGCGGCGCCTTCGGCAATGTCGAATTCCGCGCCGTAATGGCGGCTGTAACGGGAGGTCAGCAGAAGGCCGTCCACCTCCCCGTTCAGCAGGGATAGGAATTTTTCCAGATTAGTCATGGTGCAATCTCCTTTTTCTTGCGGCAAAAATGAAGGGTTTTTCCAGCACATGGCGAGCCCGGAGCCAGAAATTATGGTTGTTCAAAGAACGGACCAGGATGGTGGTCACGCCGGCGGCATTGCCACCCAGGGTATCCGTATAGATCTGGTCGCCCACCAGGGCCGCATCTTCCGGGGCGATGCCGTAATGGGCCAGGCATTCCCGGATGCCCTTGGTGAAGGGTTTCATGGCCTTGGTGAAGCAAGGGATGCCGTACCCAGCGCAGAAAATTTTCACCCGATCCTTCCCGGAATTGGACACCACGCACACCGGGATCTCGCCGGCGGCCATCTTACGGAGCCATGCATCCACCGCCGGGGTGGGGGTATTGGTGATATAGGGCACGATGGTATTGTCAAAATCCATCATCAGCAGTTTAATATTGCGTTTCCGCAGGTCTTCGGCGGTCAAGTCCTCCAAAGACTCGGTCACCACG
>SVLA01000110.1 GCA_015068175.1 Oscillospiraceae bacterium
CCGGGCACATGACCAAGACCCGCCGCCAGATCGAAGCCGATCTGAAGCAGGTGGATGCGGTCTGTGAGATCGTGGATGCCCGGATCCCCATGTCCAGCCGGAACCCGGACATCGATGCCATCTGCGGCAATAAGCCCCGGATCATCGTCCTTAACCGCATGGATCTGGCCGATCCCAACGGCACCAAGGAATGGAGCCGCTATTTCAAGAATAAAGGCATGGCTGTGGTGGTCACCGATTGCAAGACCCGGAAGGGTATTGCAGATTTCACCCCGGCTGCCCGGGCCGCTTGTAAAGAGAAACTCCAGCGGGATGCCGCCCGGGGCATGAACCGCCCCCTGCGGGTCATGGTGGTGGGGATCCCCAATGTGGGTAAATCCACCCTCATCAATCAGATCTCCGGCCGCAAGGGCGCCAAGGCGGAAAACCGTCCCGGCGTGACCCGGGGCAAACAGTGGGTCACCGTGGACCAGGGCCTCCTGCTGCTGGATACCCCCGGCATTCTGTGGCCCAAGTTCGAGGACCCGGAAGTGGGCATGATGCTGGCCTATACCGGCGCTGTCAAGGAAGGGGTCCTGGATCTGGAAGAATTGGCTGCCCGGCTCATTGCGTTGCTCCACAGGCGGTATCCCGATGCCCTGAAGGAACGCTACAAGCTGGAAGCGGAGCAGGGGACACCGGGGTATGAATTGCTGGAGATGGCCGGCCGCAAGCGGGGATATCTGGTCTCCGGCGGCGAAGTGAACACCGAGCGGATGGCAAAGGTCCTGGTGGATGAATTCCGGGCCGGCAAGCTGGGCCGCTTTACATTGGAGGTGCCCGCAGAATGAGTGAAGTGAATATGTGGGCCTATGAGCAGGAACTGTTTGATCAGGGCCTGACCCTGGTCTGCGGCGTGGATGAAGCCGGACGCGGCCCTTTGGCCGGTCCCGTTTGCGCCGCGGCCGTGATCCTGCCGGCCAACCTGGAGATCCCCGGCCTCAACGACAGCAAAAAGCTGACGGACAAAAAGCGCCGGGAACTGATGCCCATCATTAAAGAGCATGCCATCGCCTGGGGCATCGGCATGGCCAGCCACGAAGAGATCGACCGGATCAACATCCTCCAGGCCACTTTCCTGTCCATGGAACGGGCCATGGCCAACCTGCAGGTCAAACCGGAATTTGCCCTCATTGACGGCAACCGGGAGAAGGATTTCGGCCTGCCGGTGAAGACTGTGGTCAAGGGCGACAGCCTCAGTGCCAATATCGCCGCGGCCTCGGTCCTTGCAAAGGTGACCCGTGACGATCTGATGGAGCAAATGGCCCTTACATACCCCGGTTATGGCTTTGAGATCCATAAGGGTTACGGCACCAAGGCACACTATGCCGCCTTGACGGAGCTGGGACCCAGCCCCATCCACAGGATGACGTTTCTGAAAAAGTTCTATGGCGAAAAGTAAAATTGCCGGTGCCTGGGGCGAAGCCTTCGCCGCGGAGTACCTGCGTAAAAAGCGATATAAACTGGTGGCCCAGGGCTACCGCAGCCGCTTCGGTGAGATCGATCTCATCGTCCGCGACCGGAAATATCTGGTTTTTGTGGAGGTAAAACTCCGCAAGACCCCGGATTTTGCCGCCGCAAGAGAATTTGTGGACCGTCATAAGCAGGACCGGATCCGGATCACCGCATCCATGTACCTGGCGGAGAACCCTACCCCATTACAGCCACGTTTTGATGTGGTGGAGATCTATGCCCCTGACGGTCCTTTGACGAAAACACCCCTGGTGGAACATTTGGAGGATGCTTTTCAATGAATTTTCCTGTTTTTGACCTGCATTGCGATACCGCCCTGGCCCTCATGGGCAAGGACCTGGTGACCCCCGGCAAGCTCCGGAAAAACGAACTGCATATCGATCTGGAGCGGGCAAAGACCTTGCCCGGTTATGCCCAGTGCTTCGCCTGCTTCACCACGCCCTTTATGCGGCAGTGGCACCAGGTGGCCCCGGAGACGGTCTTCCAGGCGGAGCTGGATGTGATGATGGCCCAGATCGAAGGGAACAAGGATCTGATCCGCCAGGCGTTTTCCGCCGCGGATGTGCGTAAAAACCATGAAAAGGGCCTCATGTCGGCCATTTTGACCATTGAAGGTCCCGCAGGCTTCGGTTTTGAACCGGCGCTGCTGGAGCTTCTGTACAGCGCCGGTTTCCGTATGACCAGCCTGAGCTGGAACGAACAGAATGTCCTCACCGGCTCCCAAAAGACCGGCGGCGGTCTGACGGACCTGGGCGTGGCCTTCCTGAAGGAGGCCCAGCGGGTAGGCATGATGGTGGACGTGAGCCACATCAGCGATGAGGGGTTCTGGGATATTATCCGCCACACGGAAAAACCCATCGTCGCCAGCCATTCCAACAGCCGCGCCGTCTGCGATCACAGCCGCAATCTGACGGATGATATGTTCCGGGCCATCATGGAGACCGGCGGCGTTGCCGGGTTCAATCAATGCGCTCCCTTTGTGGGGGAGCTTTGCGACCTGGATACGGTCTGCGACCATATCCTCCATTTCCTGGAGCTGGATCCTGAGGGCAGGCACATCGCCCTGGGCGGCGACCTGGACGGGTGCGATGTTCTGCCTGCGGGATTTGAGGGTGTACAAAGCTATCCTGCCATGGCCCAGCGGCTTCTGGAGCGGGGCGTGAGCGAGGATCTGCTGATGAATATTTATTGGAATAATGCGTTGGGAGTGATGGATGTATGCTGTATCTGACCACCCGTGAAAAGTATGACGCCTTCACCGTGGCCCGCGCCCTGGCATCGGACCGGGGTCCGGACGGCGGCCGCTATGTACCTTACAAAATGCCCCGCTTTTCCCCGGAGGATGTTTCTGCCCTGAAGGATAAATCCTTCGGCCAGACCATCGCTGAGGTTTTGACGCTGTTCTTCCGCTGCCCCCTGACGGCCTGGGATGTGGATTTCTGCATCGGCAAGGTCCCCCTGCGGGTGGCTGCCATGGGCCAGAAGGTCTTTGTGGCGGAGTGCTGGCGGAATCTGGAAGGCAGCTATGACAAGCTGGAGCGGATCCTGGCAGACCGGATCGGCGGCATCAACTGCACGGTGACTTCCTGGCTGCGGATCGCCATCCGCATTGCGGTGCTGACGGCAGTATTTGGCGAATTGCAGCGCCAGGGGATCACCGATCCTGTGGATGTTGCGGTTCCTGACGGCGACTTTACCGGCACCATGGCCGTTTGGTATGCCCGTCAGATGGGCCTGCCCGTGGCAGACGTTGTCTGCGCCTGTAAAGAAGGCAGCCCCGCCTGGGAACTGCTGGTCAAGGGCAGGGTCCGTGGTCTGGAGCAGGCCATGCCGGAACTGGAGCGGCTGATCTTTGCAACCCTGGGCGTGGACGAAGTTCTCCGAGGCTGTGACCGCTGGTCCGACGGAGGATGCTGGGAGCTGACGCTCCTGATGCTGGATGCGGTGCGGAAAGGATTGTATCCTGCCATCGTCAGCGACGACCGGGTGGAAGCGGCCATTCCCAATGTCTACAGCACCAATTCTTACATTCTGGAGCCGGGTACCGCCAAGGCCTACAGCGGCCTTATGGACTACCGCGCCAAGCACCGGGTGACCCGCGGGGCCTTGCTGATGGGCGAAGCTTCTCCCATGGACCACGCCCGCAGAATTACCGCCGCCCTGGGGATCTCCGGGGAACAACTGAAGGAGCTGCTGCGCTGAATGGCATTGTATGTGATCGGAGATCTGCATCTGTGCCTGGGCGCGGACAAGCCTATGGATGTTTTCGGCGGCAATTGGGTGGGCTATATGGACAAGCTCCGGGATGGCCTTTCCGTTATCGGCCCGGAGGATACCACCGTTCTGGCGGGGGACCTGAGCTGGGCCTTAGACCTGAGTCAGGCCCGGGAGGACTTTGCTTTCATCAACAGCATCCCCGGCCGGAAGATCATTCTCAAAGGCAACCACGATTACTGGTGGAGCACCGCCACGAAATTCTACAAATTCTGCCGTGAAAACGGTTTTGAGAATATGTACATCCTGAATAACAACCACTATGAGTATGCCGGCTATGCCCTTTGCGGCACCCGGGGGTGGTTTTTTGAGGAAGAGCGGAGCGACCAGCATGATGAGAAGGTTTTCCGTCGGGAGCTGATCCGCCTGGAGACTTCGTTGAAGGAAGCAGGGGATCTGCCCAAGCTGGTCTTTCTCCACTATCCGCCTCGGTATAAAGGTTACGAATGCCGGGAGATCCTGGACCTTCTGGAGCGTTACGGTGTCCGCAACTGTTATTACGGCCATCTTCACGGCCCCAGCCACGGTTTGGCCATGGAAGGGGTCTGGGACGGCGTGGATTTCCGCCTCATTGCCGCGGATAAGCTGGATTTTAAGCCCTATAAGATCACAGACGCAGTTTAATATGGATAAAAGAGATGCAAGGCAGGGGAGCGCGGGGCCTTTTCCCCATACTTGCATCTCTTTTTCTCCGCAATACGAAAATATTCTGAAATTTTTAGAAAAAATTGAAAAAAAGTGTGGACAATTGGATGTTTCTTTGATAAAATACTACGGCTGTAATTTTAATATAATGGCTGACTACGGCCAGCCAGGAAATTTGGAAGGAGTAAAATCCCAATGAATGTTAAGAACATTGAGAAGAAGGGCAACGAAGTAACCATCGTTGTTGAGATCGACAAGGATCTGATGGAAAAGGGCGTCAACGCCGCTTACATGAAGGCCCGCAAGCAGATCATGATCCCCGGTTTCCGTAAGGGCAAGGCCCCCCGGAAGATGATCGAGTCCATGTACGGCGCCCATGTCTTCTACGAAGACGGCCTGGAAGAGATCTTCCCCGAGGTTTATCAGTTTGCCGTTGTGGAGCAGGGCATTAAGGCCATCGGCCGTCCCAGCCTCACCGATATGGACATCAGCGAAGATCATATCGTCACCCTGACCCTGACCACCGAGGTCTATCCCGAAGTCACTTTGGGCCAGTACAAGGGCTTGGAGATCGAGAAGCCTGAGGCTGTCGTTACCGACGAGCAGGTCCAGGCTGAACTGGACCGTATGGCCCAGAACGTTGCTTCCACCGAGGAAGTGGAGCGGGCTGCCGAGCTGGGCGACACCGCCAACATCAACTTCGAAGGCTTCCTGGATGGCGTGCCTTTCGACGGCGGCAAGGGCGATAACTTCGACCTGAAGCTGGGCAGCGGCCAGTTTATCCCCGGCTTCGAGGAGCAGGTCGTGGGCATGAACCCCGGCGAGGAGAAGGACATCAATCTGACCTTCCCCGAGGATTACCATGCTTCCGATCTGGCCGGCAAGGCTGTTGTGTTCCATGTGAAGCTGAACAAGCTGACCGCCACCAACGTGCCCGTGCAGGACGACGAGTTTGCCAAGGACGTTTCCGAGTTCGACACCCTGGAGGAGCTGAAGGCCGACATCCGCGCCAAGGCCCTGGCCAACGCGCAGAAGCAGATCGACTCCGCTTTCGAGAACGCCGCCGTTGAGAAGGCTGCCGAGAACACCGTGGTTGAGCTGCCCAAGGCCCTGATCGAGGCGGAGCTGGACAACCAGATGGAGCGCTTCGCTTACCAGCTTCAGATGAGCGGCTACTCTCTGGAGCAGTATGCCCAGATGATGGGCGGCGACCTGAACACCATGCGCAACGCATTCCGTCCCGGCGCCGAGAAGCAGGCCCGCATCAATGTGACCCTGGAGAAGATCATCGAGGTGGAAGGTATCACCGTCTCCGAGGAGGAGATCGAGGCCGAGTACGCCGCCGTGGCTGCCCAGTACGAGCTGGAGCTGGCCAAGGTCAAGGATATGGTTCCCGCTGAGGAGATCACCGCCAGCCTGAAGAACCGCAAGGCTGTGAAGGTCATCACCGAGTCCGCCGTGGCCGTGGCCCCCAAGACCGAAGAGTAATTTGCAGAATCGTTGGGGGCGATCGTTTTGTGTCGCCCCCAACATTTTAACAAAAGGAATAACCTTCCTTACCGATGGTTAGAATGTTTTGTAACCCAGAAAGGAGATCTGACCATGAGCTTAGTACCTTATGTAGTAGAGCAGACCAGCCGCGGTGAGCGCAGCTATGATATTTTTTCCCGTCTGCTGAACGACCGCATCATTTTCCTGTCCGAAGAGGTCAACGATACCACCGCTTCTTTGATCGTCGCCCAGCTTCTGTACCTGGAAGCCCAGGACCCCGACAAGGATATCCAGTTCTATATCAACAGCCCCGGCGGCTCCGTCACGGCCGGCATGGCCATCTATGACACCATGCAGTACATCAAGTGCGATGTTGCTACCATCTGCGTGGGCATGGCTGCTTCCATGGGCGCATTCCTGCTGGCCGCTGGCACCAAGGGCAAGCGCATGGCGCTGCCCAATGCGGAGATCATGATCCACCAGCCCAGCGCCGGTACCCAGGGTCAGATCACCGATATGGCCATCCACCTGCAGCGTCTGCAGGTCGTCAAGGACCGGATGAACCGGATCCTGGCCGAAAATACCGGCAAGGACCTGGAAACGGTCATCGCCGCATGCGAGCGCGACAACTTTATGACCGCTGAGCAGGCCAAGGAATTCGGCCTCATCGACCAGATCGTCCAGCGTCACTGATTATTTAGAAAGGCGGTACCGGTCCCATGGCCAAAAGAGAAGATCATACGATCCGCTGTTCCTTCTGTGGAAAAGGAGAGACTCAGGGCGTTCGGATGGTCGCCGGACCCGGCGTATATATTTGCAGCGACTGCGTGCTGGCTTGCAGCGATCTGCTGTTTGAGGACCTGCATCAGCAGCCGGCGGAGGACCTCCCTGAGCGTCTTCCCACCCCCGTGGAGATCAAAACCTTCATGGACCACTATATCATCGGCCAGGAAGAGGCGAAGA
>SVLA01000111.1 GCA_015068175.1 Oscillospiraceae bacterium
ATTCAAACAGGATCTCCGTGGGGGCCATGCTGCCTTCCAGATTGACGCTGAAATACTGCTTGCCGGTTTTGTCCAACAGCCGGCATTCGGTCTCCACCGCTTCGCTCAGGGGAGTGTGGCGGCTGATGTAGAAGATCACGCCCAGACATTCGGGCTTGTTCAGGTATTCATGTACTTTTTCCTCCCAATGATCCCCGGCGCTGAGGTCGCCATCGTACTGGAAGGGGATCTGCCGGGCATACAGCCGCAGAAGATCGCAATAGACCGCCTTGAAATCGGCGTGGGCATAACTGATAAAGAAGAAGGGCTGACCCGGTGCCAACTGGGGATTGGGCGGACGGCAGTCCCGCTCGCTGCCGGCGTGCAGGACATCCTCGATCCGCCGCTGTAATTCGGCGGCAGACATGGGCTTGAAGGGGAGGGTGGCCGCCTCCCGCTGTTCCAGCTCATCGTCGATGCGGTCGATCAGTGCCTGGTACTCGGTCAGCGCCGTGTTGCGGTACTTGCCCTTTTGGCTGAATTCCAATTGCTGGGCCTTGATGATCCATTGAAGCGCTTCCTCGCATTTTTCCCGGAAGGGATCCAGGGCCGTGATGTGCCGGCTGGAATAGAAGATCAGCTTACCCCGCAGGAAGGGGTATTTGGAGTACCGGGGATTGTAATTGATGGCGGCTTCAATGTACTCTTCCGCCCGGTGCCAATAGGCGGAGCGGACATCACAGCCGTTTTCGTACATCATGCAAACGGTGGAGGCGAAGGAGATGCCCAGGGCGATGTTGTCGTCCCCCAGATAGCGCATGGCCCAATCATCGGCCCGCAGGGCCCGGGTGTAATCGCCGATGCGCTTGTAATACCGGGACTGGACTTCGTAAGCCAGAGGATACAATGCCTGGAAGGGGTAGACTTCCTCGTCAGCCAGCCGGGCCAGGGCCTCGATATTGCCGTCCTTTTTGTAGATCAGGGACAGCGCGTAATACGCGGCAAAAGCCACCTTCATCCGGTCGGAATCTTCCGGGATGATGGCCTCCGGCTGGCGGTTTTCCTCCAGGATCTGACACAGCGCGGGAAAGACCAGATCCTTGCAAAGGCGTACATACTGCTCCATGACCAGATTGAAGCCGTAATCCTGGATACCGAATTCCCGGATCAGCCGCTCCAAAGATGCGATCACGGCCTCTTTTGGGACGGTTTCGCCGGTGCCGGCGGCCTGATGCAGCATGTTGTGGGTATCGCTGATAAAACCATTGACCTTCCCGGTCAGTTCATCGAGGGGCATGGTCATGCGGATATCCTCCTTGTGTAGTTGATAGTATATTATCAGTTTAACACGGGAAAGTCAATAAACAGCGACGGGGGAAAATAAATCGAAAAGAAGCAAAATGATGCTTGACAAATTGAAAAGTATGCTGTATTATATTGGAGTTGTTCGGCGCAATTGATATATGCTGCTATAGCTCAGCCGGTAGAGCGCATCCTTGGTAAGGATGAGGTCGCCAGTTCAAATCTGGCTAGCAGCTCCAAAAATCCTTGCGCCGGAACACCGTTTGCTGCTATAGCTCAGCCGGTAGAGCGCATCCTTGGTAAGGATGAGGTCGCCAGTTCAAATCTGGCTAGCAGCTCCAAGAATGAACCAACACGATCCGGTGTTGGTTCTTTTTATTTTGCGACCATGTTACTGTAAAACCCGGACTGCGAAAAAACTGAAAAAATTCTTCCATTTTTGGCTTCCACATGATATAATGCCCCCATGAAAGAGGGGTATGCCAATGAGATACAAGAAACCGGACGTCTTTTGCTATCGCCTGGCACAGTTGGTCTGCGCCGTTGTCGCCCGGCTTTGCTTCCGTCGGAAGGTCCTGCGCAACGAGATCAAAAATGCTCAAGGCCCCTTTGTTGTGGTGGCTAATCATCAGTGTGCCTACGATTTCGTGAACCTGATCGGTCTGTGCAAGCGGCCCATGTCCTTTGTGATCAGCAATTCGTTCTACAATTCCTTGCCCATCACCGGCTTTTTGCACAAGATGGGTGTGCTGCCCAAGCAGCAGTTCCAGACCACCGTCAACGATATGAAAAATATGAAGGCGGTGGTGGATGCCGGTGAACCCCTGGTCATCTATCCCGCCGGTCTCATGTGCGAGGACGGTCTGTCCACCCCCATCCCCGCAGCCACCTATAAATTTCTGAAGTGGCTGAATGTGGATGTGTACGCCGCCCGGATCAGCGGCACCTATTTTGCCATGCCCAAGTGGGGCAAGGGCATCCGCAGCGGCAGGACCACCATCGACGTGCATAAGATCATTTCTGCCGGCGAACTGGCCGCCATGGACCTGGAGACCCTCCGGACAAAGGTGGATGCCGCCTTGATGTTCGATGCCTACCGGGAGCAGGAAGAACTGCAGGCCCGTTACTGCGGCGGCGACGATCTCCGGGGCCTGGAGAACGTGCTGTATATGTGCCCCCGGTGCGGTGCGGAGCATACCATGCATATCCGTCATAAAAATCAGATCCTCTGCCGGGACTGCGGTTACGGCCGTATCAGCGATGATATGGGATTTTTGGACGATGACGGCAGCGGCGCTCCGGAGATCCGCTATGTGTCGGATTGGAGCCGGATGATCTACGACCGCGTGGCCCTCCAAATCGAAAAGGGCGCGCTGTCCACCCTGGAATGCGGCACCAAGCTACATATGATCGATTATGAAAAACATAAATTCCGCCAGGTAGGGCAGGGGACCGTCCAACTGGATGCCCATGCATTCCGCTACAGCGGAACCCTGAACGGTGAAGAGGTCCAATTGCAGATACCCATCGCGGGCCTGCCCACCCTGCCCTTCAGCCCCGGCCGGTATTTCGAGATCCAGGACGGCAAGAATATCTACCGCTGTGTCCTGGAGGACGGCCGGCTGGTGATGAAATTCATCAATATGGTCAAAATCTTCTACCGCATGAATCACCCGACCAGGGAACGCACAAGTGTATAAAATGACGGGCGCATCCTCGGATGCGCCCGTTGCTTCGTATATACAGAAAAATCCCGGCATCGTTGACCAGACGATACCGGGTTTTTCTGAGAAAAAGAGAGGTAAGAAAATGAAAAGATGAAGTTGATTTCCTTGATTACAGTTCACATTATATCCCGGGGATATTAAAGAAATAAGGAGGAAAATATTAACAAAATATGAAGCTGAGAAAAAATGACCCGGCTGTTTTGTGCAATATTACAACGAACCCTTGGCCCAATCCGGTTCGGCGGCAAAAACATGGTTTTTTCCGCCCGAAGGGAAGGTCAGCCGGCAGGAAAACAGCATGGGCGCGGCGGCCTCATCCCGGGCGCCGTACTTGTGATCGCCCACCAGGGGGAATCCGCGGCTGGCAAACTGGACCCGGATCTGATGGCTGCGGCCGGTGTGGAGCCGGATGCGCACCAGGGAGGGGTCACCATCGGTTAGCCGCAAAAATTCCAAGCGGGCCTTTTTGACCCCCTTGCGCTCTTTTTTGACCACAAAGACTTTGTTCTTGCTGCTGTCTTTGAACAGCAGATCGGTCCAATCGCCGGTTTCCGGCGGCACACCGTGGACCATAGCCACATATTCTTTGATCATGGCGCCGTCCTGGATGGCTTTGGACAGTTGGGCGGCGGTTTTGGGATCCCGGGCATAGACCATGACACCGCTGACATTTTTATCCAGCCGATGGACCGGATACACCGGTCCGGGCAGGGCGGCGGGCATTTCATGCTCCGAATCCATCCCCACCGGCTTGACACACACGACGATGTGCTCGTCCAAATGTAAAATCTCCATACATCATCCTCCGGGTGATACGCAAAATGGTTGTTTTGCTTTGTAGCAATGGCGGCGGCCAATGGCCGCCGAGCGCCGCGGTGCGGCGCAATCTTGGCCCCCGCTTTCAAGAGGGGGCTGGCAAAAATCGGCTCTTCGAAACCGATTTTTGACTGGGGGGAGTTCGGTACATTGTCCGATTTTTGCTCCCCCCGCCCCAGTGTGCCCACCGGGGCACCCCCCTCATAAATGCGGGGGGGCAAGAGACGTTCCTATACCTGTAAACAACAATTCACAGTTTTCATCATTATACCATAATTCCACCGGAAGTCAAAACAGCCCTTGCAAGATTTGGGAAATAATTGTATAATCAAAGAGAGAAAAGGAGGAATTCGCCTTGACCAGAGAAGACTTTAAGAAAAAATCCCCCATTTTGATCTTTTTGAACTATTTCAAGAATCACAAAAAGCTCTTTGCCATCGACGTTCTGTGCGCCTGCGGCATTGCGGCGGTGGACCTTCTGTTCCCCATGGCCACCCGCAAGGCGCTGTATGAGATGCTGCCCAACAAGATGTATCAGACCTTCTTCACGGTGATGATCACCATTGTGGTCTGCTATGTCCTGCGTTCGCTGCTGCAGTTTGTGGTAGCCTATTTCGGCCATACCTTCGGTATCCGGGTGGAGGCGGACATCCGCAAGGATCTGTTCGGCAAGATGCAGGAAATGAGTTTTGATTTCTATGACCGCAACCGCACCGGTCAGCTCATGAGCCGCCTGACCACCGATTTGTTTGAGCTGACGGAACTGGCCCATCACGGACCGGAGGATCTGCTGACCTCTACCCTGACCATTATCGGCGCCCTCATTGCCATGGCCACCATCCGTTGGGAACTGGCGCTTGTGGTGGCGCTGATGATCCCGGTGTGCCTGGTCATCGTCATGTCCATGCGCCGGAAAATGAGCGCCGCCTCCCGGGCCGCCAAGGAAAAGACCGGCCATATCAACCAGGAGATCGAGTCCAGCCTGTCCGGTGTCCGCACCGCCAAGGCTTTCGCCAACGAGCCGGTGGAAAATGCCCGGTTCCATGCCGCCAATGAGATCTACAAGACCTCCAAGCGGAATTTCCATAAGGCCATGGGCCGCTTCCACAGCACCACAGAGTTTTTTCTTTGCAGCCTGAACGTGGTCATTATCGGCTTGGGCGGCTACTTTGTCATGCGGGACAAGATGAATGCGGCGGACCTGCTGACCTTTACGCTGTTCATTTCCTCCTTCACCGGCCCCATGCGGAAGCTCACCGGCTTCTCCGAGATGTTCGCCAACGGCTTCGCGGGTCTGAATCGTTTTGTGACCATCATGCGGATGGAACCCACCGTGGCGGACAAGCCGGATGCCACCCCGCTGGAAGATGTGAAGGGTGAGATCCGGGTGGAAAACGTGACCTTTGCCTATGACTGTGACCTGGATGTGCTGCATAACGTGTCCCTGACGGTGGAACCCGGGGAGACCATGGCAATCGTCGGCCCGTCCGGCGGCGGCAAGAGTACCCTCTGCCAGTTGATCCCCCGGTTTTACGATGTGACCGATGGTGCCATTTACATCGATGGCCGGGACGTGCGGGATGTGACCCAACGCAGCATTCACGAAAATATCGGCATCGTCCAGCAGGATGTGTTCCTTTTTGCCGATACCATTTTCGAGAATATCCGTTATGGCAAGCCCGATGCCACCATGGAAGAAGTGGTGGAGGCGGCCAAAAAGGCGGAGATCTACGAAGACATCCTGGCTATGCCCCAAGGCTTTGACACCTATGTCGGTGAGCGGGGCACCCTGCTCTCCGGCGGTCAGAAGCAGCGCGTGGCCATTGCCCGGATCTTCCTGAAGAATCCGCCGATCCTGATTTTGGATGAAGCGACTTCTGCCCTGGACTCCGTGACGGAAGCCAAGATTCAGCGGGCCTTCGATGCCCTGGCCAAGGGCCGTACCACCCTGATCATCGCTCACCGCCTCAGCACCATCCGGGCGGCCCACCGGATCGTGGCCATTGCCGACGGCGTGATCACCGAATGCGGCACCCATGAGGAACTGCTGAAGACCGAAGGCATCTATGCCCAGCTTTACAAGACCCAGAATGCCCTGGCCCTGGAAGCCATGCAGTAAGTCCCTAATAACTCAATTCCTGATACAGGCCCACGGCAGTTGTTACGCCGTGGGCTTTCCCTTTTTCCAGCAGGTCTTCCAGATCCGCCCGTGTGCGCCGAAGGGTGAACCGGGCCGCCTCCGGGGAAAGTTCCAAGCCGTAATGCAGCCTTAATTCATCATCGCGGTGGGGCATCGGAGGCAGATCCCGGCCCGGATGGGGTTGGATGGTGGTCCCGCTTTCCGTCACCGTGACTGCTGTGGTCTCCGGTGCCAGGTCCAGCCAGATCGTCCGTCCCCGCCAGGGTTCCAGATAGGTCTCCAAGGGCGTCAGCATGGGCACCGGCGGCAAAAATACGGCCCCGTCCTCCAGGGCGTAAGGGGCGGAAACAGCCACGGGGCAGGGGAGATCCACCAGGGCCCGTACCACTTCCGCCGCCTCGGCGCATCCTGGCCGCTGCAGGTCCAGTAAAAGTCCGCCGCAGTTCTGTTCTTCCACCACTTCCGCCAGGGTCTCCCGGATCAGACCGGCATCATGGCCATGGACGGGCGTCCGATCGTTGAGGATCAGCAGCGACCCCGCAGGCAATTTCCGGGGCAGATTGGTCAGCCCGGTGCCGTAAGGAGAAAAATGGCAGGCCATCCATGCGATTTTTTCGGGCAGTTCCCGGCAGGAATGGAATTCCCCGGCGGTCATGGCAAGATAAAGCATGGACAAATCCCTTCCTTTATGCTATAATCTGGCTATACTTTATGAAAGGATCCGTGAAGATATGCCCTTGTGCCTGCTTCCTGACGTGGTGACCGAATCTTTGGAGGACTTGACCGCCGAAGACCTGCGGAAACGCAATATTAAACTGCTGATGATGGATTTTGACAATACCATCGTGCCCTATATCACCAATACCCCCACCCCGGCGGTGGATGCATGGCTC
>SVLA01000112.1 GCA_015068175.1 Oscillospiraceae bacterium
GCCATCATCCCCGAGGGCATCGTGGAATTCGTTCCCGAGTTCTCCGTGCTGATCGCTGAGATCAACGAGCTGCTGGCCGGCAGCAAGGCTGATGCCTTCAACAACCTGCCCTCCTGGGCTGAAAAGTATGCTTTCATCAAGGAAGGCCTGACCGCCGAGTCCTTCGCCGTTTTCGCCATCCTGCCCGAGAGCATCCAGCAGCAGTTGTTCCTGGAGCGCGATCCCCACGGAAACGTGCAGGTGTCCCTGATCGAGTCCGAGAAGCTGTTCTCCGCCATGGTCAAGGAAAATCTGGCCGCCCGCAAGGCCGCCGGCACCTTCAAGGGCAAGTTCTCCGCGCAGCATCACTTCTTCGGCTACGAAGGCCGCTGCGCTTTCCCCTCCAACTTCGACGCCGACTACTGCTACTCCCTGGGCTACAACGCCTTCATGCTGATCCAGTACGGCTACACCGGCTATCTGTCCAAGGTCTCCAACCTGCAGGCGCCCGCTGAAGAGTGGGTGGCCGGCGGTATGCCCATCACCAAGATGATGAACATCGAGCGCCGCCACGGTGCCGACAAGCCCGTCATCCGCAAGGCTCTGGTGGAGCTGGACGGCAACCCCTTCCGGTACTTCGCTGAGCATCGTGCCGAGTGGGCTGTGGAAACCTGCTACACCTATCCCGGCGCCATCCAGTACTTCGGACCCTCCGAAGTCTGCGACCTGACCACCCGCACCCTGGCCCTGGAAAAGGCTTGATCATTAAAATTGCGCCTGCCCTCATGAGGGCAGGCGCTTTTTCATTGCAGGGACGATTCAGGAATCGCCCACTGCTGCCATCGCCAAACGCAGCCGCCGATGATCCATCTCCTCGCACAGTGCAATATACCGTTCCAAAACCGTGCGTTCTTCCTTCATCAGCTTTCCAAGGATCCGCCCATAGGCAACTTCTAAACATTGGCACTGATTCCGCAGTTGCTGGTATAGCGTATCGCGTTCTGTCAAATTGCATATCCAAAGCTCTTGCTCCCGGGTCATCCCCCTCACCTTCATGCATATTATAGATGTTTTACGTCTATTTTGCAATAGAAAGTTAATGTCTATGATACATTTTCAACGGTGATGTACTATGGAACTGACCTTTGGCGAAAAAATCAGATTGCTCCGGGAAAATCGGGAGCTGAATCAAACAGAGTTGGGCCAAGCTGTCAATATGACCCAACGCAAGGTGTCCTACATTGAACGCGGCAAATATGAGCCCAGCATGGAGGATATTCGTTTGCTTTGCCTGTTCTTCAACGTATCTGCCGATTATCTGCTGGGGTTCTCCAAACCCCTTCCCTACCCCAAACGCCACGACCGATCATAACACAAGCGCCTGCCCTCATGGGGGCAGGCGCTTTTTTGCTTCGTTCAATCCTCGAAAGTCAGGATATCCTTATACCGCTCCTTGAAGATGCCGTAGACCGCCTGGAGGATCTGCTCGTCCTCCACAGCCAGGTAATCCTCGGTCTCCTCATCCACGGGCCGGATCTCCAGGATCAGAATCTCGTTGCTCTCTTCATCCGCAGGCATCAGCACCAGGTATTCCTTGCCCTGATATTCCACGGTGTCCAGATACTCGAACTCCACATCCTGGCCGTCGCTATTGGTCAGCACCAAAATGTTGGTTGCTTCCTCGTCAACAAACATGTCGTAGTTGTCCATGTCTTACCTCTTACCGCTGGATCCGGCCGGAACCGTCGCCGCCGGCCAGCTTCTCCACCTCGGCCACGGTGACCATGTTGTAGTCGCCGCCGATGGAGTGCTTCAGCGCGGAAGCCGCAACAGCGAATTCCACAGCCTCCTGGGTGGATTTGCCGCTCAGCAGGGAATAGATCAGGCCGCCGCCGAAGGAGTCACCGCCGCCCACGCGGTCGATAATGTGCAGGTCATACTTCTTGGAGAAGCAGTAATTCTCGCCGTCGAACAGCATGGCGGACCAGCCGTTGTCAAAGGCGGAATGGCTCTCACGCAGGGTGATGGCAACCTTCTCAAAGCCGAACTTGTCCGCAAGCTGCTTGGCCACGGACTTGTAGCCCTCGTGGTTGATGGTGCCGCCGTAGATATCGGTGGCCTCAGCCTCGATGCCGAACACATCCTTGGCATCTTCCTCGTTGGAGATGCACACGTCGATATACTGGGCCAGCTTGGTCATGGCCGCATTGGCCTGGGCGCGGGTCCACAGCTTGCCGCGGTAGTTCAGGTCGCAGGAGATCTTGATGCCACGGGCCTTGGCAGCCTTACAAGCCTGCTCGCAGATCTCCACCAGGTTCTCGCCCAGAGCGGGGGTGATGCCGGTGAAGTGGAACCAGTCGGCGCCGTCGAAGATCTTGTCCCAATCGAAGTCCTCGGGCTTGGCCAGCTGGATGGCGGAGTGGGCGCGGTCATAGATGCACACGGAGCCGCGCTGGGAAGCGCCCTTCTCGTTGTAGTAGATACCCACCCGGTCGCCGCCACGGACGATCAGGGAGGTGTCCACGCCGTAACGGCGCAGGGAGTTGACCGCCGCCTGGCCGATGGCGTGGGCGGGCAGCTTGGTCACGAAGGCGGCATCCACGCCATAGTTGGCCAGGGACACAGCCACGTTGGCTTCGCCGCCGCCGAAGGTGAATTCCACGCTCTGGGCCTGGACGAAACGCTCATAGTTAAAAGGCTGCAGCCGCAGCATCAGTTCACCGAAAGTAATAACTCTTGCCATTGATATTTGTTCCTTTCAAATAAAATAAACGGATGGATTCTTATTCGCCCTTGGCAGCGGCCCGGGCTTCCAGGCACAGCTTGGTGATCTTATCCCAGTTGCCGGCGTTGATGTCGGCCTTGGGGCAGACCCAGCTGCCGCCCACAGCGTGGATGAAGGGTGCGTCAATGTATTCCTTGATGTTGGCCGCATTGACGCCGCCGGTGGGCAGGAACTTCACGCCCACAAAGGGAGCGGACAGATTCTTCATGGCGTTCAGGCCGCCGTAAACATTGGCGGGGAAGAACTTGATGACCTTCAGGCCGTGCTTCAGGGCGGCCATGATCTCGGTGGGGGTCACGCAGCCGGGGGTCACGGGAATGCCGTTCTCCACGCAGTAAGCCACCACTTCTTCGCTGTAGCCGGGGGAAACGATGAACTTGGCGCCCATCTCCACAGCCAGCTTGCACTGCTCCAGATTCAACACGGTGCCTGCACCCACCAGAACTTCGGGGCAATTCTCTGCCACAGCCTTGATCGCCTCGGGGGCGCAGGCGGTGCGGAAGGTGATCTCCATGGTATCCACGCCGCCGGCAGCCATGGCTCTGGCGGCAGGCACGGCATCCTCGGCTTTGTCCAGGACAACAACGGGCACCACGATCGAATTCGCAAGTCTGCTCAAAACATCCATTAAAATAAACCTCCTGTGGCTGAAACAGCCAAAATAAATATGGGAACGCACACTTTCGCATGATATTACGAATGTCATTATAGTATTTTTCCCGGCCTATGTCAATGGCAAAAACCAACAGATTAAGACCTTCCCTCTTGTGCAAAAAAGCACCTGCCCCTCCAAGCAGGAAAGGCAGGTGCGCTCGTTATACTGCAGTGCAGGGGACGATTTCCACGTAAAAGCTGATGCAAATGTCCTCAGGGCGGCCGTCATCGTCTACGGCTGTGGTCCAAACGTCGATGTTATAGACCTTTCCGGGGAACACATCGTAAAGTTCTCCGCTTTCTTTATCGCGGAAACGGACGCCGATGTCTTCACCGGCCTCGTTGCGGATGATCTCCTTCACAGAAAGATGCAGGCTCCAAAACTTGCTCAGCGGGATCATCTCCACCGGCGCACCGCCCTCATCCCGATAGCCATGACCTGCATAATATTCAAAGGTCCGGCTGCTGACCCGCAGATAAAAATTCTCTTTTGCCATGATCCGTTTCCTCCTGTTATTTTTGTATGATCAGTATAGCAAGTTTCGGGCACCGTGTCAATACGACCCATAAATAATGCCCGCCCTTCCAAACGGAGGGGCGGGCGCAATACGGAAAACGGATCAGATCACTCCTGGCGGGCGCCGAAGTTCACGGAGGTGTCGCCCTGGAGATTGGTGCCGAATTCATAATCCTTGCCGGGCAAGATGGCGTTCATCACGATGCCGACCAGAGCGGCCACAGCCAGGCCGGAGAGCATGATGTTGACATTGCCGATGGTGAAGGCAATACCCTGCACATCGCCGGTGCCATACTTCAGGCCGATGGCCAGCACCAGGATCATGGCTGCGATCAGAACATTGCGGCTCTTGGTGAAGTCCACCTTGTTCTCCACCACGTTGCGGACACCGACGGCGGAGATCATACCGTACAGCACCAGGCTGACGCCGCCCATGGTGGCAGCAGGCATGGCCACGATCAGCGCGGCAAACTTGGGGCAGAAGCTCAGGACGATGGAGAAAATGGCAGCCAGGCGGATGACCTTGGGGTCATAGACCTTGGACAGGGCCAGAACGCCGGTGTTTTCGCCGTAAGTGGTGTTGGCAGGGCCGCCGAACAGAGCGGAAATGGTGGTGGCCAGGCCGTCACCGATCAGGGTCTTGTGCAGACCAGGGTCAGCAACATAATTTCTGTCCACGGTGGAGGAAATGGCGCACATATCGCCGATGTGCTCCACGATGGTGGCCAGGGAAATGGGGGCGATGGTGATGACGGCGGTGATCAGCATGCTCACATCCAGCTCATCGTTGAAGATGGACAGGGCGGTCTCTTCCCAGATGATGGGCAGGCCGATCCACTTGGCCTCCGCCACGGTCTGGACAACATGGTCCCGGGAAGCGGGGTCCACGATCATGGACACGGCATAGGAGGCCACAACGCCCAGCAGGATGGGGACGATCTTGATCATGCCCTTGCCCCAGATGTTGCAGATCACAACCACCAGAATGGCAGCCAGGGCCACGATCCAGTTGCCGGAGCAGCTGCCGATGGCGGTGCCGGACAGGGTCAGGCCGATGGCAATGATGACGGGGCCGGTGACGATGGGCGGGAAGAAGCGCATGACCTTATTGGCGCCGAATACCTTGAACAGCAGAGCCAGGACCAGGTACACCAGGCCGGCCACCGCAACGCCGAAGCCGGAGTAGGTCAGGGGAATGTTGGCGCCGGAAGCGGTAACCAGACCGTAAGCGCCGAGGAACGCGAAGGAGGAACCCAGAAATGCAGGAACTTTGCGGCCGGTGATCAGGTGGAACAGCAACGTGCCCAAACCGGCGAACAGCAGGGTCGTGGAGACATTCAGGCCGGTCAGCGCGGGCACCAGGACCGTGGCGCCGAACATGGCGAACAGATGCTGCAGGCCCAGCACCAGCATTTTGCCCGTACCCAAAGTCTTGGCGTCATAGATGGCTTCCTGAACATTTTGTTTTTCCATAATATCTTTCCTTTCCAATGCGAAATTCAGGAAAAGGGGGCGCCCCACATAAAAATGCGGTTTGCCCCCTTCCCTAATGTTTTTCCTTCGCCAGTATATCCCATTTCCGCCCAAATTGCAAGCACAAATCACAGAAAAAACGACACGGTTTCAGCAAAGATGCGCCATTGCCCCGGCGGATGACTTCCGGTACGCGGATGGCGACTACACCAAAAAGATCCCCTCCGCGGGGCAAGCCTGCGGAGGGGGTGTTATTTAGTAATTCGACACTTCGGCGGACTTCAGCCGGAGTTGGAGTTTGTCGGCGATGAGGGCGATGAACTCACTGTTGGTAGGCTTGCCCTTCGTGTTGCTCACAGTATACCCAAAGAGGCGCTGGAGGGTATCCAGGTCGCCACGGTCCCAGGCCACCTCGATGGCGTGGCGGATAGCCCGCTCCACACGGCTGGCGGTGGTATCAAACTTCTTGGCCACCATGGGATACAGGACCTTGGTGATGGCATTGATCACGTCCATATCGTCAATGGCGATCATGATGGCCTCCCGCAGATACTGGTAACCCTTGATATGGGCCGGTACGCCCACTTCATGGATGATGTTGGTGACCATGGCCTCGATATTGACCGGCTCCGGACGGCGGCCGGACACGAACCGCAGGTTCTCTCCTGCCCGCAGTTCATTCATCCGCATCACCAGAGCCGTCAGATCGCAGGGCTTCTGCATCAGATACCGAACGCCCAGCCCCGCTACAGACCCGGATACGTAGTCCGAGATAAAGCAGGATGTAGCCAGGATCGCCGGTTTCTTATCCAGCTCTTTCACCGCCGCCAGCACACTCAGTCCGTCCTGCTTGCTGAGCATCAGGTCTACCACCAACATGTCCGGCTTACATTTGCAGATCTGCTGGATGGCCTGCTCGCCATCAAAGGCGGTGCCCACGACTCTATACCCGCCGGCCTGATGCAATGCAGCGGTCAAGCCGGTGCAGAAATCTTCGTTGCTGTCCGCAATAAATACAGTTAATGAATGCTCCATAGTTTTCCTCTCCTGTCATAATAAATGTCCCCTTGCGTAATAAGCGAAGGACCGCGGTTCTTCGCTGCGACATGTATAATTTAGCACGGATCTTCGCTTTTTGCAATAATAAGGGCAAAACAATCGTTCGTAAAAAATCGACAAAATTCGACAAACAATCGGCCATTCGACAACTTTTGGCAGGAGGAAAAGGCGAGTCAAAACCTCCGGCTAAGCCGGAGGCTTGATTAAGCCCTAGAAGGGCATTTTACAGACATTTGCCCCTAAAGGGGCCCCGAAAGGTTTGCCGACCGCATTTCTTTCTCGGGCCGCCCCTTAAGGG
>SVLA01000113.1 GCA_015068175.1 Oscillospiraceae bacterium
CCAGGATCCCGACCAGGTGGCGGACTATAAGGAAAGCCCCCATTTCTTCAGTATGTTCTCCGAAGGGGAGAAATGGGGTTACCTGATGGACTGCCAAACTGTGGCGGACCTGAATGACCTGGTGGAGTCGGGCCGCATCCGGGAACTGATCCGGGTCAACGAGGCCCTCCATGAGAAAAATTATTCCCGGGTGGCAGACCTGGTGTGCCAGCGGGGCGCCCGGGCCGTCATGCTGGCCGGCCCCAGTTCCTCCGGCAAGACCACATCCGCCAACCGCCTGGCCACCCAGCTGCGGGTCCACGGCAAGAAACCCATCCTCATGAGCCTGGACGACTATTACCTGGACCGGGACAAGATCGCGCCCGGCCCCGACGGCAAAGTGGACCTGGAACATATCAACACCATCGACACCGAACTCTTCGGCCAACACCTGGCCGCCTTGCTCCGGGGCGAAGAGGTGGAGATCCCCAGCTTTAATTTCAAGCTGGGCAAGCGGGTCTGGCTGGGCCATAAAATGAAGATGCATCGGGATACGGTCTTCGTTATTGAGGGCCTCCACGCCCTGAATCCCGTGCTGCTGCCCAAGGAGCTGGACGGCAATCTGGTGTTCCGGCTCTATGTCAGCCCCCTGCTGCCCCTGAACCTGGATGACCATAACCGGATCCCCACCAGCTACCTGCGGCTCCTGCGGCGGATCGTCCGGGACTTTGAAGGCCGCGGTACCAGCGTGGAGCGGACCATTGAGATGTGGTCCAGCGTCCAGGCCGGCGAGCGCCGCTGGATCTTCCCCTTCCAGGAAAATGCGGATGTGATCTTCAACAGCTCTACCCTTTATGAGCTGGCGGTGCTGAAAAAGCATATTTTCCCCCTTCTGACGGCGGTACAGCCGGAAAATCCCGCCTATGAGGAGGTCCGGGCCATTGTCAAGGTCCTGAACTTCGTCCGGGAGGCCGATGTGGACGACGAGATCCCGCCCACGTCCCTGGTCCGGGAATTCATCGGCGGCAATACCTTCTACAGATAAAAAGCAAGCGCTGCCAAGGCGCATTACAAAGGCTCCCTCTGACGAGGGGGCCTTTGCCGTTTCCGCCATGCCGCCCAAAGCCACCGGGCAACCCAGTCACCCCTGCGTCATCGGTTGACTTTTGTGATCTTTGGAAGTATACTGAAGTATACTTCAGCTAGACCAACTTGAATTTGCAAAAGAGGTGAAAGAATTTGCATTATGTTGAATTCGGAAAAGAAAACAATAACATAATCCTTCTTTTGCATGGAGGTGGGTTGTCGTGGTGGAATTATGAAGACGTAGCAAAATCACTTCAAAACGATTACCATGTAATCCTGCCAATACTGGACGGTCACGCAAAAAGCGAAAAACCTTTTACATCCATAGAAGATAATGCTGATGAAATTATAAACTTTATTGATGCACATTTGGGAGGTTCTGTTTTTCTAATTGGTGGTTTATCCTTAGGTGGGCAGATTTTACTGGAGATTTTGTCGCAACGCAACGACATTTGCAAATATGCCATCATTGAAAGTGCGCTGGTTATCCCCTCAAAACTAATGCATTCTATGATTAAGCCCACCTTTGGAAGTTGTTATGGGTTAATACGACGCAAATGGTTTTCCAGATTGCAATTCAAGTCGCTTAAAATAAAGTCTGATTTATTTGATTACTATTTTAGAGATACTTGCGCCATATCCAAGAAAGATATGATTGCTTTTTTGCAGGCAAATTCGTTATATTCCTTAAAGGAATCCATAAAAAACTGTACTACAAAGGTTTATATATTTGTTGGCGAAAGAGAAAATATCGCAATACAAAAATCTGCCAAAATAATTCATCAAGCTTTGCCAGAGAGCGTATTACATGTCCTTCCTGAGTTGTATCACGGTGAGTTTTCCATAAATAAGGGCATAAACTATGCAAATAAAATTCGAGAGATAAACGGATACTGACAAATTCCAATTTGACAAAGGAGTGTAAATTTATGGATAAAGAAACGATCGGAACCGTGCGATCCGTTGCAAAGCAATGGTGGTTGAAGGTGAATACGAAACCCGTACGAATGGGTGCCCTGGATGGCGCGACCTTTCCGCATATTATCACAGTCCAATATGTAGTGGGGGAGAACACCTACACCAACAGAAAATGGATCGGTGCAGGTAAGCCAGTCCCTGCTGTCGGAAGCAATGTGACCGTCCTTTATTGCTCTGATAAACCCAGTAAAGCAAAGATTCTCTGATTGCACCAAATTCCGATTTGCCAAATAATGAACCGCAGCACCGATCATGGTGCTGCGGTCGTTCCGTTTATTCAGGGATAATTCAGGATCAGGGATACCAGGGTACACACCGCAACGGAGAAGTATCCGCAGCTAAGCCACAGACTCCGCTGACGAAGCAATTCCTTACTGCGATACAGCACCGCAAGGCCCAGGACGGAACCGCCCATTGTCAGGACGGCCAGGACCACTTTCAGCCAGCCGATCCCTGCGCCGCCGGCAAACAATGCGGCAATGAACAGCGCCAGGCAGATCAAAAGTGCCTTCAGCATGGTTTGTTCAAACTCTTTGTAACGGTGATGATCAGACATAATGCAGGTCCTTTCGCAGTTTTTGCCATCATACCACGATATTGTGCGAAACGCAATAGTTTTTCCGCAGGGGATGAAATATGAAAATTTTGGGAAATACTTGCACTGGGAGCCAAAGAATGTTATAATGTACCAAATTATCATGGGCAAGGAGCCGCTATGGAAGAACCGCGTTACCGATTGGAGGGTATCGTCCGCACCCGCTCGGAAGAGATGGAGGATTTTGACGGTCCCCTGGATGTTATTTTTCTGCTGTTGAGCAAAAATAAAATAGAGATCCAGGATGTGTCCATCACCGCCATTCTGGAGCAATACCTGGCCTATCTGGAAGAGATGAAGCGGCTGGATATGGAGATCGCCACGGAGTTCATCACCATGGCTTCCCACCTGATGCTCATCAAGACCAAGATGCTGCTGTCCGCCGCCGAACAGGCGGAAGCGGAGAGCGAACTGGACGAACTGCGAAAGTCCCTGATCGACCGGCAGCGGAAAGAGGCCATCGAGCAGATCCACAGCGCCATCACCTGGCTGGAACCCCGCAACGAGATCGGCCGCTGCCTTTTTACCAAGGAGCCGGAGCCGCTGCGCCGGGATCAGACCTACCGCTATCAGCATGACACGCTGGACCTGCTGCGGGCCCTGGACAATATTGCCGAGCGGAATCAGCGGATGCTGCCGCCCCCCACGGTTAATTTCAAGGGCATCGTTGGCAAGGAACCGTACCCCGTCTCCCGCAAGTCCGGCGAACTGCTGCGGAAGCTGGTGCTCAAGGGCATCGAACGGCTGAAAAATCTCTTCAAAGGCAGCCGGTCCCGTTCCGAGATCGTGGCCACCTTTATCGCCATCCTGGATATGTGCAAAAATAACACCGTGGCATTGGAAGACGATGTGACCGGCGAGAATCCCAACGTCCGTCTCCTGGACGCCACACTGAAAGAGGAGGGAACCTGATGGAATCTGAACAATTGCAAAGGGCCATCGAGGCCATTCTCTTCGCCGCCGGCGAACGGGTGGAGATCAGCCGCCTGGCCATGGCCCTGGAGACCGATGAAGCGGATATTGTCCGCGCCGCCGATGCATTGGCGGACACCCTGGCCTTCGACCGCCGGGGCATCCGCGTTCTGCGGCTGGACAACGGCTACCAGATGGTCTCCTCCGGCGAAATGGCGGACTATGTGACCAAGGCCCTGGAGACCCGAAAACCGCCGAAACTGTCGGCCGCCCAGTTGGAGACGCTGACCATCATAGCGTATTATCAGCCGGCCACCAAGGCCATGGTGGAGCAGATCCGGGGCGTGGACAGTTCCTACTCCATTTCCGCTCTGCTGAACAAGAAACTCATCGAGGAAGCGGGCCGCCTGAATGTGCCGGGCCGCCCCATCCAGTACCGGACCACGCCGGATTTCCTGCGGACCTTCGGCCTTTCCTCCCTGGAGGAACTGCCGGAGATCGAAAAGGTGACCTTCGGTGAACCCATTGCCGATGAGGCGGCGCCCCAGGCGCCCCAGGAGGGCTGATGGGCTGGTTTATCGCGCTGGGGATCCTGGTGATCCTGGCAATCCTGCCGCTGGGCGTCAGCGCGATCTACGAAGCCGGCGGCCCGTTGATCCGGCTCATTGCCGGACCTGTTCGTATTCAACTTTATCCCGGCAAGAACAAGGAAAAGGCGGAAAAGAAAAAACCTGCCCCTGCCGCTCCGGCCAAAAAACCGGCGGCAAAGGCAGCCACCGCCGAAAAGAAACCGGGCAAATGGACGGATTTTCTTCCCCTGGTCCGGACGGCCCTGGACTTTTTGGGCGAATTCCGGCGAAAGCTCCGGGTCAAGGTCCTGGAAGTGAAGGTGACCATGGCCGGGGACGATCCCTGCGACCTGGCCACCAATTACGGCCGAGCCTGGGCTGCGCTGGGCAACCTTTGGCCCCGGCTGGAGCGGCTGTTTGTGATCAAAAAGCGGGATGTGCAGATCCAATGTGATTTTACAGCCACGGAAACGGTCATTTATGCCCGGCTGGATCTGACCATCACCCTGGGCCGCCTGTTGAGCCTGGCGGTACGTTACGGCATCCGGGCCATCCGGGAATATCTGCAAATCATAAAATCGAGAAAAGGCGGTGCTTCTATATGAGCCATACTCTTCCCAATATGCTGGAGACCACCATCCAGAAGATCCGTGAAATGGTGGACGTCAATTCCGTCATCGGTGATCCCATCACCACCCCCGACGGTGTTACCATTATCCCCGTGTCCAAAGTCAGCGTAGGCTTTGGCGGCGGCGGAAGCGACTTCGTGTCCAAAAGCGGCGGCGCCGGTCACGAAAATCCTTTCGGCGGCGGCGCCGGCGGCGGTGTGAAGGTGACCCCCATCTGCTTTTTGATCGTGAAAGACGGCACCGTGCGGATGATGCCCGTGGCCGCTCCTGCCAGCACCACGGCGGACCGTTTGGTGGAGCAGGTGCCCGACGTGCTGGACAAGCTGTCCGCGTTCATCGATTCCAGAACGGCGAAAAAGGAAGAATAATTTCCTTTCCTCCGGGGAAAACTGGCTCCGGGTGAGAAAATATGAACAAGTGGATGCTCAGGACGGCGGCTGCGCTGATGGCTGCCGTCCTGATTTTACCGTGCAGCGTCCGGGCGCTCTCTGCGGAGAAGGCCATTTTGGTGGACGGACAGACCGGCCGTGTCCTTTATGAGAAGAATGCGGACAGCCGCAGCCTGATCGCAAGCTGCACCAAGATCATGACGGCCCTGGTGGTCTGCGAGCAGACCAATGTGCTGGACCGGGTGCGGATCCCCAAGGAGGCCGTGGGCATCGAAGGCTCTTCCATGTATTTGGTGGAGGGGGAGGTGCTGACGGTCCAGGAACTGCTTTACGGCCTGATGCTCCGCAGCGGCAACGATGCGGCTGTGGCCCTGGCCATCTATTGCGGCGGCACCGTGGAAGGGTTCGCCCAACTGATGAACGACAAGGCCCATCGCCTGGGCCTGGAGGGGACCCATTTTGAGAATCCCCACGGCCTTGACAGTCCGGGCCATTATTCCACCGCCCGGGACCTGGCGATCCTGACCGCCTATGCCATGAAAAATCCCATTTTTGCGCAGACTGTTTCCACCAAAACCGTCCGGGTAGGAGAACGGTCCTTGACCAACCACAATAAGCTTTTGTGGCAGGTGGAGGGGGCTAACGGGGTCAAGACAGGCTATACCAAGGCCGCCGGGCGCATCCTGGTGTCAGGGGCCTGCCGCCAGGGGCGGCAGCTGATTGCCGTGACTATCAACGCCCCCAGTGACTGGTCTGACCATAAGTCTCTGCTGGAGCAAGGCTTCCAGCGCTACACCGTGCAGAGTCTGGTGCGCGCGGGTCAATGCCTGGGTACTGTGGAGGTGGCCGGGGGCATCGCCGGTACTGCACCGTTGATCGCTGTTCAGGATTTCTCCTACGCCATGGCGGCGGGGGAGCAGGTCACTTTTGAACTGCCGGGGACTGGCTTCGTCTATGCCCCTGTGGCGGAAAACCAGAGCGCGGGCTATGCCCACATCTTGGTGGACGGTGCCGCGGTGGGGAAGGTAGAGCTGATCTACGGACAGACCGTGGAGCGGCAGCAGGAGCCGAAAAAGTCCTTTTGGCAGAAATTGTTTGGAGAATGATCATGAAAGAACGCCTTCAAAAAATACTGTCCGCCCGGGGTGTGGCATCCCGCAGAATGGCGGAGGAACTGATCGCCGGGGGGCGGGTCACCTGCAATGGCCGCCCCTGTGTTCTAGGGGATACCGCCGATCCGGATACCGATGTGATCCTGGTCGACGGAAAACCGCTTCCCACACAGGGGGAGCGGGTGTACATAGTGCTGTATAAGCCCCGGGGTTTTGTCACCACCCTTTCCGATGAAAAGGGCAGGAAGAACGCTGCCCAACTGGTTGCTGACTGCGGTGTGCGTGTCTATCCCATAGGGCGGCTGGACATGGATTCCGAGGGCTTGCTGCTGTTTACCAACGATGGGGACTTCGCCAATGCCCTGATGCATCCCAAGCATGAGGTGGACAAGACCTATCAGGTCACGGTGCGGGGCTTTACAGAGGAAGCGCTGGAAAAGCTGAGAAAGCCGGTGACCCTGGATGGCTACACCATTCGCACTCCCGATGTGGCTGTGCTTTCCCGGGAGGGTG
>SVLA01000114.1 GCA_015068175.1 Oscillospiraceae bacterium
CAACTATTTCTATTACAACCGCATCATCTATCCCCGTGGCCTGCTGAAGAAGTTTGTGCCCGAAAAGACCGGCGTGTACCGCATCACCTCCCACTCCGATTCTCAGGACGGTGTGGAAGCCTGGCTCTTCAATGGCAAGGGCGAGCAGATCTTCACCTATGAGCACTGCGAGCGGATGTATGAGGATACCAAGAATGTTTCCATGGTGTACTACATGGAGGCCGGTACGGCATACTATATCGACATCGCTTTCTGGGATCTGTATGAAAACGGCTATATCTACTTCGACATTGAGTACGAAGGTGAAGAATATGACCTGTTCCGCATGGCGGCTCCCGGCTACTTCACCTATGACTCCGACGCCACCGGCGACAATATGTACTATCTGATTACCGGCGGCATCGATGTGGTCCTGGGACCCGATGGCTATTACCATGAGGATCTGGGCCTGGATGAAAACGGCAATCAGCTGTACGGCAGCATCGTGTATGCCGATTTCAGCGGCGTTACCGCCATCTTCAATCTGCCCATCGCCACGGTGCCTGTGTACGATGAAAACGGCGAAATCGTCAAGGACAAAGACGGCAACATTGTGACCATTGCCGGTATGCTGGACATGGGCGCGTTCGATTTCAGCAAGGACGAATACGACCAGGAGATCTACGGCTACCTGAAGAAGAACAACTTTGATATCGATGCTACGGATGCTTACCTGCGTGACTACTGGGGCGATGACTATGAGAGCAACGCCCAGAACTACAAGCTGGAGGAGATCTATGCCGGCCAGTATCATGGCAAGGGCAAGGATCTGACCGAGCTGGTCCGTTCCTACCTGGATAAGATGCTGGATGAAGACGATCATCCCGAGCGCCAGGGCTGCGTGGCGGTCACAGAAGAGCTGGCTGAAGCCTTGCAGGCTTTGGTGAGCAAGTACACCTTCGCAGGTGTGGAAGATGCCTGGATCAAGGTCTGCTATTATTATCAGCACCTGGGATGATCCTCTGCCTTTTAGGAGATACTGAAACATGAAAAAGATCTGTATGCTTTTGGTGCTGGCCCTTACCGCCGCGGCTTTGCTCTGCGGCTGTGAGGATCCCCAGCCCACAGAGCCTTCCCAGCCTTCCCAGCCCTCTCAGCCCACCACAGCGGTGTATGAGGTGGCTGTGACGGATGCGCTGGGCAATCCCTACACCTCCGGTGTTATCGTCAAGTTCCTGCTGGACGGCCAGCAGGTGAGCATGCTGCCGGTGAGCGCGCAGGGCGTGGTTTCCAAGGAATTGGAGATCGCTCCCTACACCGTAGAATTGCTCCACACCGGCGACGGGACCTATTATGTGGATACTTCCACGGCGGTCTTTGCTGACGGCCAGACGAAACTGAATCTCGTCTGCTCCAAGGTGCTGGACAAGTCGAATGGCACCAATTTGTTCGCGCTGAAGAAAGACAACCTTGCCTACGGCATCACGACCGGCTGCTCCTATGTGGAGCTGATGCCGGGTGAGCGGAATTTCTATATCTTTACCCCCACCGAGGCCGGTATGTATGAATTCCGGGTCATCGGCGAAGGCGCAACCATCGGCTACTATGGCGCGCCCCACTTTGTGCAGGATCTTTCCGTGGCAGAGGTGGTGGATAACGCCTTCTCCCTGTCGGTTTCCAGCAGTATGATCGGCACCGATGCTGCCGGCACTACCCGGCTGGTGATTGGCGTGGATGCCGGAGAGCGGACCGATTGCATCATTGCGATCACCCGCACCGGTAATCCTGATGTGACCATCTCTGACTATCCCTGGCATGTGTATCAGACCACCGCGAAGCTGGAGCCTTACAGCCTGCCGGATGGCGCGGCGCTGAAGGAATTTGACATTTCTGCCGCTTCTGCCGGGTATACCCTGGTGCTGAATGAAAGCGACGGCTTCTATCATCTGGATTCCGCTGACGGCCCCCTGGTGCTGGTGCGGCTGGGCGTGAACTCTTCCTATATGGCCGGTTACCAGAAAGTGCTGGAAACGGCTGGTGTGGTCAAGTATTTCTTCGATGAAAACGGCGAGTTTGTAAAGAAAGAAAGCTATTCCGACTGTCTGCTGGAATACATCGCCTGCATGGATAGTGACGCCGGTGTATATCCCCTGACGGAGGATCTGAAGTACATTATCCAGCAAAACGGCGACCACAGCGGCTGGTGGAACGCGGAAAAGTCCACCTACCTGTTTAAGGATGCCGCCGGCAACAATATCGCGGTCCGTGAGGATATCGCGTGGCTGTTCATGTGTTGCTATATTGCCGGATAACTCCCCGCTTAAGGAGCGTGAAATCTATGAAAAACCGTATGCGCGGCAGCCGTCTTCTGGCGGTGCTGCTGATGCTGTGCTTGCTGCTGGCGGCTTGTGAAAAGCCGGTGGATCCCACCACGGACCCCACCACGGTGCCTTCCCAGCCCACCAAGCCCGCGGAGATCACCTATACCGTCAATGTTTCTGCCGACAACGGAAAGAAACTGAGCGGCGTGGGCGTCTGGATCTATACCGACAGCTCTATGACGGAAATGATCTGGTTTGACAAGACCAATGATGAGGGCACCATGTCCTTCGTGGCCAAGGAAAGCGGCCAGTATGTGCTGGCGCTGCAGGATGTGCCGGAAGGCTATGAGGTGGCGGAATCCTATCCCGTTTCCCAGCAGACCGACATCGTGCTGAAGACGGTGATCGTCCAGGGCGGCGAGATCGGCAAGGAAGATCTGAAGCTGGGCGATGTGATGGTGGATTTCTCCGTCACCACTGTGGACGGCGCTACCTTGAACTTTGCAGATATGCTTTCCAGCAAGAAAGCCATCGTGCTGAACTTCTTCTACAATGAATGCGCCCCCTGCAAGATGGAGTTCCCCCTGCTACAGCAGGCCTACGCCCAGTATGCCAGCGATGTGGTGGTCGTGGCCATGAACCCCATCAACACCGATGAAAACGCCGTGAAGGCGTTGGCGGCGGACCTGGGGCTTAAGTTCCCTATGGCCCTTTGTGAATACGGCTGGGAAACGGCCTTTGACCTGCAGGCATATCCTACCACCGTGGTGATCGACCGGTATGGCATCATCAGCATGATCCACAAGGGCTCTATCACGGAAGCCGGCGTTTTTGAAGATGTGTTTGCTTTCTTCACCGCGGAGGATTACACCCAGACGGTGGTGACCGACATCAATGACATTGCCGGAAAACCTGTGGAAGGCACAAAGGAAAATCCCATCGTTTTGGGCAGCATCCAGGGCTTTGACGGCAATGTGGAAGCCGGAAGCGCCCTATACTATCAGATCTACAAGATCTCCGGCATGATCCTGGAGATCCGGAACGAAAACCTGTGGGTGGAGTATGAAGGCGAGAAGGTTTATCCTGAAAACGGCGTGATCTCTCTGAAGGTCAGCTCGCCCGATGTCAGCACCCCTGTGGAGCTGGTGATCGGCAATGCCGGAAACAAGGCAGAAGTCTTCCATGCTACGCTTACTTACCCCTTAGGAACCGGTGGCAACCCCATCGTGCTGACGCCGGGCTTCTTTACCACCCAGGTAGAAAAGGGCAATGACCAGGGTGTGTGGTATACTTATGTTGTGGAAAGTACCGGCGCATTGCGGTTAAGCTGCCTGGGCGCCACGGAAGGCGTCAATATCATGTACTCAGTGTACAATACTTCCACCGGCAGCTACTATTCCGTAAGCCATGAGGGCCCTCAGCCGGATATGGACTCCCGGTTCATTACGCTGAATGTGACGGCGGGCGATGTCCTGCAGATCACGGTGGGCACTTTGCCGGACGAAGAGTACAATTATCCCGCAGCCCAGATCGAGATGGCGCTGCTTTATACGGAGGAACCTGTAGATCCGCCTGTTGGTCCTGTGGATCCCACTGACCCTACAGATCCCCCGGAACCGCCTCAGGTGAATGTGTACACCGTGGTGGTGGTAGATGACCGGGATAACCCTGTTCCCGGCGTGGAGGTTCTGTTCTCTGCTTTTGACGATATGGCCATCAAGCTGACCGATGCCGACGGCCTTGCCCAGTTTGCGGACGTCTCTCTGGAAGTGGGCTTCCAGATCACCGTTCCTGCTGGCTACGAAGCTCCGGAAATGGTCTATCCTGTTTTGACCCCGGACAGACCGGTCTTTTTGGTGACGCTGCAGGTGCTGGATACACCTGTGGAGCCTCCCGTGGAACCGACTGAGCCTCCTGTGGAACCAACGGAACCTCCCGTGGAACCGACGGAACCTCCCGTGGAACCCCCGGTTGATGAACCGAAGTACACGGAGCTGTATGTGGGCAAGGCCTACCATGTGTATGCCGGAGAAAATGAATGGGATATCCTGGCCGGCGATGTCAACTATTTCCTGTTCCATCCCGAAACGGCAGGTGTGTACCGAATCAGCACTTCCCGGCCGGAAGCCATCCTCAGTTACTGGGGCGGCAATATCCACTTCATCACAGAGCAGACATCCTCTACGGATTATGCTGACAATGCCTTTACCATCAATGTTAAAGAAAGCATGCTGGGTCAGGGCCATATCATTGGCATCACCGGTGCGGGCAGCTGTGTTTTGAAGGTCGAGCGGATCTCTGATCCCATTCTGGACGAAACGGATGCCCCTTGGGATATCTATGCGCCCCAGATCCCCATCACCGATGTGACGGTGGAAAAGCCTGCGGACAAGGCACTGACCTATGTGGATGTGGCCGGAAAGACAGAAAATTATACGCTGTGCTACAATGACCAGACCGGCTTCTACCATCTGGGTTCTCTGGAAGGCCCCGTGGTGTATGTCAATGTCAAGAGCGCACCGTATCTTTCTCTGAACGGTCTGATCCAGAATACGGGTCTGCATGTATACCATTACGATTCCAACGGCGAATTCATCAACAAGGTGGATTTCACCCCCGTTGTTGCCGATTATGTGGCGCATGCGGATAAGTCCAAGGGCCTGTACCCCCTTAACGACGATCTGATGCACATCTTGAAGGAGTGCGGCGGCTATTATGGCTGGTGGGACGAAACCTCTCCCAACTATTTGCTGCTGGGCTCCGGCACACCCAATCCGGAAATCGCCTGGATGTTCATCTGCTGTTACTATGAATAATAAGGAGTCACGATTATGAAGACTGTGAAGAAAATGCTGGCTCTGCTGTTGGCGCTTGCCATGATGCTGTGCCTGGTTGCCTGCGGCGAGACCCCCAGCGGTTCCACTCCGGGCCAGACCGACCCCAGCGAGCCCAGCCAGCCTACGCAATCCACGCCTGTGCCCACCACCCCCTCTGCCGATGATGGCAAGATCACCTATACCGTCACCATCACCGATGCAGACGGCAAGGGCCTGCCCGGCGCAGTGCTGCAGCTCTGCCTGGACACCAACTGCTATCCCTGCGTCGCAAGCGAGAACGGCGTTGCCACCATCGATCTGGAAGAGGCGGAATACAAGGTTTCCTTCATTTCCGTTCCCAGTGGTTATAAGGCAGAGGAAGCCTACTATTTTGAGTCCGGCTCCACGGAGCTGACCATCGTGCTGGAAGCTGCGTAAACACACAACAAAAGATCCGCGGAAGTCTCCTGACTTCCGCGGATCTTTTTATTTGGAGTCAATTCATAAATGCAAAACCTTGGGTGCGGCGGACGGTGTCCGATTGCTCCAGGCATAAGGTCATGCCGTACCGCTCCAGTTCCCATCGGTAGCCTTCCGAAACATTGGCGGCATTGGCGCTTGTCAGGGAAAACAGCAGAATATAGGTGTCGAACCTGTCGGAGCTGCCCACAAAGACCGGCTCACAGAGCAGCTTGCTATTGGTGCCGGGGTAGGGGACGGTGAGCTCGGTATCGGAAGCGATGCGCCAGCCCTCTGCCAGCTTCACCTGGCAGGTCACCTTCACCAATTTTCCGCCTTCCTCAGCGGTCAGCACCGTGCCATCCGGCAGCGTGAAGTGGTCTATCCAGGCGGCGCTGTCCATGCAAATTGTATTACCGTCGGTCTCCCAGGGAGTGCCGTAGAGATAAAAGGCAAGGCCTTGGGGGCCGCAGGCAGCCAGCAGGCAAAGGGTGATCAGCACCGCCAGGAAGAAAATTGGCCTTCGCATCCGTTACCCCTCCTTCTGGGGAACGGCCTCCGGGAGATACCGCAGGATCCATTCATACAGCTCGGATCCCTCCAGGACGGTGTAGTCGTAGACCACGCCGCTGTGGCGCTGCGCCTCTACAAAAATGCCGCCGGGCTGTTTTCCTTCCACAATGCCGGTGCCCAATTCGGCGACGAACAGCTTGCAGAAGCTCTCCATAAGGGAATAGTCGTTCCAATCCAGGCTGGCATAGCCAATCTGGAAGAAGGAAGTGATCTTCATCATCTCGTCAACGGACATCTCCATGGACAGCGTATCCTTGATCCATTTGGTGGTATACTGGTTGCTGCTGTAAATTTCCAGGTAGGACATATAGCCGCTGTCCTTGTAATAAAGCTGTACATAGCCCTGGTAGGTTGCCATTTTGTAGTCGTCCAGGTTATTGAGTGTGCCGGCCTGGCCATCGACCCAGAGGGCGGCCAGAAGACTGTCCTTTTTTGCGCCGTAGAAGGAAAGTCCTTCCACAGAAACCTCCGATACCTTGGCCTTCAGCTCTTCCAGATCGGCGGCCCGCAGGATATATACCGGGTTGTGGAATACCAGATCATCCAGCATTTGCATGGCCCGGCCGCCGCGGGTA
>SVLA01000115.1 GCA_015068175.1 Oscillospiraceae bacterium
TAGACGAAGTCCCGGTCCTGGAAGAACCGGTGGATGGCCATGGCAGCCAGGCTGCGGACACGGAACACGGCCTGGAAGGTATTGGTCCGGGGGCGCAGATGGGTGATGGACCGCAAAAACTCCATGGAGTGCCGCTTGGGCTGCAGGGGATAGTCGCCGGTGGAAGGACCTTCCACGGTGACGGTGTCAGCCTGGATCTCAAAAGGCTGCTTGGAGTCGGGGGTCAGCACCACACGGCCCTTGACGATGAGGGCGGCGCCGATGTTGATCTTGGAGATCTCCTGGAAATTTTCAATGGTGTCATTATAAACTACCTGAACGGGGGTGAAGTAGGTGCCGTCGTTCAGGACAATGAAGCCAAATTGCTTGCTGGGGCGGCGATTTCGGACCCAGCCGCCGATCTCAATGGTCTGGTCGGCGTATTTTTCGGTGTTCTTGAACAGCTCGCGAACAGAAATCAGTTCCATAACGCAAATTCCTTTCCTGTTTATTATGAAATCTCAAGATATTATAAGGCAAGTTGTGAAAATTTACAAGAGGAAAGTGGCATTTTTGTGGAAAATAATGAAAAAACCTCCGGAGTTTTGCTCCGGAGGTTGGTTTTATCCGCGCAGGATGCGCTTGCGGGCGATGTTGATGGGGCCTTCGGTCATGTGGTTGATCCATTCCAGGCTCTTGCCGCAGCCGTAGGCAACGCAGCAATCGGCGTCGTCGGCCAGGGAGCAGGGGATGCCGGTGCGCTCCGTCAGCAGTTTGTCCATGCCCCAAAGCTGGCTGCCGCCACCGGTAAGGACAATGCCGTTGTGGGAAATATCGCTGACCAGCTCGGGGCTGGTCTCTTCCAGCACGGAGAGGACGGCGTCGATAATGTCCCGGACGCCCCGGCGCAGGACCTCGTAGATCTCAGAGGACAGGAGAGTCAGGTCCCGGGGCAGGCCGGTCTTGGCGTCGCGGCCCTTGATGCTCATGCTGATGTTTTCCGGCCGGGGATAGACACAGCCGATCTGGATCTTGATGTTTTCGGCGGTGACCTGGCCGATGACCACGCCGTGCTTACGGCGGACATGGCGGATGATCATTTCGTCGAAGGCGTCGCCGGCGGTCTTGATGGAACTGGAGACCGCCACGTCGGAGAGGGACAGCACGGCAATGTCCGTGGTTCCGCCGCCGATGTCCACCACCATGTGGCCGTTGGGACCGCGCAGGTCCAGGTTGGCGCCCAAAGCCGCGGCCAGGGGTTCTTCGATCAGATAGGCCCGGCGGGCGCCGGCGTCGATGGCGGCGTTGATCACGGTGCGCTCTTCCACTTCCGTGACGCCGCTGGGGACGCAGATGACCACCCGGGGTTTGGGGGTGAAGAGGGAACTTTTGTTGATCTGCTTGAAGAGGGTCTGGAGCATCTGCACCGTCATTTCGTGGTCGGAAATGACACCGCCCTTCAGGGGTTTCATGGCCACCACGTTGCCGGGGGTACGGCCCAGCATATTCCGGGCGGCGGTGCCTACCTGGAGGATCTTGCCGGTGTTCTTGTCCACGGCCACAACGGCAGGCTCCCGGACCACAATGCCTTTGCCGTCTTCGTAGATCAGAATATTGGAGGTGCCCAGGTCGATGCCCAGGTCATGGGAGAATAAACGAAAAGCCATATTGTTCACCTGCTCTTAGCTTTGTGCCGGGCGGCGGCCACGGCACCGAGATGTACTTCTTTTGCGCCGGCGGTCAGCAAGACCCGGGCGCATTCTCCGGCGGTGGCGCCGGTGGTGACGATATCGTCCAGGATCAGGATCCGTTTTCCCGCTAGGGCCGCGGGGTCCGTGACCCGGTAGACGCCCAGCACATTGGCCCGGCGTTTGGCATCGCCGACGATGCCCGATTGGGGACGGTTGTGGCGGATCTTTTTCAGAAGGGGCTGGGGCCGGAGGCCCAGCTGGGCGCCTACGTATTTGGCCAGGAGTTCCACCTGGTCATAGCCGCGGCGGAGCCGCCGGAGCCGGCTGACGGGGACCCAGGTCAGAAGGTCGAAGCCCTCCGGGTGCTGCTGCAGCAGTTTCATGGCCAAAAGACGGCCGTAAGCCGGGGCATAGCGCCGGGCACCGTGAAATTTATAGCGCAGAAGGCTGGCCCTGGGGTACCCTTCATAATACCAAACAGCGGCCCAACTGTCAAGGAAAGACAGCCGATTTCGGGAAAGTGGGCAATCCGGGGCATTGATGCGGCAGTCCCGGCACAGATCCAGCTCATTTCGCTCCAGGATCCGGCGGCAAAGGACGCATTTGGGCGGAAATAAGAGATGGGATATGATCATGATGTTTTCCCCTGAAGCCGCAGTTTCAGGCCGGTATAGCGGCGGTTGCGGCGGGCGTTTTCGGTCATGGCGGCGACGGTCTCTTCCCGGCCCACAATGATCAGCAGTTCCCGGGCCCGGGTGATGGCGGTATACAGAACGCTGCGGATCAGCAGATTGGGATGGCCGTTCCAGGCGGTGAGGATCACGGCCCGGTATTCGCTGCCCTGACTCTTGTGGACGGTCATGGCGTAAGCCGGCTCCAGTTCGTGGAGCTGGTCAAAATCGTAAACGGCCTGGCGATCGTCGAAAATAATGGTCATGGTCTCGGCTTGGGGATCGATTTCGGTGACGGTGCCCACATCACCGTTGAAGATGCCGGTGCCCACGGCGCTGCCGTCACATTTTTTCCAAATGATGTCGTAATTGTTGCGTATCTGCATGACCCGGTCTCCTTCGCGGAAGGTGAATTCACCGAAGGCGCGCTCCTTTTTGGCGGGACCGGCAGGATTCAGGGCCGTTTGGAGGACCCCATTCAGCGCGCCGGTGCCCACACCGCCCTTGCGGGTGGGGGACAGGACCTGGATCTGATCGGCGGGGATGCCCATATTTTGGGGCAGGCGGGTAGAACACAAACCCACCACGGTTTGCCGCAGTTCTTCTTCGCTGCGGCAGGGCAGGAAGAAAAAGTCGCTTTTGCGGTCCCGCAGATTGGGCTGCTCGCCCCGGTTGACCCGGTGGGCATTCATGACGATGAGGCTCTCCTGAGCCTGGCGGAAAATCTCCGTCAGCCGGACCGTGGGGAGCATGCCGCTGCGGAGCATATCGCTGAAGGGGAAGCCGGGACCCACAGGGGGAAGTTGGTCCGGGTCGCCCACCAGAATCAGGCGTTTGCCCTGGGGGATGGCCTGGAGCAGGCTGTGGAGAAGCTGGATATCCACCATGGACATTTCGTCCACGATGATGGCATCTGCCTTCAGGGGATTGGCCTCATTGCGGAGGAAGACCATCTGCCCCGTGGCGGGGTCGATGTCGGTCTCCAGCAGGCGGTGGATGGTGGAGGCATCCTGACCGGTGACTTCCGTCAGCCGCTTGGCCGCGCGGCCCGTGGGGGCGGCCAGGACGCATTTCAGATCCATCTGATCAAACAGGGACAAAATGCCGTTGAGGATGGTGGTCTTGCCGGTGCCGGGGCCGCCGGTGATCAGTAAAATGCCCCGTTCGGCGGCTTCCCGGATGGCCTGCTCCTGCTGGTCGGAATATTCCAGGCCGCTGTCTTTGGAGGCCCGGCGGACCATGGCATTCAGGCGGGCGGGCAGTGGGAAGGACCGGTCGGCGAACTGCAGGAGCCGATGCGTGCAGTATTCTTCCGCTTCGTGGAGGGCGGACAGGTAAATGACGGTGATGCCGGCCAGGGTATTTTCCACCAGGCGGCCATGCTCCAGCTCTGTGGAGAGGGCCTTTTCCACAGAATCGTTATCCACACTCAAAAGTTGGGCCGTGGCGGGGATCAGTTTTTCCCGGGGCAGGAAGGTGTGGCCGGCGTAAAGATTGTAATTCAGTTCAAAGAGGATGCCGGCCCGGACCCGGCGGGGGTCATCGGCGGAGACACCGATCTCGATGGCGAAGCGGTCCACGGCCCCGAAGGGGGCATCCAGGCCTTCATCCATGAGCAGGTAGGGGTCATCATAGAGCAATTCCACGGTCTGCTCGCCGTAGAGTTTGTAGGTACGCACCGCCAGCTCCGCCGGGAGCTGATGCTGGGTGAAAAATTCCATCAGTTGACGCATACCCACCCGCAGGCGGAATTCTTTGCCGATGTGCAGGGCTTTTTCCCGGGAGATGCCCGATACTTCGGCCAGGCGTACCGGTTCCCGCTCCATGACGGTGAGGGTCTCGTCGCCGAAACGCTGGACGATCCGGGCGGCGGTTTTGGGGCCGATGCCTTTGATGATGCGGCCGGACAGATACTGCAGGATCTCGGCGCTGGTCTGGGGCAGGAGCCGCTCCAGAAATTCCGCCTCAAATTGGCGGCCGTAGCTGGCGTGGGTGCTCCAGCGGCCGGTAACCATGAGACGTTCGCCGGCGGCGGGGAGGGGGATGGTGCCTACCACGGTGACGGCCTGACTGCCGCCTACATTCAGCCGGAGTACGGCGTACCCGTTTTCATAATTTTGGTAAACCACGGCACCGATGGTGCCCTGGAGGATCTCCAATTCTTGTTCCATGAAGGATCTTCGCTCCTGATTTGTGTTGATGAGGGAAATTGTTGTTTACAGGTATAGGAACGTTTCTTGCCCCCGCATTTATGAGGGGGGTGCCCCAGTGGGCACACTGGGGCGGGGGAGCAAAAAACGGACAATGTACCGAACTCCCCCAGTCAAAAATCGGTTTCGAAGAGCCGATTTTTGCCAGCCCCCTCTTGAAAGCGGGGGCCAAGATTGCGCCGCAGGGCGGCGCTCGGCGGCCATTGGCCGCCGCCATTGCTACAAAGCTAAACAACAATTGATATTTTCTTTATTCTACAACATTTTCCGGCGGATGAAAAGGGTTTTCAAAAATAAAAATGGAGTAAAGAAGGCCGGGTGGGGCAAAATATTTACAAATATTTCTTGAAACTTCAGGGCGAATAGGGTATAATATAGCGCAATGGTGAGAATTGCGCTTTGTGAGGTGTTGCGGATGAAAGATCTGCACTTGATCGTGTGGCTGTCTCAGTTGGGGTTCAGCGTGGCTTTTCCGCTGGCGGGGTTTATCCTGCTGGCAGTGTGGCTCCACAAGAACTGCAGTTGGGGCAATTGGGTGATCTGGGTCGGCATTGTGCTGGGCCTGATCTCTGCCATCCAGGGACTGCGGTCCTCGCTGAAGATCCTGGAACGGATGGGCAAAGGCAAGGGCGAGTCCGAGCCGCCGGCCGTTTCTTTTAATGAGCATGACTGATAACGGGGGAGATGGATTTGGAATCCCGTAGATTTGTAATCAAAGAAACGCTGTTGGTATTGGCCGGCCAGGCAGTTTGCGTGGGGGCCATGCTGGCGGTGATGGCATTGCTGGGCCACTGGGGTCAAACCGTTTGGCTGGGGGGCATTTTGGGCGGCCTGATCGCTACAGCGAATTTCTTCTTTATGGCCGTTGCGGCCACCATCGCCTCGGACAAGGCTGTCAATCAGGATGTCAAGGGCGGCGAAGCCTTGGTGAAAGCCTCCTATTTCGGCCGGATGGCCGTGATGGCGGTGCTGTTTTTTGCCCTGGTGAAGGGCGGCGTGTGCGATGTGATTGCTCTGGTGCTGCCCCTGATCTTTACCCGGCCGGTGCTGACCCTGGCGGAATTTTTCAGAAAGGATGATCGGGCTTAATGGATATCAATGTTTCCGGCGCCTATGTATACTATACGATCCCCATTTTTGGCGGCATCAACATCACCCAAACCACCGTTTCCGGTTTTGTGGTGACGGTGCTGCTGTGCCTGGCCTTTTATTACTGCGGCAAAGACCTGAAGAAACGGCCCGACGGCAGGCAGGTACTGGTGGAGAAGGGCGTGCTGATGCTCTACAATATGGTGGTGGATACCATGGGCGCCCACAATGCCCGGTTCCTTCCCCTGATCGGCACCATTTTCCTCAGCTCCATTTGTTCCAGCCTGATCGGCATGACCGGTTTCCTGCGCTCTGCCACGGCAGACCTCAGCGTGCCCCTGGTGTGGGCCCTGGTGGTGACGGCGGTGATCTGGTACAACAACATCAAAAACAACGGCTTTTTGGGCTGGCTGAAGGGCTTTACGGAACCGGTGGTGGTCATGACTCCCATGAACATCATCTCCGAGATCGCCCAGCCGGTGTCTATGGCTTTCCGTCATTTTGGCAACGTGGCCGGCGGCGGTGTGATCACCAGCATTCTGTACACGGCTTTGAGCATGGTCTCCGGCCTGGTGCTGAATCTGATCGCATCCAACGGCATTGCGGTGGCATCGGCCCTGGTGCTGGTGGGCGCCGGACTGCTGTGGCTGTGGTATCGGGAAGAGAAAAAGAAAAAAGCGGCCCTGGTATTCGGCATTATTATGGCGGTGCTGGGTCTGCTGGGTGGCCTTCAGGCCCTGGGGATCCTTTCCGGCGTGCCGATCTTTGCTTTCGGTATCCCGGCGGTGCTGTCGCTGTATTTTGATCTTTTCTCCGCATTTGTCCAGGCGCTGGTGTTCAGCCTGCTGTCTATGGTCTATATCGCCGGCTCCTGCCCCGAACCGGAAACGGCGTCTTAATTAGAAAAAAATATTTTTATACACAATTTTTAGGAGGACAATATTATGAACATGGAATTCAACGCTTATTTTCTGAAGGCCGCCTGCGCCATCGGCGCCGGTCTGTGCATGGGTATCGGTGCTATCGGCCCCGCTATCGGTGAAGGTAATGCCGTTGGCAAGGCTCTGGAAG
>SVLA01000116.1 GCA_015068175.1 Oscillospiraceae bacterium
CGAGGCCCGCGACACCTACTACGTTTCTCCCGCTTTCAACGGTTCCTCCACCGCCCGTAACGAAGTCGGCTACCTGCTGGTCGAGTGCATCTCCACCAAGCTGGAGGGCGGCATGACCCTGCAGCAGCTGCTGGATAACGCCTTCTCCGATGCCGTGGATGAGTGCGAGTTCCAGGGCGGCTGATATCGCAAATGCTTATGAAAACTAGCGTCAAATATATTGCTTTTCTTTTACTGGTGAGCTTGGTAGCCGGCTGTTTCGCCGGCTGCCAGCCTGCCGGTACAGAGCCCACCGACCCCACCCAGGCCCCCCTGGCGCCCTGGGTCGACTATGTGGCCCAAACCAAGCTGAATCTGGACAGCGCCACTGCCAAGCTGGAAGTGTCTGTCCATCTGTTCGTCGACGGCGATACCACCCACTTCAATGTGCCCCGGGACATCAGCTCCGATGGCATCATGAAGATCCGTTACATCGCGGTCAACACCCCGGAATCCACCGGCCAGATTGAAGAGTGGGGCAAAAAGGCCTCCAATTTCACCCGTGAGAAGCTGACCAACGCCGAGTCCATCATCATTGAGTCCAACGATACCGAGTGGCATAAAGACTCCAGCGGCGGCCGTGTCATGGGTTGGGTCTGGTACAAGCCCCAGGGTGAGAGCGAATACCGCCTGCTGAACCTGGAACTGGTGCAGAACGGCCTTTCCCTGGCCAGCGGCGCCACCACCGACCTGTACGGCAGCACCACTGCCCAGGCTTATACCCAGGCCAAGGCCTATAAGCTCAATGCCTTCTCCGGCGAAAAGGATCCGGATTTCTACTACGGCGGTGCCATCCCCGTGGATCTGAAGACCCTGCGTACCAATACCGAGCTGTATGCCAACAAGACCGTTGCATTCACCGGTATCATTGCCCGTAATGCCAATAACACCGTCTACGTCGAGTCCTACGACGAAGAGACCGATATGTACTACGGCATGAATGTCTACTGCGGCTATACCAGCGGCGAGATCGACAACGTGCTGAAGGTCGGCAACGAGGTCCGCTTCGTTGGCAGCGTCCAGTATTGGGAAGGCGGCGGCACCTGGCAGGTCACGGACATTAAGTACAGCGCCTTCGACCCCGATCACCCCGACAATATCAAGCTCATCGGCACCAATAACCCCGCCTCCAACCGGGTCACCGACCCCGAGACCTTTACTCAGGGCAAAGTCACCGTCAAGGTCATGACTGAGTTCGGCGCCGAGCCTACGGAGGACAAGACCTTCGATTACGCCGCGCTGGCCATGAGCACATCCATCCGTATGAACGACCTGGTGGTCAAGGATATCTACGTCACCAGCAACGGCGGCGATAACGATGGCGCCATGACCATGACCTGCGAGGTGAATGGCATCACCATCACCGTCCGTACTACCGTTCTCCGCAAGGAAAACAAGGAGCTGTACGGCCCCGCCGATTTCCTCGGCAAGACCATTGATGTCACCGGTATTGTGGATTACTACAGCGGTGAATATCAGATCAAAGTTTTCTCCGCAAAGAATATTTCCGTTCACGAATAATGAAATGAAGAGGAGTTAACCATGAAGAGAATTATTTCTATCCTGCTGATGCTCGCTCTGTGCCTGGGTCTGTTCGCCGGCTGCAACCCCGAGACCACCGACCCCACCGAGCCTGCTACCAGCGACCTGGCCAATGCCAAGACCTTCCTGTTCAAGATGTATAACACCGCCGGCAAGGACGAAGAGAACAAGTTCCTGGCCGACAAGGACCTGACTACCGTGGTCGTGGTTGGCGGTGTCAGCTACCCCGTCACCTGGACCGTGGAGATCACCGCCGGCCCCGCTGATTCCGTCAAGATCACCGAGTCCGACTCCGCCAATGCTGTCAAGCTGGACATCCTGGAGCAGCCTGAGGAAGAGCTGCACTACACTCTGACCGGCACCGTCACCGACGAGGCCGGCAACACCGAGTCCATGAGCCTGAAGTGCTTCACCCCCGCCGTGAAGAAGGTCGAGATCAGCGATGACAAGATCGTCATCTTCAACCCCGATTCCGGCATGTATGTCACCGGTACCGACTATCTGTACACCTCCTCCAGCGGCTCCCAGAAGCATGAGATGGTCCTGACCGAGGACAAGAGCGCCGCTCTGGCCCTGACCATTCGTGAGAATGCTGACGGCACCGTCACCTTCGTCACCGACGACGGCAAGTTCCTGATGTCCGACGGCACCCACGTTCAGCTCGTTGATGCCGAGAACGACAACACCGCTTTCGTTCTGGAACCCGCTGAGAACGGCCAGTTCATCAAGTGCGCCAAGGCGACCTACAACGACAATCCCCAGTACCTGGAGATCTACAGCGGCTACCTGACCGTTTACGGCATGAATGAGTCCAAGGCTGCCATCTACACCTTCCAGTTCGAGACCGCGCCCAACCAGGCAGCCATCCTGGACGCCGCTTACTCCCTGGGCGAGGGTGAGTCCCTGACCGGCGGCCCCTACACCCTGACCGGTGTCATCACTTCCATCGATACTGCGTGGGATCCCGGCTATAAGAACATCACCGTCACCATCGTTTGTGACGGCGATACCGCCCGCCCCATCCAGTGCTACCGCCTGCAGGGCGAAGGTGCTGAAAAGCTGGCTGTTGGCGATACCATCACCGTCACCGGTGAGATCAAGAACTACAGCGGCACCATCGAGTTCGATGCGAAGTGCAACCTGGATAAGGTCATCAGCGCCAACGGCGATGAGCCTGAGGCTACCGAGCCTACCGCCACCGAACCTACCGCCACCGAGCCTACCGCCACCGAGCCTGATACCAAGCCCGCTACCAAGCCTGAGACCAAGCCCGCCGCCGGCACCCTGGCTGACGCCATTGCCGAGGCTTCCAAGCTGGCCAATAAGGAGTACCTGGATTACGAAGTGACCATCACCGGCACCATTACCGATACACCTACCCAGGGCCAGTACAGCGCTACCGAGTTTAAGTTCACCGTTTCCGATGGTACCCACAGCATTCTGTGCTACTATGTGGCCGTCACCGGCGGTACCCCCAAGAAGGGCGACACCGTCACCGTTACCGGCAAGCTGACCGCCTACAATGGCACCGCTCAGTTTGACAGCAAGTCCACGGCAACTCTGGCCGGCGGCAGCGATGCCCCCGCCACCAAGCCCGAGACCCCCGATGCATCCGCTGACTACGTCACCGATCCTCAGACTGGCGTCGCTTATAAGTGGGGCCTGGTTAACACTGCAAAGGGCGAGACCTACTATCTGGCTGGCGGTATGAGCGGCTATTACATGGCTACTACCACCGACAAGAATGCTGCTGTGGACGTATACCTGGAAGCTACCGAGGGCGGCTACTACCTGTATATGATGAATGGCTCCTCCAAGCTGTACATCAACATGGAAGTCAGCGGCACCCACAAGAATGCAGTCTTTGGTGACGCTCCCAATACTGTCTATACTTACAACACCGAGCATCACACTCTGACCGGCATGTTGGATGGCGTTGAGTGCTTCTTCGGCACCTATGGTAATAACGTTACTGTTGGCGCTTCCGATTTCAATAAGTACATCGCCACCTCCTATGCCACTCATTTCTACGGCTAATATGTTTCTTCCCCCGCAGCTTCGGCTGCGGGGGACTTTTCCATGTATGTGTTGACAAGGATGGCTCTATCCTATATAATAGCCGAAAAATCAACCAAAGGAGCAGATCCATGCCTGTCAAGATCATCGTCGATTCCTCCGTGGACCTCGACCCCGCTGTTCGTGAGAAGATCACGGCAGTTGTCCCCCTGAGCGTTACCTTTGGAACCGAAGAATATCAGGACGATGTCACCATCACGCCCCAGCAGTTTTATGAAAAACTGGCCTCTGCCGCCCAATTGCCCACCACCAGCCAGCCGACTCCGGCAGCCTTTGAAGCGGCTTACGAAAAGGCCACCGCTGACGGCTCCCAGGTGGTCGTGATCACCATCGCCTCCCAGCTTTCCGGCACTTACCAAAGTGCGACGATTGCCGCCGCAGACTATCCTGACCGGGTCTTTGTGGCCGACAGCCGCAATGCCGCCATTGGCGCCGGCGTCCTGGCCATGTACGCTCTGCAGTTGGCAGAGCAGGGAATGACCGCCCCCCGGATCCTGGAGGAACTGATCAGCGCCCGAAAGAGGATCTGCCTTTACGCCATGGTGGATACCCTGGACTACCTGAAAAAAGGCGGCCGTCTGCCTGCCGCTGCCGCTGTGATGGGCGGATTGCTCAATGTCAAACCCCTCATCCGTGTGGAAGAGGGCAAGATCCATGTCCAAACCATGGCCCGCGGCCTGAAGAAAGCATTTGCTGCATTGACGGATCTGTCCGTGGCCGCCGATGTGGATACAACCATGCCCAGCCTCCTGGGTTATAGCGGAACCGATGAGAACCTCCGAAAATACCGGGATTCTCAGGACTTTTGGGATCCTTCCGTTCCCGAGACTGTTGTCGGCGCGGCCATTGGTACCCATGCCGGTCCCGGCGCCGTTGCCGCCGCATTCTTCCGGAAATAAAGAAATGGCTGTTCCAAAGAACAGCCATTTTATTATGCATTCAGCGCGCTCAGTTCTCCAAACAGCGCCATATTGGTCCGGGACAGACTCATGGGCGTAATGGACACATACCCGTGGAGGGCCGCATCCGTGTCCAGGGTCATATCGTTCCGGTTCTCATAGACATACCGCCCGGTGGGCCGCACCATATGATCACCGATATCCGGGAAATCGTCGGAATACAGCGGACCGCCCTGCTGGGTGATCCGAATGCCCTTGAATTCCAGGGGGAAATTCACGTTGTACAAGCTCCACTTGTCCATCAGCTTGTGCTGCAGGAAGAACTCATATACCGTGTCCAGTTGCGCCAGGGCCGGTTCAAAGGTCTCCGGGCCGGTGGAAAGGGCAATGGCCGGGATCCCCAGGGCCGCCGCCTCAAAAATCGCACCCACGGTGCCGGAATACAAAATATCCAGACCCACATTGTAGCCCTTGTTGATGCCGGAGATCACCAGATCAAATTCCCGATGCATACCCAGTACCCCGTAGCGGACACAGTCCGCCGGGGTGGAATCCACGGTGTAAGCCTCGATCCCCGGGGCCAGCTCCACGGGCATGACCTCGAAGGCTTTGTGTAGTTCGATACCGTGACTCTTGCCGCTCTGTTCAAATTTCGGAACGATCACCGTCACCTGTCCCAGCCGCTGGGCCCATTGGGCCAGGGGCAGCAGAACGGGGGAGGAAATGGAGTCATCATTGACGATCAGTATTCTCATAGCCAGCCCTCATGGGTTTCCTTGTATTCCTTGCTGGCCGCATCCGCTTCGGCGATCAGCGCCTGCATTTCTTCCATGGAATAGACCGTGGCGCCGCTGGCGCAGGCATGGCCGCCGCCGTTGTGCCGCTCTGCGATCTGATTCACCGTCATGAACCGGGAGCGCAGACGCACCCGGATGGTGCCGGGTTCCCGGCTGCTGTCAATAAATGCCAGCCAGCACAGACAACCCTTGATGGCGTCCATCATGCCCACGGAAGCGCTGGCGTCTTCGTCGCTGAGGCCAAACCGCTCCTTCATCTCCTGAGTTACATGGACGTATGCCACGCCGTTGGGGGTGATGTTCATATTCTCATAGATATAGGCTTTGAACTTCAGGAATTCATATTCCTCCAGGTACAGATTGGCAAACAGCGTCTCCGTATCAATGCCCATGTCCAGCAAGATGCCGGCGCAGCGCATAGTGTCGCCGTTGACGCCCTGATAGCGGAACCGGCCGGAATCGGTGACCATGCCGGTGTACAGATACAGCGCGGCCTCCTTGGTCAGCACCAGCTCGGTACGGAACGTGTCGTAAAAATCCACGATCATTTCGCAGGCGGAGGACCGCTCCTCTTCCACCCAGTTGATGACGCCGTAATCCTCCACGGGGATGTGATGATCGATCTTGATGACCTCCCGGCACAGGGTGTACTTTTGGTTGGAGATCCGCCGGGTGTTGCCCGTATCCACCACGATGGCCAGAGCCTGGGCATATACATCATCACCCACGTCCTCGTCCTCCGGCCCCAGGAAGGCCAGATATTCGGACCGGTCGCTGTCGATCAGATAGATTTTCTTTTCCGGGAAAGTGGCCTGCAGAAGGGCCTTCAGACCCTTGGTTGCGCCGACACAGTCGCCGTCGTTGCGCTGATGCCGGAAAATCATCACGGTCTCATAGGCTTTGATCTTTTCCAGGATCGCCTTTTTTACTTCAAAATTCATAATTTACCCTCCATCATCGCATCCAGATCTGCCAGCATGGCTTCCATGGCGCCCCGATCCTTCAGGCAGGCGCCGCTGGCCTTGGCGTGACCGCCGCCGCCGTATCTGACGGCAATGGGGTTGATATTGAACCGGGAGGACCGCAGTTCCGCCAGGATCCCGTCGGCGGTTTCGGTGAAATTCACCCAAATGTCCACGCCCTTCATATCCGCCATGGTGCCCACCATACCTCTGGAAATGGTGAAAGTGTCCACCTGCATGGCGGCCAGCTCCTCGGCAGAGGTGAAAATGT
>SVLA01000117.1 GCA_015068175.1 Oscillospiraceae bacterium
CATCTCCTCCGTAGGCGGTCTGGTACCGGATATTTCTCAGGTTGCTTATGGTACCAGCAAAGCGGCGATCAACTATCTGACCAAGCTGATTGCCATCCATGAAGCAAAAAATAACATTCGCTGCAATGCCGTGCTTCCGGGAATGACCGCCACCGAGGCGGTGGAAAAGCACCTGACGGAAGAATTCCGCAGCCTGTTTCTGCGACACATTCCCTTGAAACGTATGGGACAGCCGGAGGAAATTGCGGAGGCTGTGGTATATCTGGCCAGCAACGCTTCCTCCTACACCACAGGACAGCTCCTAAGCGTTTCCGGTGGCTTCGGACTGGCAACCCCGGTCTACGGAGATCTGGCATCAAAATCCCGCCGCCGCTGAAGAAGAAACGGAAATCGCCGCCCGGTTGGGCGGCGATTTGTTCAGGCAAGAATCTGGGCAGTTGCTTCCTCTTCATACTGTCTGGAATAAAGTTCATAATAGTAGCCCCGCTGTTTCAGCAGTTCCGGATAGGTACCCTGCTCGACGATTTTTCCGTTTCGAACCACCAGAATCAAATCCGCATTCCGAACCGTGGACAGCCGGTGGGCGATCATAATGGAGGTTCTTCCGGCTGTGACAGACTCCAGAGCAGACTGGATCTTTGCCTCCGTCATGGTATCCACCGACGCGGTGGCCTCATCCAGAATCAGAATTCTGGGATCTGCCAGAATCGCCCTTGCAAAAGAGATCAGCTGTTTTTCTCCGGTAGAAAGCAAATCGCCCCCCTCACCCACATCGGTATCCAGTCCCTTTTCCAGATGAGCGATCACATCCTCCGCAGAAACGGTACGAATAGCATCCCATATCTGTTCCTCCGTTGCCTCCGGCCGTCCCATCAGCAGATTTTCCCGGACACTTCCCGAAAACAGATGGGGCGTTTGCAGTACATATCCGATGGACTCATGAAGCCAGAGCTGTGACCGCTCCCGGGCATCCCTTCCGTCAATGAACAGGGCTCCCCCGGTAGGCTCATAAAAGCGGCAGACCAGATTGGCCAGCGTGGATTTTCCCGCGCCGGTTTCTCCCACGATGGCAAGATGGGTTCCAAAGGGGATCTCCAGAGAGAAATGCTCCAGAACCGTTTCCTCCCCGTCGGGATAACGGAAGGTCACATCCCGGAAGGAAATATCACCGGTCAGTTCCTCCCAGTTCTCCCGTTTGGGGTTCAGGGTATCGCCGTATTTTTCGATGACCTCCGGTGTATCCGTCACATCGGATTTCACCGCCAGCAGATTGGTAAACCGCTCAATATTGACCTGGGTCGTGATCAGGTCAGATACGATATCCACCAGCCACCGCAGCGGCTCCATCATACCCTGGGCATAGGACATGAATACAGAAAAGGTGCCGATCTGATCTTTCGCGATATAGCCGCCTTTCCACAAAACAATGGCAAGGGCAACACTGGAGGCAAAATTCATGGTTCCCGAAAACAGGCCCCGCAGGCGGGAGGCCCGGACGCTTTGGGCGCGCATATTTCCGGTTTCTTCTTCGAACCGGCGCTCCATTTTCTCTTCGATTGCAAGGGATTTGATGGTTTTCGCCCCGGCAATGCCCTCGTTGAAGTTGCCGGTGATTCTGGAATTGGCTTCCCGCACCTCCCGGTTGACCCGGATCAGCCTCTTCTGAAACACCGCAAACAGGATCAGCAGCAGCGGGATCATGGAAAGCACCATTGCCGTAAGCACGGGGTTCAGTACCACCATCACAACCACCGCGCCAACCAGATAGGAAATCCGCCACACACTGTCCACCAGCGTCCAGCTGACCAGGCTTCCGATCCGGGAAGTATCGCTCATCAGCTGGGCGTGGATATAGCCGACGCTGTTCTGGTTGAAATAGGAAAAGGATAGGGTCTGCAAATGATTGAAGCCGGTCTGACGCAGTTCCCGGTTCACCCGCATTTCGATGATCGTCGCCAACGCACAGGAAATGTAATTGGAAACCGCCGCAAGCAGGATTGTCAGGATATATAGCAGCAGGAAAAGGCCAATCGTATCAAAGACACCAAGTCCGACAAAATGATCCAGAGCATAGCGCTGGAACAGCGGCAGGATGATGTCCGTCACACTGCCCGCCAGTCCAAAGAACACCATAATCAGAATTTTGCTGCGGACATTGTGCAGAAACGGAAGTATTCTGCCGATTCCAAAGAATTTCAACCGTCCGTTTTTCTGTTCCCTCATGATTCCGTCACCTCCTGTGCGCCGCTTTGGGTTTCGTATATTTTTTGATAGATTCCCCCGGCGCACTTCAGCTCCTCATGGGTACCCTCTTCCACGATCCGTCCGTGGTCAAGGACAAGGATCTTATCCGCCGAGGATAGCGTGGTGATCCGATGGGAAATCAGGATCACACTTGCCTTGCCGAAGCGTGCTGCGATGGCCCGGCGGATTTTGGCATCCGTCTGGGTATCCACGGCTGAAAGGGAATCATCGAAGATCAGGATCGGAGTTTCACCGATCAGGGTACGGGCAATGGCTGCCCGCTGCTTCTGACCGCCGGACAGAGTCACGCCCCGTTCGCCCACCATGGTATCATACCCGGCGGCAAAGGACGTGATGCTCTCATCCAAGGCCGCCGCCCGGGCGGCCGCCCGCACCGCTTCCAGATCCAGGGCAGGGGAGGCGATGCCGATGTTCTCCGCAATGGTCCGGGAGAACAGAAAAGGCTCCTGCAGCACCATACCGATGTTCCGCCGCAGGTGTTCCGTCTTGATCATGCGGATGTCCCGGCCGCCGACGGTGATCCGTCCGCAGCCTTCCTCCAGGGGATACAGCTTATCCAGAAGCAGCATCAGGGTGGACTTGCCGCTGCCGGTGCCACCCAGAATACCCAGGGTGGATCCGGCCGGCATGGTAAAGGAAATATCGTGAAGGATCTCCGGGGAATTGTCATAGCGGAAGGAGACATTCTCAAAGCATATATCCCCGTCCATGGGCGCCTCAGTGGCATCGGGATCGTCCTTCTCCACGGGAGAAAGCAGGATGTACGCCACCCGATCGATGGATACACCGGCCTTGCTCATTTCCGAGATCATCCGCCCCAGCATCCGGATGGGCCACACCATTTGGGCGTTGTAGGAAATAAAGGCGATGTAGGAACCCTCCGTCAGGGATCCCTGAATGCAGAAATAAGCGCCGAACACCACCACCAGCATCACCTGGATGCCGGACAGAATATCCGAAACACTCCAAAACCGGGACAGCACCTTGCCTATTTTCTCCCAAAGGCCGGTGTAAAAATCGTTCTGCTTACGGAACTTATCGATCTCCGCACGTTCCCGTCCGAAGGCCCGCACCACCCGAACGCCGGTGAGATTTTCCTGGGCCATGGCAGACAGCTTGCCCTCATTTTCATCGCAGGCCTCAAAACTCTCGTGGATCTTGCTGTGGAAGCGGATGGAATAAAGAATAATGGCCGGCGTGGGGATCAAAGCGATGAGGGTCAGCGCCGGATGCATGGAGGCCATAAAGTAAATGGACAGCACCAGTAAGATCACGATCCGGAAAATAGACGTGAGCTGTTCCGACAAAAAGTTCTTGGTGGTGTCGATGTCCGAGGTGCACCGCTGAATAATGTCGCCGGTGCGGTTGCCCATGTGCCAGGAGAAGGGGAGCCGCGCGATGTGGGTATACAGCCGGTCCCGCATGGTCTTGACCAGGGTCTCCGAAGCCTTGGTGTTATACACCCGGAACAGATACTGGCTCACCACCTGGACCAGCGCCACCGCCAGAACCGCCAGAGCCATGATCCAAAGATTTCGGCCCAGATATTCAAAACCGCCCAGCTTCTCCACCAGCGCCATCACAAAGTCCGGGAAGTCCCCTTCCTTGCCGCCCAGGGCGCAGTCGATGGCGGCCCGGATGATCTGTGGCTGGAGCATATCCGCAAAAGCGGTGACGCCTGCTGCAAGGATCGTAACCAGGAAAAACCGTTTCGATCCCCTTAAGAACTGCCACAGAAGCGCAAGCGTCTGTTTCTTCGTGGCATTTCGCTGTTTCGTTTCCATATCATCCTCCATTTTCGTCATGTGGGTCCTGCGGAATGCAAAAAAGGGCGCAGGCCGAAGCCTGCGCCCTGATGACAGATCGGTGCAACTATACTTACACGGACTCCGCAGGAGCAAAACTTCTTCCAATAAGATTCATAAAACGAACATTGATCAACATATTCTTTTGCTCCTTTCTTTTAGATTTGAACTTATACTATCACCGACAAATCCGAATGTCAACCCTATTTTTGGAAACGGACAGATCAGCCGGCGGCTTTCTTCCCCTTGGGGATCACGATGACGATGCACACGGCGGCCGCTGCCACAGCCACCAGGATCACAACGATCCAGGGGAAACCGCCCTCTTCGTCGTTGTTGTCCCCGGCAGGTTCCGTGGGCTTCACGGTGGGTTCCGGCTTGGTCTCGGCTTCCGGGTCGGTGGGTTCCGGCTCGGTGCCTTCCGTAGGCTGGGTAGCCACGGGTTCGCTGGGTTCCGTGGGATCCTCACCCAGGGCAGGGATGGTCTCGGACTGACGGTCACCGCACACGGTGCATTCCCGCTCATGGCGACCCTCGGTCAGGGAAGTGGGCTCTTCCACCACGACCCAATCACCATAGCTGTGATCGTTGGTCGCATCGATGGCTTTGCCCTTTTCCAGCAGCTTGCCGCAGGACTTGCAGTAAGTATCGCCGGTATAGCCGTGCTGTCCGCAGGTAGCCCCCACTGCATCCCGGACGACGGTGCTGCTGTGGGTGCAGGCGGGAGGATCGGTGGGCTTGGGTGTCTCCGCATTTTTCTGCACAAACTGGAAGGTATATGCGTTGACATCGGCAGTATCCTTCTTGCCGTAAGTGGTGAAGAGATTGTTGTAGAATTCCAGATACTGAGGGCTGCCCTGATAATTGGCGTTCACACTCTTGATGAACCAACCGTTGCTGGCCTTCTCCAGGGTCCAAAGGCTGTAGTTGCCGGCGGCGCTTTCAAAGGTCAGGCTGTTGCCGGTAGCGCCGGCGGTCAGATACTTGCCGTTGGCTGTGAAGGTGTAGTAGCCGTTGCTGTTGACGGAAACGGTCAGTTCCACGCCGGTGCTGCCGGGCTGCAGCTTGTTGCCGCTGGCAGAGGAAGTCAGGTAATTCTTGCCGGTGGGGTAGTAGATGGTGACCACATCGCCGTTGGCGGGTTTGTAGCCGGCATCCACGTCCGGCTCGGTGGGGGCGGGTTCGGTGGGCTTGGGTTCGGTGGGGGTGGTGGAACCGCTGCCACCGCCGTTGCCGCCGGTCTGGCCGGAAGGGGTCACCAGGTCTTCAGGTGCTTCCTTGCCGAACAACTGCCAGGCCAGTTCGGGGTAGTCGATAAAGACGTTCCGGTTGCCCTGAATGTTAGCAACCACTTCGTTGCGGCCCATTTCCCAGGTGTCCACGGGATCCAGAGCGCACCACTCCAGCAGGACATCCACGCTCTGGAACACGGTGGTGATGCTGTTGCATTGGGTGAATTCACCGCCCCAACGGACATATACATACAGACAGATCCGAGCAATATCACCCTTGGTGTTGTCCAGGGGTTCAAAATAGCCATTGGCCTTGGCGCCGCCCACGGCATTGCCGGTGTAGTCCTTACCGCTGACGGTGGAGCCGTTGGACACATAGCCATATTTCAAATTACCGCGGGTACCGTTGATGCTGCTGTCGGAAGGACGGATGTGATGCAGGTCTGCGCCGGCGCGAACTTTACCGAATCCACCCAGACTTTGGGGCCATACATGCTCCCGGTTCCAGCCGCCGCCGAAGTCGTTGATGTAGTGACTCCGGTCTGTGGAATAACTGCAGTAGATCAGGTTAATGCTGGTGCCGTCGCCGTTTTCACAGTCCGTCTTCACGGCGTAATCCCGGCAGTTGTCATAGACGGTGATGGTGCTGTGGGTATCCGTCATCAGGTCCCGCAGGGCGTTCAGCAGATCACCGCTGCCCAGCGACGTCAGGTTATCGTAGGAATAGGTGCCGGTATAGTAGCTGTCGACCCGGGTGCCCTCCAGGGTGGTGCAGGTCTCGTGCCGAATACCGGAGTTGGCAGAGGTGGAGTAGTTGTGCTGGATCTGGGCGGCCTCGGCGCTGAAGCACAGCGGCAGGACCATGCAGATCACAAGGAAGATGGAAAGGATACGTTTCATTGTTCTTGCCTCCCGACAGTATTTTGAACATTATAGCATATTCCGACAAAATATGGAAGAGAAAAAAGCATGCCTAAGCATGCTTTTTTCGTAAACAGTATTCTTCAGCCCGATCCGCCAGGCCGTAGGCCAGCGCACCGATGACCACACCCAGCACCACGGAGCAAAGCACATCCGTGGGATAGTGGATGTACAGATACAACCGGGAAAATCCAATGGCCGCCGCCAGAAGCATGGCCGGGATGCCCCACTTTTTATTGTACAGCATCAAAACCGTGGCCCCCTCAAAGGAAGCAATGGTATGCCCGGAAGGGAAGGACGGATCGCCGGCCGCCGGGATCAGCAGCGCAATGACCTTTCCGTGATGCAATAGCT
>SVLA01000118.1 GCA_015068175.1 Oscillospiraceae bacterium
ATGCCCCACTTTTTATTGTACAGCATCAAAACCGTGGCCCCCTCAAAGGAAGCAATGGTATGCCCGGAAGGGAAGGACGGATCGCCGGCCGCCGGGATCAGCAGCGCAATGACCTTTCCGTGATGCCATAGCTGATAATCATAGGGCCGGATCCGGTCAAACAGCGGCTTCATCCCCAGATTGCACACCAGCAAACCCAGCAGCAGAGCCAGACCCATCCGGACCCCGGCGCCCCGGTGCTTCTTGAAGATCAGCAGCGCTGCCGCCAGGAGGATCCAGAAGATCCCGCCGTCTGCCAGGACGGTAATGCCCGGCATGATGGTGTCCAGCAGGGGGCAGGTCCAATGGAGGCGGATCCAATCCAGGACCGGCAGATCGAAGCCTTCCGCCAGACGGGAGAAAAAGGCATCCATCAGGGAGCCTCCGGATCGTCATAGACCGGGTACAAAGTTCCGAAGGTCAGGACCTCGCCCTCCACCATCCGGAAATCCGTTTCAGAGAAGGGGGTCATGATCAGCTTCAGGCTGCCGTCGGCTTCCAAACGGCCCCAACCCAGGAATTCCCCGTCAGGCCGGTCCTGGAGCATGGGCGCCGCAGGGGTAGTATCTGCCACATCGGTGACAAAGCTGCCCAGGACCTCCCCATCGCATTCATAGTGGACCAGAACACTGGTGATCTCCTGCTGCAGATCGGCAAAGATCCGCTCCGTGGCCATATACTTGCCGGCATTGTTCTTGGTGAACATATAAGTCAGCTCAATGCTGATGACCTGCTTGTCGCCGTTGGAAACGCCTACCTGCATCTCGGCAAAAACCTTGGCAGAGAAGGTGTCCGGGCTGTAGCGGTAGAAATCCGTAACGGTGGCCGTATCTTCAATGAACCGATAGCTGACGCACTTTTCCACCACCGGATCCTGGTCATTCAGCTCAATATAGGCAGGGGAGTTGGTCTCAAAGAACTGACGCAGCTCCGAAGCGCTCATTTTCCGGACGGAGAACTGCAGTTCCGCCTCAGCGGCCCGCAGGACCAATTGCCGCTCCTCCTCCGTCATGGCGGGGGAGGTTGGGATCTCCGTGGAGTAGATGCCGGTGACGGGATTCCGGTACAAGGGCAGGGAATCGTTATTTTCGTCCACCACCACCACGTCCGGCTCCATCAGCAGACCGTCAATATATTGCTGCACATAATGGTAGCCATCCAGATCTCCGGCGAGGTAATTCTCCGCCAGAGTCTCCACATACAGCACCGTGTAATCTTCATCCAGGGGAACACCGTTGATGTATACGGTATACCCCGGCATTTTGTTGACGGTCACCGAATGGGTCCGCTCGCAGTATACTTCGATCTCGTCCAATGTCCACAGGGGGAAGGAACTGACGCCGTCATCGTAGGCGTAGGTGGTAAATACGGCGATCTCTTCCTTGCCCAGACGTACGCTGTAGCGCTTGCCGTCGGAAGTGCCGTCGGATACTTCCACATAGCGCAGTTTCCCGTCACCCACCTTCCGCTCCATATACTCAGCAAAGGTACTGCGGCCTTCAAAATCGGTGCCTTTGAGTTTGGCCATGTCGTACAGCAATTCCCAATCCGGGTCCTCAAACAGCAATTCGTAGATATTTTCCGCGGCCCGGTCTGGCTGCGCGCTCTCGTATTGCTCCAGCAGCATCCGCAAAGGCGTCATCAGGCACAGCGCCAGGATCATCAGACCCAGCACCAAACCGAAAAATACGGTGTAGTACCGCAGGATCCGCCGGGGGATCCTGAACTTTTTCTTCGGCGCAGCCGCCGGCTCGGTATATTCTTCCATCAAAATCTCTTCGCTCATTTATTGACCCTCCCCGCCGGACAGACAGCAGGCATTTACCGCCCCGAATTCCGTCATGATATCGATCAAGTCCTGATAAGTCGCGCCGGGATTCTCCCAGGAACCGCCGGTGGTGGTCACAAGGATCAGAGCGCCGTCCGCCCGCTGGCCCAACGCGGTCCGGGCGCCGTAAGCGGATGTGGCGTTCATCAGTCCTTCGTTAATTTTGCCGTTCATTACCAGGATCCTGCCGCAGCGGCCGCTGATCCCCATGGCCTGGGCATCGGCTTCGGATGCGGCCACCACCAATACACCGTCTGCCGTAAAGCCGGCATAGCAGCCGCCCTGATCCAGCGCAACACCGGCAGGCAGTTGGGGCATGACCCGCACCGTGGCGGTGAATTTGTCACCCACCACAGACTTGACCTCGGTGCCGATGGCGGAAACATCGGGCCGGATCTTCTGCGGATCCGAAACGGAATCCGGCAGCACGTCAGGAATGGTGCAGATGTAATCCACCATTTCCTGCCCCAGGAACCGGACAGGAATGTCCTTCGTTTCCGGCGATGCCATCAGCGCCATGGTCAGCCGGTCCCGCGCCGTTTCGGACGGCCCATGGAAGATCACGCCCAGTACCATATTTTGACAAAGAACGGCCAGGCCGAAAACCGCCGCCACCGCCAGCGCGCCTCGCACCAAAACGGTCAGGATGACCCGCAGGATCTTTGAGTGTTCAGATCGTGTATTCATAGTTCTTACCTCGCATGTGTTACGATGCTGTTGATTATACCACATCCGGCCAAGGATGGAAAGAGGAAAATGCGAAATTTTGTCTCCCCCCCGGTAAAAAGGCCCCGTGGATGCCCAAGGGCGCTTCCGCCCGGCCCGTTGACTTCCGGCCACCCGGGTGATATACTATACTGAAACACAGGAAACAAGGAGGCTCCTATGACTGCCAACGAATATCAAACCCTGGCCATGACCACCCTGAATCCGGCCCTGGATAAAAAGGATGTGCTGATCAACGGCGTTATGGGCCTTTGCGGCGAAGCCGGTGAAGTCATCGACCTGGTGAAAAAGCACCTGGCCCAGGGCCATGACCTGGACCGGGAGAAAATGATCAGGGAGCTGGGGGACGTGGCCTGGTACTTGGCCGAAACAGCCTATGCCCTGGATGTCCCGCTGGAGGAAGTATTCCGCCGCAATATCGAAAAGCTGAAGGAACGTTATCCCGAAGGCTTCGACCCCAACCGTTCCATCCACAGACCGTAAAAATGATCGCCACCCGGGCCGGGTGGCGATTTCCTCATTTGTAGCTGACCAGGTGTTCCATCTGCTTTCGCTTCTTGGCCGGTACCCGGTCCTCCTTGGCGTACCCCAGGGTGATCACCAGCCGCACCGGCCGATCCAGACCGCAGATCCTGCGGATCTTTTCGTCATCCAGCCAGCCCAGCATGCAGGTCCCCAGGCCCAGATCTGCCGCGGCCAGCGTCAGATGGGCGGCCGCAATGCCGATGTCCATACTGCGGTAATCGTTGCCTTTGACCTTGGCCCCCATGGCGGCGGACTTCACATACGCCTCCTCCGACAGCACCAGGATCACCGGGGCCTGGGCGGCAAATTTGTTCATGCCCATGCCCATGCAGGCGGCCGCCACCTGAGCAGCCGCCTCTCCGCGGCACACAGTCAGATGATAAGGCTGCCCGTTGCATGCGGAAGGGGAGAGTCGGAAGGCTTCCAGGATCGCCTCCAGCTTTTCCGGCTCCACGGGCCGGCTTTCGTCGTAACCGCGGCAGGAATACCGCGCCGCTGCCAATTGGGAAAAATTCATGTTCTGCCTCCTTGCAAAATAATTGTTGGACAAAATGACGGTATCATGGTATCATAATAAACTGATGAATAATGACGGAATTTGCGTTCCGTGAAAGGATGATTCTCTTGAAGATCTTGGTAAGCGCCTGCCTCCTGGGCCAAAATTGCAAATACAACGGCGGCAATAACCGCAGCCAGCGGGTCCTGGATTTTGTGGAAGGCCACGAAGTCATCCCCGTCTGCCCAGAAATGGCCGCCGGCCTGGGTACGCCCCGTCCCGCGGTGGAGATCGTCAACGGTCATGTCCGTACGGAAGCCGGCGTCAGCGTGGACGAGCCGTTGCGCCGCGCCGTGGCCGGGATCCTGGCAGAGATCCGGGATCTGGACATCGATTGCGCCATTCTCCAATCCCGCAGTCCCACCTGCGGCGTCAACCAGATCTATGACGGCACTTTCACCCGTACCCGGATCCGGGGTTCCGGCGTCCTGGCCCAGGCATTGAAAGATGCCGGCTATCGGGTCATCGATGTGGAAGATCTGCCTTGATCTTATCATGATCCTTCCCCAAATGCAACGAAAGATTGGAGTAACCCCATGAAAATCTGCGATCTTCATACCCATTCCATTTATTCCGACGGTTCCTGGACACCGGCGCAGCTCATCCATGAGGCGGAGCGCATCGGTCTGGCAGCCATCGCCCTGACGGACCACAATACGGTGGCCGGCCTGCCGGCCTTCCTGGAGGCGGCCCGGGGCAGGGAAGTGGAGGCGGTCCCCGGTGTTGAATTTTCCTCCGACCATCACGGCACCGATGTCCACGTCCTGGGATTGTTTATTCAGCCGGCATATTATGACACCGTTACCGACCTGCTGGAAGAAATGCAGCGGCAGAAGGAGCAGTCCAATGTGGACCTGGTGGCGGCGCTGGCCCGGGACGGCTATGCGGTGGACTATCCGGCCCTGAAAGCCGCCACTCCCAATGGCCAGATCAACCGGGCCCATATCGCCACGGAACTGACCCGCCTGGGCTATACCGCATCCCGGCAGGAAGCCTTTGAGCGCCTGCTCCATCCGAAATGCGGCTATTATCACCCCCCGAAGCGGCTGACGCCCTTCCAGATCATGGACTTTATCTGCTCCATCGGCGCGGTGCCGGTCTTGGCCCATCCTTATCTGACCCTCCCCGCCGGGGAGATCCCCGGCTTCCTGGAAGAGGCGGTGAAGCACGGCCTGCGGGCCATGGAGACCGTTTATGTGACCTACGATGAAGCCACCACCCGCATGGCCAAACAAACCGCGGCCGCGTTCGGTTTGCGGGAGAGCGGCGGCAGCGATTTCCACGGTGATAACAAGCCGGATATCGATTTGGGGGTCGGAAGAGGCGCTCTCCGGGTCCCCCTGACCTTCCTGGAGGAACTGAAGAGGGGATAAAGGACCGGTTTTTATGGTACTTGGTAGACATAACGCCGAATAACGCCTCTTTTTTTGCAGAAAATCGTAAAACAAAGAAATAAGTGTAGATTTTTTCGGCAACCTTTGCTATAATGTGCAATAGCATGGCCGATTGCGCCCATCTCCTTCGGAAGGAACGAAAACCCATGAAATATGACCTGCAAAAAGCCAGTATGCTCAAGCGGATCTCCGCTTGGCTTTTGGATATGATCCTGCTGTTTGTTCTGGCCAGCGGCTTCGGCCTGGGCCTGTCCGTGATCCTGGACTATAACCAACACAGCGAGGCCCTCTTTGCCTACTATGATCAGTATGAAACTCAGTACGGCGTGGATTTTGATATCACCTCCGAGGAATATGAAAAACTTCCCCAGGAGGACCGGGACCGCTTTGATGAAGCCTCCCAGGCCCTGATGAATGACAGCGAGGCCGGCCAGGCTTACAGCATGGTGTTCAGCTTGTCCCTGGTCATCGTCAGCATCAGCATCCTGCTGGGATACCTGGTCCTGGAGTTCCTCATCCCGCTGTGGCTGAAAAACGGCCAGACCGTGGGCAAAAAAGTATTCGGCATCGCCCTGATGCGGGCTGACGGTGTCCGCCTGACCCCCTTTATGCTCTTTGTCCGTACCGTCCTGGGCAAATATACCATCGAGACCATGATCCCGGTGCTGGCGGTCTCCATGCTCCTTTTGGGCAGCATGGGCGCCGTATCCCTGACGGTCCTGGCGGTGATCCTGGTGGCCGAGATCGTTCTGATGATCCGTTCCCGGACCAATTCCACCATCCATGACTACATGTCTGCCACCGTGGCGGTGGACATGGCCAGCCAGATGATTTTTGACTCTCCCGAAGCCCTCATGGCCTATACCCGTCAGGCCCATGCGGAGGAAGTCAGAAAGAAGCTTTATTAAGACAACTTTGCGCCTTGCGCGCGTTGTAATATTACCTGTGTTGATTAAAAATATTTTTTATATCAGGAAGGGATTACTATGAAAGTCGTACTGCAAAACCTTACCAAGATCTTCCCCAGCCGGGACAAGAAGAGCAACACCGAGGTGGTTGCTGTCAGTGATTTCACTTATGAGATCCCCGACGGCAAGCTGATCGGCCTGCTGGGCCCCTCCGGCTGCGGCAAGTCCACTACGCTGTACATGATCAGTGGTCTGCAGAAGCCTTCCTCCGGCCATATTTTCTTTGGCGACGAGGATGTAACGGATCTGCCCACTGAGGCCAGAGGCATCGGCCTGGTGTTCCAGAACTATGCGCTGTACCCCCACATGACCGTGAAGCAGAACATCCTGTTCCCCCTGCAGAACCTGAAGGGCGCTGACAAGCTCAGCAAGGAAGTGATGCTGGAGCGTGCTTATGAGGCTGCCCGTCTGGTGCAGATCGAAGATCTGATGGACCGCAAGCCCAGCGAAATGTCCGGCGGCCAGCAGCAGCGTGTGGCCATCGCCCGCGCTCTGGTCAAGATG
>SVLA01000119.1 GCA_015068175.1 Oscillospiraceae bacterium
GTCGGCAAACCTTTCGGGGCCCCTTTAGGGGCAAATGTCTGTAAAATGCCCTTCTAGGGCTTAATCAAGCCTCCGGCTTAGCCGGAGGTTTTGACTTTACAGAACTTTGGAGAGGAATTCCCGGAGCCGGGGGTGCTTGGGGACATCGAAGATCTGGGAAGGGGTGCCTTCCTCGAGGATCTTGCCGCCGTCCATAAACAGCACACGGCTGGCCACTTCCCGGGCGAAGCCCATTTCGTGGGTCACCACCACCATGGTCATACCGTCGGCGGCCAGCTCCTTCATGACTTCCAGCACTTCGCCCACCATTTCGGGGTCCAGGGCGGAGGTGGGTTCGTCAAAGAGCATGACTTCCGGCTCCATCATCAGGGCCCGGACGATGGCCACACGCTGTTTCTGGCCGCCGGAAAGCTGGATGGGATAGGCATCGGCGCGGTCCTCCAGGCCCACCCGGGCCAGCAGGTTCAATGCCTTGGTCCGTGCTTCCTCCCTGGGCATATGCAGCACCTTCACGGGGGCCAGGATCATGTTTTCCAGAATGGTCTTGTGGGGGAACAGATTGAAATGCTGGAACACCATGCCCATTTTCTGGCGGTGCAGGTTGATGTTGACCTTTTCCATGCGGCCGGCCTTGTTGACGAATTTCCGCTTGGTGATGTCGATGCCGTGGAAAATGATCTGGCCGTCGGTGGGGTCCTCCATCAGGTTCAGACTCCGCAGAAGGGTGGACTTGCCGGAACCGGAGGGACCGATGACCACCATGACGTCGCCGCGATTGATGTCCACGGACACATCGTCCAGGGCGCGGAGGGCGCCTTTGTTGTAGTATTTCTTCAGGCTGCGGACCTGGATCAACTTATCGCTTGTCGCCACGGCTCATTCTCCTTTCGAAATAGGCAATCAGCTTGGAAGTGGGGAAACACAGACAGAAATAGATGGCGGTGGCCACCAGCAGAGGCTCCATGATGATGAAGGTGGCGCCGCGGATGGCATCCACGGCGAACATCAGGTCCTGGACGCCGATAACGTAGGTGATGGAAGATTCCTTGATGATGACCACGAACTCGTTGGCAATGGCCGGCAGGATGTTCTTGATGGCCTGGGGCAGAATGATGTGGACCATGGTCTGCACCTTGGTCATGCCCAGGCTCCGGGCGGCTTCGGTCTGGCCGCCGTCGATGGACTGGATGCCGCTGCGGATGATCTCGCAGAGGTAGGCGCCGGAGTTCATGCCCAGTGCCACCACACCGGGGAAGAACCGGTTGAATTTGATAAAGCCGAACAGGGTGAAATTGGGCAGGGGGATCAGCTTACCGAAAATGCCATGGTAAATGATCATGATCTGCACCAGGATGGGGGTGGAACGGAGGATCTCCACATAGGCGGTGGCCAGGAAGGAGATGGGGTTGAATTTGCTGATGGCGATGAGGACTTTGCTGCGGCGGAGCCGGCCATTACGGTCATAGGACAGGAACCGGAAGGGGCGGATGTCGGTCATGCGCATGATGGCCAGGAGGATGCCCAGCACAAAGCCGATCAGCACGGTGAACAGCGCCAGCATGACCGTAACGGCCAGGCCCTGCTCGATGAGCTTGATGTAACGGGCGGTTTTCTGGAAACCTTCCGCGGAGATAAATTCAGTCATGTAACGATCCTTTCATATACACACCAAATTCCTCCCCATGGGATGGGGAGGAATCGGAAAATCATTCAGCCGGCTTCGCCCTCGGTGGGAACCTTGCCGTTCTCGTCCAGCATACCCTGGTAGTTGTCGCCGGCGGCCAGGTTGTTGGCTTCTTCCAGGAACTTGGCGAAACTGCCGTCATCGATGCACTTGTGCAGGGCTTTGTTGACGTACTTCAGCAGGTCGGCATTGCCCTTGGAAACGCCGATGACATTGCCTTCGGCCTCGTAGGGGACCTCGAAGAGGATCTCCAGCTCCGGGTAGTTCAGCTTGTAAGCGGCGGCCACGTCCCATTCGATGTAGGCGCCGTCGATCTGACCGGAGATCAGCTCAGCGATGATATCGGTGGCCTTGGTCAGGTTGACTATGTCGGCGTTGGGGCTGAATTCCTGGGCCAGCTCCATCTGAATGGTGCCGGTCTGGGCGGCGATGGTGAACTCCGCGCTGTTGGTGGAGGCCAGGTCGGTGAACTGGCCGGCCTTGCTGCTGACAGTGACGAATGCCTGCTTGCCTTCGTAGTAGATGTCGGAGAAGTCCATCTTCAGCAGACGGTCGGGATCGGGGGACAGACCGGCCAGGGCCAGGTCGGCAGCGCCGGCGCCCAGCTCATCGGGGATACCCTTGAAGTCCATGGGGACCACTTCCAGGGTCAGGCCCAGATAATCGGCGATGTACTTGGCCAGGGCCATGTCGAAGCCGGCCAGGGTGGGATTGCCGCTTTCATCCAGCGCGTAGAACTCATAGGGGGCGTAGTCCGGAGAAGTCAGGACGGTCAGATAGCCTTCCTTTACGGTGGTCAGGTTGTAGGTGTTTTCACCGGGGCCGTTGCTCTCTTCAACGGTGCAGCCGGCAAAGGTGGAAAGCAGCATCAGTACGGCCAGGGTCAGGGCCATCAGCTTTTTCATAACGGGGAACTCCTTTTCTTAATTGAAATTCATGAGTGGATTATACAATGTATAATATTCAACGTCAATTGGGAGAGTATACAATTGTTGCGAATAATAACCGGTGAATATGGTGTATATAGCCAATTTGACATATATAATGTGTATATATGCATAAAGCGGTGCGAATATTGACGAAATTCGGGTTGCATAATATACGGAATAAGTGTATAAAACGCCCGCAGGACCGGCCTGCGGGCAGAAGTTTATTTTTCCGTCAGTTCCCGGATCACTTCCCCGGCCATCACAAGGCCGGCGGCACCGGGGACATAGGACAGGGAGCCGGGGGTGGCACGGCGGGAAGAGCCCTTCCGCTGGGGTTCCGGCTGGGCATCGGGAGAGAGGATGGGTTCCAGGGGCAGTTCCTCGGAATAGACCACCTTCACGCCTTTGATGCCCCGCTTGCCGCATTCTTTACGCATGATGCGGGCCAGGGCGCAGCCGGAGGTCTTGGAAATGTCGGCCACCCGGAAGGCGGTGGCATCCAGCTTGTTGCCGGTGCCCATGCAGCTGATGACCCTGGTGCCGGCGGCCTTTGCCTGGGCAATGAGGGCCAGTTTTCCGGTGACGGTATCGATGGCATCCAGCACATAATCGTACCGGGCAAGGTCGAATTGGTGGGCCGTCTCCGGCAGGTAGAAGGTCTTGTAACAGCGGACGGCGATGGTGGGATCGATGTCCCGGATCCGGTCTGCGGCCACGTCCACCTTATATTTTCCGATAGTGCTGTGGGTGGCCAGGATCTGCCGGTTCAGATTGGTGAGGCTGACGGTATCGTCGTCCACCAGGTCCATATGGCCGATGCCGGCCCGGGCCAGGGCTTCCGCCGCATAACCGCCTACGCCGCCCAATCCGAAGAGGATCACCCTGGCGTTGCGGAGCTTGTTCACACCGTCATCTCCCAGCAGCAGCCGGGTGCGGGCGTATTGATCGGCCATGGCTCACACCTGCTCGATGGCCTGCCGCAGGTCGGCGATCAGGTCCTCGGCGTTTTCCAGGCCGCAGCTCAGGCGGATCAGGTCGGCGCCCACGCCGGCGGCGGCCAACTGCTCATCGGTCATCTGCCGATGGGTGGCGGAGGCGGGGTGGAGGCAGCAGGTACGGGAATCGGCCACATGGGTCTCGATGGAACCCAGTTTCAGGTGCTTCATGAAGGTCTCCGCCGCTTTCCGGCCACCCTTCAGGCCGAAGGAAATGACACCGCAGGAGCCGTTGGGCATATACTTTTGGGCCAGGTCATAATACCGGTCACCCTTCAGGCCGCAGTATTTGACCCAGGCCACCTTTTCGTGGGCGGAGAGGAATTCGGCGATCTGCTGGGCATTGGGGCAATGCTGCCGCATCCGGAAAGGCAGGCTTTCCAGGCCCAGATTCAGCAGATAAGCGCTCTGGGGACTCTGACAGCAGCCGAAATCCCGCATGAGCTGGGCGGTGCACTTGGTGATGAAGGCGCCGCCGAGGCCGAAACGCTCGGTGTAAGTGACGCCGTGATAGCTGTGGTCGGGGGTGGTCAGGCCCGGGAACTTATCGGCATGGGCATTCCAGTCGAATTTGCCGGAGTCCACGATACAGCCGCCCACGGCGCTGGCGTGGCCGTCCATATACTTGGTGGTGGAGTGGGTCACGATATCGGCGCCCCACTCAAAGGGCCGGCAGTTGACAGGAGTGGCGAAGGTGTTGTCCACGATCAGGGGCACGCCGTGGGCATGGGCGGCCCGGGCGAAGCGCTCGATATCCAGCACATTCAGGGCGGGGTTGGCGATGGTCTCACCGAATACGGCCTTGGTATTGGGCCGGAAAGCGGCGTTCAGCTCCTCGTCGGTGCAGTCGGGACTGACGAAGGTGAATTCCACGCCCATGCGCTTCATGGTGACGCCGAAGAGGTTGAAGCTGCCGCCGTAAATGGCGGAACTGGACACCACATGGTCGCCGCAGCCGGCGATGTTGAACACGGCGAAGAAATTGGCGGCCTGACCGGAAGAGGTCAGCATGGCGGCGGTGCCGCCCTCCAGAGCGCAGATCCGGGCGGCGACGGCGTCGCAGGTGGGATTCTGCAGGCGGGAGTAGAAATAGCCTTCCGCTTCCAGATCGAAGAGCTTACCCATGTCTTCGGAAGTGGCATACTTAAAGGTGGTGCTTTGGATAATGGGGATCTGCCGGGGCTCACCGCTGCGGGGGCTGTAGCCGGCCTGGATGCACAGAGTCTCCATGTGCAGTTTGTTGTCCATTGAAAATGACCTCCAATGTTGGATTTTCCTATATTGTACCCATAGAGGGCCGGTTTGTCAAACGGAAACGAAAAAATGCCTCCCGGGCGGGGCCGGGAGGCAGGGGATTCAGATGTAACGGACTCTGATTTCACCGAAGCTGGCGCTGGCATCCAGGCGGATGGTGGCCAGGGGCGCGGGATCCGGGGTGCCGATCACCTCAAAATCGCCGAAGGCGGTGGAGGAATCCGGTTCCACCCGGTAGCGCCGGGGCACCAGCAGCTCCAGAGAGCCGAAGGAGCAGGAGGCATCGATCTCACAGCCGTCAGCGATTTTCTCGCAGCCGGACAGATCCAGCTTGACATCGCCGAAGGAGCAGGAAACGTCGCCGCCGGCCAGCCGGGGCATATTGAGTACGCGGTGGCATTCGCTGAAGGCGACGGAGCAATCGAAATGATCGTCCTCCACGGAAAGATCCACCTTGGGATTGGATTTGCTGTGCTCGTTGTTCTTGAGATGGTGGACCAGCTTGAAGTGGGGTTTCCTGGGTTTCTTAATGGCATCCGCCAGGAGGCCCAAACCGAACAGTACCACCAAAATGGGGAAAACCAGAGCGCTGTCCACATTCAGGTGCCAGAGACCCAGATTGTCCACCAGGAAGTAAGCGCCCACAAGGGCGATACCCAGCTTAAAGGGGGAGAATCGGGTGAATACACTCCGCAGACCGTAGATCAGCAGGGCGCTGGGCCAAAGGATCGACCAAAAAGAGACATCCCATTGCAGGAGCCGGGTGGCCAGCAACAGACCGCCCACCAACAGGATCAGCAGGGCGAAGGTAATGCCTTCCCGGCGGCCGCTGTCCCAATGGAAGGACCAACTGCCCTTGGAGTGGTGATCCGCATCCTCCGAGGCCGGTTCTTCTACCACTTCCGCCTCGAAAAGAGGCTTGTGGGTTTCCGGCTCCCGACCCAGGAGGGCATCGGTGGTAGTGCCGAAGATCTCCGCCAGCTTGGGCAGGGTGGTGATATCCGGGCAGGAGAGATCGTTTTCCCATTTGCTGATGGCCTGGGCGGTCAAACCTAACCGCTCTGCCAGTTGATCCTGGGTCATGCCCAGCCGTTTGCGGTGTTCCGCAATGCGTTTGCCTAGTGTTCGTTCCATAGCTTGCGCCTCCTTTTCTTGTGGCCATCATAACACATCGGCACGGAAAAATCTATCAATCATTCGTTAATTTGGGGAAATTTTTCCATCAACAGCCGGTTGAATGGGAGTCAACGGCCGGTTGAAGCGGTTTTTGCTTGCTTTTTTGACCCCGGTGCGTTATGATAAAGGGGAATTTTGAATGGGTAAGTTGTTGTTTAGCGCAGCGTGAAAACAAAAAACGTTGTCATCCCGAGCGACCGAAGGGAGTCGAGGGATCTTCGTATT
>SVLA01000120.1 GCA_015068175.1 Oscillospiraceae bacterium
TGAGATCAACCGCTGGGTGGGCAGACATGATAACGGCTTTACCCGGGCCTTGTCCGCACCGGGGATGTGGATGCAGAATTTCACCACCAACGAGCCGGATGATTCCATGATGGAAGTGGCCATTACCGCGCTTACGGCGGTTCTGCCGGAGCAGGAGGGTTCGGACCGTTGGTAAAGACCTATTCTCAGCTTTATCTGGATGCCCGCAGGACATTGCTGGAGACGGAAGGTTCCCAATTTGCGTCCCAGTTGGCGCGGCAACTGGTGTGCCATGTGTCCGGCAAGACCCGGGAGGAATATCTCCGGGATCAGCAGCTTTACGCCTCCGAGGAGATCGGCCGGGCCCTGGAATCCGCCGTCGCGCGGGTAGCGGCAGGGGAGCCCCTGGCTTATATTTTGGGGGAGTGGGAGTTCTATGGACTAAAACTCTATGTCAACAAGCATGTATTGATCCCGCGGGACGACACCTGCGCCGTTGCGGAGCTGGCCATCAATCGGGCCCTGTTCCTGCCGCAAAACCCCAGGATCCTGGACCTTTGCACCGGCTCTGGCTGTATCGGCCTGGCTGTGGCCAGCCGGGTGAAGGATGCCCGGGTGACCCTGGCGGACATCTCCAAGGAGGCTCTGGCGGTAGCCAAACGGAATATTATAAGAAACCACTTCAGCGGCAAGGTGGCCTGCATCCAGGCGGATGCGCTGAACAAGGCCCCGGCCGTGCTGGGAAAATACGATCTGATCGTATCCAATCCGCCCTATATCACCACGGCGGACATGGAAACGCTGGATAAAAGCGTGAAGGACCACGAGCCCCATCTGGCCCTCCACGGCGGCGATGACGGCTTGATTTTTTACCGCAGCATCTGCCAAAATTACCGGGATGCCCTGAACCCCGGCGGTTACCTCTGCTTTGAATTCGGTGACGGCCAGGGAGATGATGTGTGCGCCATCCTGGAACAAAACGGGTATACCATTCTGGAACGGACCAGAGATTATAACGACAGAGAGCGGGCTGTGCTGGCACAGCTTGCAGGAAAGGAAGAAGATCATGGCAACTAAAAAACCGGCTTATGAAGCACCTACTCCCGCATCCGACAAGAAAAAAGCGCTGCAGACTGCACTGGCCCAGATCGACAAGAGCTTCGGTAAGGGTACTGTCATGCGTTTGGGCGACAAGCCCGAAATGAACGTGGATGCCATTCCCACCGGCTCCCTGGCGCTGGATGCTGCCCTTGGCATCGGCGGTGTTCCTAAGGGCCGTATTATTGAGATCTACGGACCGGAATCCTCCGGTAAGACCACACTGGCCCTGCACATTCTGGCCGAGGCCCAGAAGATGGGCGGCGAAGTGGCCTTCGTGGATGCTGAGCATGCATTGGATCCCGTCTATGCGGCAGCTTTGGGCGTGGATACGGATAATCTGCTGGTCTCCCAGCCGGATACCGGCGAGCAGGCCCTGGAGATCACCGACGCCCTGGTCCGCAGCGGTGCCGTGGATGCCGTGGTGGTGGACTCCGTGGCTGCCCTGGTGCCCAAGCAGGAGATCGAGGGTGAAATGGGCGACTCCCATGTGGGTCTGCAGGCGCGGCTCATGAGCCAGGCTCTGCGGAAGCTGGCCGGCACCATCGCCAAGACCAATTGCGTGGTCATCTTTATCAACCAGCTTCGTATGAAGATCGGTGTCATGTACGGCAATCCTGAGACCACCACCGGCGGCAATGCCCTGAAGTTCTACGCCTCCGTCCGTCTGGATGTGCGCCGCGTGGAATCCATCAAGGAAGGCAGCAATGTGGTGGGCAACAAGACCCGTGTCAAGGTGGTCAAGAATAAGGTGGCCCCTCCCTTCCGTGAGGCCCACTTTGACATTATTTACGGTCAGGGCATCTCCAAGTGGGGTGAGCTGGTGGATCTGGCGGTCCAGATGGACATCGTGCAGAAGTCCGGCAGCTGGTTCTCAATGGGTGACGAGCGCATCGGCCAGGGCATCAATTCCGTGAAGGAATATTTGATGAATAACCCCGAGATCGCTGAGGCCGTGGAAGCCAAGGTCCGGGAGAATCTGCTGCGGGCCGCAGCGCCCAAGGCACCGGCCAAGGCTGCGGAGAAACCCGTAGCCATCAGCGCCGACGATTTTGACGATGAGGATTGAGTCCCTGAAAACCACCCCCGACCGGGCGGGCCGGTACTGGGTCACCTTCTCCGACGGGACGAAGATGGGTCTGTACCGGCAGACCGTGGAGGATTTCGGCCTCTATTCCGGCATGGAGCTGGAGGATGAGGAATACGAACGCCTGCAGACCGCGGCAGGGGAAATGTCGGCTAAAATGCGGGCCATCCGCATTCTGTCCGCGTCCAATGTGTCCAAGCGGGATCTGCAGCAGCGGCTGGTCCATAAGGGTGAGGACCCGGAGCAGGCCCGGAAGGCCATCGAATGGATGGAGGACCTGGATTTGCTGGATGACCGCAAGACCGCCCAATGGATCGTGGAGAAATGCATTGCCAAGGGTTACGGTTTGGCCAGGGCCAAGCAGGCGCTGTATGAAAAACAGATCCCAAAATCCCTGTGGGATGAGGTTCTTGCCGATTATCCCGACCAAACCGACAGGATCGTGGATCTTCTGCGATCCAAATTGGGGGATGAATGGGATCAGAAAGATTTGAAGCGGGCCATTGACGCCGCCATGCGCCGGGGCCACAGCTATCACGAGATCCGTCGGGCGTTGCAGATCCTGCAGGCCGACGATGATTTTCCGGAGGAATTTTAATGGCAAATATTGGCTTTATTTCCCTTGGGTGCGCGAAAAACCAGGTGGATTGCGAACGGATGATGTACCGGGTCCAGGAGGCAGGGCATACGGTATGCCCCGGCATCGTCGGCTGCGACGTGGTGGTCATCAACACCTGCGGTTTCATTGATTCGGCAAAATCCGAGGCCATCGACTTCATTCTGCAGACCGCGGCGCTGAAGGCGGAAGGGCAGGTGGGTAAGATCCTGGTCACCGGCTGTCTTTCCCAGCGGTATCAGAATGAGATCCTGGATGAACTGCCGGAGGTGGACGGTCTTCTGGGCACCGGCAGTTATACCGAGATCGTGCCGGCTATTGAAGCGTTGCTGGAGGATCAGCAGGTGGCAGATTTCGGTTCCATTGATGCCCCGGAGCAGGAGACCGGCCGGATCCTCACCACACCGGAGCATTACGCCTACATCAAGATCGCCGAAGGCTGCGACAACCGTTGCGCCTACTGCATCATCCCGTATCTGCGGGGCAAGTTCCGCAGCCGGCAGATGGACGATGTGCTGTATGAGGCACGACTTTTGGCCGATTCCGGCGTGAAGGAACTGATCGTGGTGGCCCAGGATACCAGCCGATACGGCACGGACCTGCCCGGTCATCGGCGGCTGCTGCCGGAACTGCTGCGGCAACTGTGCCGGATCGATGGATTCAAGTGGATCCGGGTACACTATGTGTATCCCGATGAGATCGACGATGAATTTATGGAGGTCATGGCCACGGAGCCGAAGATCGTCAAGTATCTGGACATTCCCATCCAGCATTGCAACTCCAAGATCCTGAAGCTGATGAACCGCCGTGGGGACGGTGACTTCCTGCGGGCGCTGTTTGCAAAACTCCGGGCAAAGATCCCCGGCCTGGTTCTGCGGACATCGGTCATTACGGGCCTGCCCGGCGAGGGCGAGGAGGAATTCGAGGAGCTGTGCAACTTCCTGAAGGAACAGCGGCTGGAACGGGTTGGCGCCTTTGCCTTCTCTCCGGAGGAGGGGACTCCTGCGGCGGAGATGGACCACGTGGATGGTGATGTGGCCCTTCAGCGGGCCCAGATGATCGAGACCATCCAGTCGGCCATCATGGACGATTATTCCAATTCCATGATCGGGCAGGTGTTTGATGTGCTGGTGGACGGCTACGACGAGGAGTTTGAGCAGTATTACGGCCGGACTTTTGCCGATTCCCCGGATATTGACGGACGTGTCTGGATCGCCTGCGACGAGGACCTTTCCGAAGGCGACTTTATCAAAGTAGAAATTGACGGATTGATCGACGGTGATCTTTCCGGTTTTGTAGTGGAGGAATAAACAATGACAACTGCAACGAAGATCACCCTGGTTCGGGTAGCGCTGATCCCCCTGTACATGGTGTTCATGTACTTAAGCGGCGGCTGCAGCAATCTGTGGATGTGGCTGGGCCTGGCCGTGTTCATTATCGCCAGCATTACCGACTATATCGACGGCCAGATCGCCCGGAAGTGCAATCAGGTCTCTGACTTCGGCAAGTTCCTGGATCCCCTGGCTGACAAACTGCTGACCATCGCCGCCATGGCCATGTTCTGTCAGTGGGACCGTTTCCCCGCCTGGGCGCTGATGATCGTTCTGACCCGGGAGTTCGCCGTGTCCGGTCTGCGGATGGTGGCCGGTCCCAAGGGCAAGGTCATTGCCGCCGGCAAAAGCGGCAAGTTCAAGACCGCCTCTTCCATGGTGGGTCTGTGCGTGCTTATGGCGTTCCCCACGAATCCCATCATCTGCATGGTGGTCGTGGCGCTGATCGTCATTACAACGGTCTATTCCGGCGTGGAGTACTTTGTGCAGAACTGGAATTGCTTGGTGGATTAAGCTATGAAAGATTATAAGGCTGGTTGGCGTTATTATTTCTTTCTGATCTTTTTTGCCTTGGCATCTGCGTTGGGAATTCGTGTAATTTGGATGCTGCTGGGTGGAGAAGTTATGGATGGCGATGAAGAGATGGGCAGGGGAATGGCGATTGTACTGTCGGTTTTGATCGCGCTTGCCTTCTCAACTTATATCGAAACAAGCGTTGTGATGCTTTGGCAGCTTCTGCGTTTTCATGGAAGTGTCTTAAGGATTACGGATAACGGCGTTGAAAATACATTGGTATATGTCAATGTGTTGGCATTTGTTTTTGTTTTTCCTGTGAAGCTGATTCCGTGGGATGCGGTAAAATACGCGGATCTGGAGGACGAAGTGCCTTACATCCGTTTGAAAACCAAGGAAGTGGATGCAGGCGGATTGGCAAAGCTGATCCTTTGGATCCTGGGCTACCAATTCTGCCTGCCTTTTGTAAAACCAAAGGTAAGCAGCGATGATGTAAAACAGTATTGTCATCGGTTTTCGGTTTCGGAATAATGATCTAAAAAAGCGCTGCAAACGCAGCGCTTTTTTGGACCCTATTTTGCTTTACTAATCCGATACGATTGTGCTATAATCACGGAGTACGAATTATTATAGTGAGGTAAATTTATGAATACAAAAGAGATCGGTGAGATCCGGCGGCTCCTGCGCCGGGACCGCAGCAATATTACGAAGCTGTACGGCTGCTATGTCAATGACAATCACGAGATCATTTCCCAGTTTGCCCTCAGCACCGGTATGATGTCCGAAAATGAAGGGGAGAAGTACTTCGGTCTTCTCAAGCGGACACTGTCCGGCTCCATCGGCCGGAACCTGATCGACATCGAATTTGCCACCGCTCAGGTGGCCGGTGCTCCGGAGCATAAACTGCTGATGGATCTGCGTGCCTGCAAATGCGCTGACGAGGCCCTGCGGGAAGAATTTTTGAAGAAGGTCATTGCGTCCGTTTCCCTGGACAGCAGTTTCCTGGTCCTTCTGGGCTGTGACAGCTACGATGTGCCCTTCAAGAGCAAGGACGGGGAAAGTCAAAATGACAATTCCGACGAGACCTACACCTTCCTGGTGTGCGCCGTTTGTCCCGTGAAGCAGACCCAGCCGAAGCTCCACTACGTTCCCGAGGAAAAGCAGTTCCACGACGGCGGAATGCAGAACATCGTGGCCGCGCCGGAGCTGGGATTCCTCTTCCCGGCCTTTGACAACCGTGCCACCAATATTTACAATGCGCTGTATTACACCCACAGTCCCAAGGAAAGCCACGAAGGCTTCGTGGATGCGGTGTTCAACACCCGGATCCCCAAGCCGGCGGAGCAGCAGAAGAAGAATTTCGAAGCCATCCTGGGCTCCGCTTTGGATGAAGAATGCAGCCTGGAGGTGGTCCAGGAGGTCCATGACCAGATCTGCCAGCGCATCGCCATGCACAAGGAGGCCAGAGTGGCCGAACCCCTGACCGTGAGCAAGGATGAGGTCAAGCAGATCCTAACCTCCTGCGGCGTGTCCGAGCCTCATGTGGCAAAGTTCGGCATTGATATGGATGAAGCCTTCGGCCATGAGGCGCAGCTTCATCCCAAGA
>SVLA01000121.1 GCA_015068175.1 Oscillospiraceae bacterium
CGCCGCCAAGATCGCCGCGGCGGTGGACGCGGGCATTTTGGGCTGGCAGATGCACCGGCAGAATCAGCAGTTCTACGGCGGCGACGGCATCGTCACCAAGGGCGTGGACCGCACCGTGAAAAATGTGGGCCGCCTGGCCAGCGAAGGCATGCGCCAGACCGACGAGACCATTTTGAAGATCATGCTCAGCGACGGCTGCTGAGCCCGCCCGGCCAACGGCCGCCAAGGAGAAGGCTTTGACGCGGCGTTTTTTGCACAAAGGACCTTTCAAAAAATTCGAAAGCCGGCGGAGTTCCGCCGGCTTTTTGGTATGTTACCGTTCGCTGCCCAGGAAAAACAGGGCGATGGTGCCGGGGCCGGCATGGGAACCGATGACGGCACCCAGATTGCCCACGAACACATTTTTGACGCCGGGGCGCTCCAGGACCAGGGCCTTCAGCTTTTCGGCATCCTCCGGGCAATCGGCGTGGCAGATGAACACGGTCTCATTGTCCCAGCCTGCACCCAGCTCGTCCAGCTTTTTCAGCAGTGTGGCCAGGGCGGCCTTCCGGCCACGGACCTTCACGGCGGCCACCAGCTTGCCGTTGTTGTCCACATGGAGGACCGGCTTGATGTTCAGCATGGCGCCCATGACCGCAGATGCGGCGCTGACGCGGCCGCCCCGCTTCAGGTACACCAGATCATCCACGGTGAACCAGTGGGCAACGTGATATTTATTCTCTTCCACCCAGGCGGCCAGTTCCTCCAGGCTCAGGCCGGCATCCCGCTGCCTGCAGGTGTGCCACACCAGCAGACCCTGACCCAGGGCGGCGCTGGCGGTATCCAGAACCACGATCTTTCTCCAGGGATACTTTTCCTGAAGGTCGGCGGCCGCAATGACGGCGGACTGATAGGTGGTGGACAGACCGGAAGAAAAACCCAGCACCAGGGCATCATAGCCGGCGGCCAGCACGGGTTCCAGAACCTGGACCCAGCCGTCGGGATTGACAGCGGAAGTGGTTGCGGCCTCGCCGGAGCGCATGGCGCCATAGAAGTCTGTGATGGCCGCATCCTCCACGGTGTCGGGCATCTGGGTGCCCCGGAACAGAACGTGCAGAGGGGTGACCGCCACATCCAGTTCCTGCAGCATGGATACGGGCAGATCGCAGGCGGAATCGGCAATGATTTTGTAGGACATAGTGATTTTGCTCCTTGTGGTTTTTGTCCGGCGGCCCGGACCAACGGGAACATCTTACTACGGGCGGAGAAAAAAGTCACCCGTTTTATGATAGAAACGACGGTTTTTGCTCTACCCGGCAGAGAAAAGGGTTCTCTACTGCCGGTAGAGTGACCGTTTTTTGCGTTTTTCCCGCGCCAAAACCGTCCCCCCCGGGGGTGGCGCTCCGCGCAGCGGATCCAAATAATTATACTTGCCGGCGGCAATCACGCCTTGACCTACGCGACGCGGCGATCTCCCGGCGCCATCCGTCGTCCTGGGGAAATGTTGTTAAGATCCTACCGGGAGACTGCCGCAGAATGGGGAACCCGGGTGGCGCAAGGGAAGCCGCGGCATCCTCCGCTCCCACAAAAAAAGACCGGGTGCGTTCGCCGGAACGCACCCGGATCCCATTTTCTCAGGGATCTGCGTGGTTGATGGAGTGGACCACCGGGTCCCCCAGGTTTTCCACGTTGGAGTCCTTGATCAGCTTCTTGGGGCAGACCGTGGCGCAGAGGCCGCAGTTGTCGCAGAGGGTGTAATCGATGACCGCCAGGTTGTTGGTGACGGTAATGGCCCCCTTGGGGCAGATCTTCTTGCACAGACCGCAGCCGATGCAGCCCACGGTACAGCCGCGGGTGGTGACCACGCCCCGGGCCATGGAATTGCAGGCGATGAGGACGTTGTGCCCCGGCTCCACCGGGACGATGAGGCCGCGGGGGCAGACAGCGGCGCAGGCCATACAGCCGACGCACAGATCTTCATCCACCTGGGCAACGCCGTTGACCACCTTGATGGCGCCGTACTTGCAGGCTTTGGTACAGGTGCCGAAACCCAGACAGCCGTACTTACAGCTCAGGGGGCCGGAACCGCCCACCTTGGAGGCGGCCATGCAATCCTTGAAGCCTTCGTAATTGGCCTTCAGGCGGGCGCCGTGGGTCAGGTTGCCGTCCTCGTCATAGAATTTTTCGCCGGAGCAGCGGACCAGGGCCACCTTCCGGGTGACGGCATCGGCCTTGATTCCCATGATCTCGCCCATGGCCTGGGCGCATTCGTTACCGCCGGAGGCGCAGCGGCCGATGGGGGCCTCACCCTTCAGCACCGCTTCGGCATAGCCGCCGCAGCCGGCATAGCCACAACCGCCGCAGTTGGCGCCGGGAAGGCATTCGTTGAGCTTTTCCAAACGGGGATCGGTCTCCACATAAAAGACCTTGGAGGCGGCGGCCAGCACCAGGCCGAAGATCAGGCCCAGGCCGCCCAAAATGGCAACAGCGATCAAAATATCCATAGTCCGTCCTCCTTAGAAGATCTTCAGGCCGGAGAAACCGGTGAAGGCCAGGGCCAGCAGGCCCGCCGCGATCAGGGCGATGGGGTAACCCTTGAAGCTCTCCGGGGGTTCGGCTTTGTCCACACGCTCCCGGATGGAAGCGAAAATGACGATGGCCAGGGTGAAACCCAAACCGCCGGCGGCGCCGTTGATGACGCTGGTGAGGAAATCGTAACCTTCCTGCACGTTCACCAGCACCACGCCCAGCACGGCGCAGTTGGTGGTGATCAGGGGCAGGAACACGCCCAGAGCCTTGTACAGCGCCGGGACCGCCTTCTTCAGGAACATCTCCACCACCTGCACGATGGAAGCGATGACCAGAATGAAGGCCACGGTCTGCATATACCCCAGTTCCAGGGGGATGAGCAGATATTCATTGACCAGCCAGCAGGCGGCGGAGGCCAGGGCCATAACGAAAGTGACCGCCATGCCCATGCCCAGGGCCGTATCGATCTTCTTGGACACGCCCATGAAGGGGCAGATGCCGTAGAATTTGACCAGGATGAAGTTTTCGCTCAGCAGAGCGGCGATGATGATACCCAGGATCGGTTCCATTATTTACCTGCCTCCTTCTTCTTGTTTCTTCTTTCCAGCCAGGCGATGAGCCACTGAGCGCCGGCAATGACGAAGCCCAGCACCAGGAAGCCGCCCACGGGCATCACAAGCTGCATGGCCGGATACCCCTCGGGGATGATGCGGATGCCTTCGCCGCCGTTCAGCAGACCGCCGCCGAAGGTGCCGTTGCCCAGCAATTCCCGGATGATGCACACCACCACCAGGGCCACGGTGTAGCCGATGCCCTGGCACAGACCGTCCACGGCGGAAGCCAGAACGCCGTTTTTGGAGGCGAAGGCTTCGGCCCGGCCCAGGACCATGCAGTTGACCACGATCAGGGGGATGAACACGCCCAGACTTTCCGCCAGAGCCGGCAGGAAGGCCTGCAGGCACAGATCCACGATGGTGACAAAGCCGGCGATGATGGTGATATAGGCCGCAATGCGGATCTGATTGGGAATGACCTTCCGCAGGGCGGAGATCAAAATGTTGGAACAAATGGTGATGACCGTAACGGCAATGCCCATGCCCAGGCCGTTAAAGAGGCTGGTGGTGATGGCCAGGGTGGAGCACATACCCAAAAGCTGGACCAGGACCGGGTTTTTGGTCAGCAGGCCCTCGGAAAACTGTTTCTTGAAATTCATGCGGGCACCTCCTTAACCGAACCGGGCCACGCAGGCCAGGGCCGCATTGACACCTTCGGTGACGGCCCGGGAGGTGATGGTGGCGCTGGTGATGGCATCCACTTCGCCGCCGTCCTTTTCCACCGCCAGGGTGCCGCTCATGCCGATGAACTGATCACGGAAGGCCTGACCGGCGGAATTTTTCGCCGCGCACACAGCGCCCAGGCCGGCGGTCTCCGTCTGATTGATGATGGAAATGCCCAGGACCTTGCCGTCGGGGCCAATGCCCACCATCATGGTGATCTCACCGTCGAAACCCACGGGAGCCACCTGGACGGCATAGCCGTTCTCTCCCTGATAGACCTGGGTCACCAGGCCCGTATCGTCCGTAAATTCCACGGGGTCGCCGCCGCCGGGGAGGACGGTCCGGACCGCTTCCTGGATCTTTTCTTCATTCATCTTTGCGATGATGGGGGCGGTGATGCCGTTGACCAGGCTCAGCAGCGCCGCCACGATGGCGGTGATCAGCAGAAGGGTCACGGCCAAGCGCAGAACATACAAAACAGCAGAACCTTTTTTCATGCCTTTGCCGCCTCCTTTCCGGGGGTGCCGAACTTCTTGGGCCGGCCCAGCCGGTCCAGCAGGACCACCAGGCAGTTCATGACCAGAATGGCGTAGGAAACGCCTTCGCTGTAGCCGCCGAAGTAGCGGATCAGCACCGTCAGCACACCGCAGCCCATACCGAAGAGGACCTGGCCCAGCTTGGTGATGGGGGAGGTCACATAGTCGGTGGCCATGAAGATGGCGCCCAGCATCAATCCGCCGGAGAAGAGCTGCGCGGCCATCCAGGTCAGATTGTCGTTGCCCTGGGGGAAAATGAAAGTGATGACCGCCACGGTGGCGATGAAAGACAGGGGGATGTACAGCTTGATGACCTTCCGGGCCAGCAGGTATACCAGACCCACCAGCAGCAGCACCACGGAAGTCTCACCGATGCAGCCGCCCACGTTGCCCAGGAACATATCCAGGATGGAGCCGGCGGCAGGATCGATCACGCCCTGATGCATGGAAGCCAGGGGGGTGGGGCCGGTGACGGCATCCACGGTGGTGACCAGGCCGGCGGCGTTTTCAAAACCCACCTTGACCCAGTTGGACATCAGCACCGGCCAACTGAACATAAAGGCCCGGCCCGCCAGGGCGGGATTGACGAAATTGCGGCCCAGGCCGCCGAAAAGCTGCTTGACCACCACAATGGCGAAAAACGCGCCCAGGATGATGCACCAGTAGGGAATGGTGACGGGGCAGACGAAGGCCAGCAAAATGCCGGTGACCACGGCGGAAAGATCGTAGACCTTGCAGTTCTTCTTCATCACCTTGCAGTAGGCCCACTCGAAGAACACGCAGGCGGCCACGGAGATCAGGGTCACCGTCAGGGACCGGAAGCCGAAGAAATACACGGAGCCTATCAGAGCCGGCAGCAGGGCGATGATCACGTCCCGCATGATGGTCCGGGTGGTGACGGGGGAATGGACGTGGGGGGAGCTGGAGATGGTCAGCTCATAGAAATATTTCATCTGTGCCATAATTTTCTCCCCTCCTTATTTCTTCGCCGCGTTGGCGGCATTACGCAGAATCTGCTTGCCGGACCGGAAACCCAGCACCAGGGGCACGGAGGCGGGGCAGATGTAGGCGCAGCAGCCGCACTCGATGCAGTCCATCAGATCGGTCTTGTTCATTTCTTCGATGCTGCCGGACTGCAGGGCCTTGTACATCAGCACCGGCATTAGCTGCATGGGGCAGGCATCCACGCACTTGCCGCAGCGCAGGCAGCGGGAATCTTCCACGGCGAAGCGGTTGCGGTGGCCCAGGATGGTGATGGCGTTGACGCCCTTGATGGTGGGCACGTTCAGGTCATACTGGGCCGCGCCCATCATGGGGCCGCCGGAGAGGACCTTGTAGGGATTTTCAGAATGGCCGCAGGCTTCCATCAGGTCGTTGAAGCTGGTGCCGATGGGAACCAGCAGATTCTTCGGTTCCATGACGATGTCGCCGGAGACGGTGACGATGCGGCTGATCAGGGGCATACCCTGGTGGACCGCGTCATGGATGGCCTTGCAGGTGGCGGCGTTGAACACAGCGCAGCCTACGGCGGCGGGCAGGGCCCCGGAGGGGATCTCCCGGCCGGTGATGGCATATACCAGTTGCTTTTCCGCGCCCTGGGGATACTTGGCCGGCAGTACATCCACCACGATGCCGGTCTCCAGAGCGGCGCGGCGGAGCTGACGGGCCGCCTCGGGTTTGTTGTTTTCAATGCCGATGTGGGCCGTATCCAGGCCAAAGATCCGCATGATGATCTGCAGGCCGGAGATCACTTCCCCGGGCATTTCCTGGCACAGCCGGTCGTCGGCGGTGATGTACGGTTCGCATTCGCCGGCATTGACGATGACGGTGTCCACCTTGCCAATGCCGCCGGACAGCTTCACATGGGTGGGGAAGGTGGCGC
>SVLA01000122.1 GCA_015068175.1 Oscillospiraceae bacterium
CCTGACCCCCACCGGCTATGGTGACTCCCCCTACCAGTCCTGCTCCACTTATGCCGGCAATCATTACATCATCGATCTGCCCCTGCTGGTGGAAATGGGTCTGCTGAGATCCGAGGAGATCACGGCCATCGATTGGTGCAGCTGCTCCGAAAAGGTGGATTTCGGCACCCTTTACAACAACCGGATCCGGATCCTGCGGGTGGCTTACAGCCGGTTCACCAACTGGGCCGCCCTGGATGCCTTCTGTGAGAAAAATGCAGCATGGCTGTGGGATTATGCCCTGTTCATGGCCCTGAAGGACCGCTTTAACGGCGCCGCCTGGTACAACTGGGAGGACGGCCTGAAGTTCCGCCGCCCCGAGGCCCTGGAGCACTACCGCCGGGAACTGGCTGAGGAGATCCGGTTCTTCTGCTTTACCCAGTATCTGTTCTCCGGTCAGTGGAATGCCCTGCGGGATTACGCCCACGAGAACAACATCACCATCATCGGTGACGTGCCCATCTATGTGCCTTACGATTCGGCCGACGTGTGGACCGCCCCGGAATATTTCCAACTGGACGAGACCCTGACCCCCGCCGTGGTGGCCGGTGTCCCCCCGGATGCCTTCACCGCTGACGGTCAGCTCTGGGGCAATCCCCTGTACCGCTGGGACGAAATGGCCAAGGACGGCTATCAATGGTGGATGCGGCGGCTGGAAGCTGCCGGCCGGCTGTATGATATGATCCGGATCGACCACTTCCGCGGCTTTGAAGCATACTGGGCTGTGCCCCACCATCACACCACCGCCCGCAACGGCTACTGGGTGAAGGGTCCCGATATGGATTTCATCCGGGCCGTGAAAGAAAACCTGCCCCATCTGCGGTTTATTGCGGAGGATCTGGGTTTCCTGACCCAGGAAGTGCTGGATCTGCGGGACAACTCCGGCTGGCCCGGCATGAAGGTCCTGGGTTTTGCTTTCGATTCCCGGGAGCCTTCCGAGTATCTGCCCCATACTTACCCCACCAATTCCATCTGCTACACCGGCACCCATGACAACATGACCACCCGGCAGTGGTTTGAGACCGCCACCGAAGACGCGGTGGCCTACGCCCGGGAGTACATGGCCCTGACCAAGGAAGAAGGCGATGTGTGGGGTACCATCCGTACCGCGGAGAGCAGCGTAGCGGATCTTTGCATCATCCTGGTGCAGGACCTGCTGAATCTGGGCGGTGAGGCCCGGATGAACTTCCCCGGCACCCAGAGCTGCGCCAACTGGACCTGGCGGGCCGGCATGGAAGTGTATGACGAGGCCCTGGCGCAGCGGCTGTACCGGCTGACCAAGCTCTACGGCCGCCTGGGCGAAGAATGATCGCCCAAACATCGAGAATGGAGAAATAACATGAGCTATAATTGTCTGAATATTGTGAAGTGGACGGAAGCGCAGCTGAAGTACACCTATGACGTTTCCCTGCGGGATGCCACCCCTCAGGAACTCCACGAGGCCCTGGGTCACGCTGTGATGATGGCCATTTCCGATAACTGGAACCACTCCAAGCACACCCGGCTCCATCAGCGGAAGGCCTACTACATTTCCGCTGAGTATCTGATCGGCCGGCTGGTGTATTCCAACCTGTACAATCTGGGGATCCTGGGAGAGATGCGGAAGCTCTTCGCCGAACGGGGCGTGGATCTGGCCGTCCTGGAGGAGATCGAGGACGACGCGCTGGGCAACGGCGGTCTGGGCCGTCTGGCTGCCTGCTTCCTGGACAGCGCCGCCAGCACCAACATCCCCCTGTCCGGCTACGGTCTGCGGTATAAGTTCGGCCTCTTCAAGCAGAGTTTTGATGTCAACGGCAGCCAGGTGGAGAACGCGGACGATTGGTCCAAGTTCGGTGACCCCTGGTCTTACCGCCGGTATAACCACACCGTAAAGGTGGAATTCCCCGACCACACCGTGCTGGCCGTTCCCTACGACGTGCCCATCATCGGTTACGGCACCAACAACATCAACACCCTGCGTCTGTGGCAGTGCGAAGCCGAGGAAGAACTGGACTTCAACGCCTTCAACGACCAAGATTATCTGCGGGCCCTGACCCAGAAGAACAAAGCCGAGGACATCACCCGTGTGCTGTACCCCAACGACTCCACCTGGGAAGGAAAGCGCCTGCGGATCAAGCAGCAGTATGTGCTGTCCTCCGCTTCCCTGCAGGATATGATGCGGGTATACAAGAGCGCCCACGGCGACGATCTGAGCCATTTCGCCGACTACTACGCCGTGCAGCTCAACGACACCCACCCCGCCATGTCCATCCCCGAGCTGATCCGTCTGCTGATGAAGGAAGGTATGGACTTCGACGCCGCATTCCGTGTGGCGCAGAAGACCTTCTCCTACACCAACCACACCGTTATGGGTGAGGCTCTGGAAAAGTGGCCCCTGGATCTGCTGCGGAGCGTGGTGCCTGAGATCGTGGACATCATCCTGCGGCTGGATGCCAAGCTCAAGAGCGAGCATCCCAACCTGTTCATCGTGAAGGACAACACCGCCCATATGGCCAATCTGTCCATCTATGTGGGCAGCTATATCAACGGCGTTGCCGAGATCCACAGCCAGATTTTGAAGGATGACTGCTTTAAGGAGTGGTACTACGCCTATCCCGAGCGGTTCCAGAACAAGACCAACGGCGTGACCCCCCGGCGTTGGATGGGTTTGTGCAACCCCGAACTGACCCAGATGATCAAATACCGCATCGGCGGCGACTTCATGACCGATCTGGATAAGCTGGCCCTGCTCAAGCCCATGATCGACGATGACATGGTCCGCCAGTTCAACGACATCAAGCGCGCCAAGAAGGAGCAGCTCTGCAAGGTCATCGCCGAGAAGGAAGGCGTACAGCTCAACCCCGACTTCATGTTTGATGTGCAGGTCAAGCGGCTCCACGAGTACAAGCGGCAGCTTTTGAATGCTCTGAGCATCGTGGACATCTACTTCCGCCTGAAGGATGGCAGCCTGACGGACTTCCAGCCCACCTGCTATATCTTCGGCGCCAAGTCCGCCCCCGGCTACGCCCGGGCCAAGGCCATTATCCGCTATATCAACCGCATCGCCCGGATGATCAACAACGATCCCGACGTGGCCGATAAGCTGAAGGTGGTCTTCGTTCAGAACTACAACTGCTCCTACGCCGAGCATATCATCCCCGCCGCCGACGTTTCCGAGCAGATCTCTCCTGCCGGCACCGAGGCTTCCGGCACCGGCAATATGAAGCTGATGCTCAACGGTGCCGTGACCCTGGGCACCCTGGACGGCGCCAATGTGGAGATCGCCAAGGAGGCCGGCTTGGAGAACGAGTATATCTTCGGCGCCACCGTGGAGATCATCAACAACGCCAAAGCCACTTACAACCCCCGCTGGATCTACGATCACAATCCCCGGCTCCATCGGGCCATCGACACCCTGGTGGACGGCACCGTGCCCAACGACGATGCCCAAAGAGAGCTGTATCACGCTCTGCTGGACGGTACCCATTGGCACCAGGCGGACCACTACTTCCTGCTGATGGATTACGAGTCCTATCTGGAAGCCAAGCTGCGGGTGAACCGGGACTACGCCGACCGGATGGTCTTTGGCCGGAAGTGCCTGTGGAACATCGCCTCCGGCGCCAAGTTCTCCTCCGACCGTACCATCCGTCAGTACGCCGAAGAGATCTGGCACATCCAGCCCACTCAATATTGATCAACGCCGGCCGGCAAGGGTACGCCCTTGCCGGCCATTCCTTCCCCCCGTGGAAATAATCAATTTTCGGTGTGGTATGATAAGCGCACAAAAAGAACACGCCAGCGAAAGGAAGGATGTTTTATGTACGGAGCGATCCTGGGGGACATCATCGGCAGTCCCTACGAATTTGATATGGGTGACAAGACCAAGGATTTTCCCCTCTTCTCCCCCAATTCCGCCTTCACCGACGACACGGTGATGACCATTGCGGTGGCGGAAGCATTTATGGATGGTCAAGGCGACGCGGAACAGATACGGTCACTGCTGATCGAGGCCATGCGGCGCTATGGGCGGCTGTTTCCCGATGCCGGTTACGGCGGTATGTTCCGCCGGTGGCTCACCAGTCCGGACCCCAAACCCTATTGGAGCTGCGGCAACGGTTCGGCTATGCGCGTTGCGGCGGTGGCCTGGCTTTTCAGCGATCTGGAAACCGTCCGGCGGATGGCCCGGCTGTCTGCGGAAGTGACCCACAATCACCCGGCGGGCATCAAGGGCGCGGAAGCCACGGCGGCGGTCATTTTTCTGGCCCGCACCGGCCACTCCAAAGCAGAGATCCGGGCCTATATCACGGAGCAGTTCGGCTATAACTTAAGCCGGACCTGCGATCAGATCCGGCCCACCTATTTTCATGTGGAAACCTGCCAGGAAACGGTGCCGGAAGCCATCACCGCCTTTTTGGAAGGCGAGACCTTCGAGGATGTGATCCGCACCGCCGTTTCTCTGGGCGGTGATTGCGACACCCTGACCTGCATTGCCGGCGGCATGGCGGAGGCTTTTTACGGGGTCCCGGCAGCTCTGCAGGAAGAATGCCGCCGGCGGCTGCCGGGGTCTTTACGGGCGGTATTGGACCGTTTTGATGCCGCGCGCAGTACCGCTGCCCACTAAACGGAAAACTCCGGGAGCCACGTCCCGGAGTTTAAGTTTTTCTTACGTTTTTCGACAAAGAATGTACAAATCCGAAAACTCTGCTATAATGCAAACAAAGAAATTTGATTTGAGGAGCACTCCCTATGAAAGAGTTTTTCGGATTCGGCGGCTACCAACGGCCGGCCGAAGGTTATTTATCCTGGCAGCATTTGCTGTTCGTGACCGGTCTGATGGTCGTCATGGTGACCTGCGCCGCCATTCTGGGCCGCAGGAACCGCAGCAGCGACGATGGGACCAAGAATAAAGTTCTGATCTGGGCCGCCGTTCTGATCGACGGATTGGAGCTGTTTAAGATCGTTCTGCTGTGTTTCCGGTCGGAAGATCCCATGAACTGGCTATACAATCTGCCCCTTTTCCTTTGCAGCATTCAGCTCATCACCATTCCCCTGGCGGCTTTCGGCAAGGGCCGCATCCGGGAAGCCGCTTTGGATTTCGTTTGCATTTTCGGCATTTTGGGCGCGGTGCTGGGCACCTACGGCGCCGGCAACAACTATGGCTCCTATCCCGTGCTGTCTTTTGACAATGTGGTCTCCGGCCTTACCCATAGCATTTCCGGTTTTGCATCGCTGTATATTATGATCAGCGGCATGACGGACATGCCCCGGCGGAACATCCCCATCACGTTCGGGATCCTGCTGGGTTTCTGCGGCGCTGCATATCTGGCCAACATCCTGCTGGATTATAACTATATGTTCCTGATGGCCGGCGACGGCACGCCCTATGAGGTTCTCTACGCGCTGGTGGGCGGCAGTCCGGTGCTGTATCCCCTGGGTGTGGTGGCGCTGTTCCTGGTGTACATCTCCGGTTTCTATTTCGTTCGGAGCCGGCTGCAGCGGCCCAGCGCCGCAACGGCCGACGCACCCGCGCTCAGTCCTCTGCCCCAATAAGTCTTTGCAGCAGCGCCGGATCGGCGCCGTGGTAGAGCTTGCCGTCCCAGCGCAGATTGGGCCCCTTGCCGCACAGACGCATGCAGGGCACATAGCGGATCGCAAAGGGCGTTTTGGCGGTTTTCCGCAGCCGCTCCGCCGTTTCCGCCAGGGTCCTGTGTTTGCCGCAATTGGGACCGGCGCACAGCTCCAGGCAATGGCCCCCGCCCAACCGCAGGCTGGGGATCCGGCGGATCAGGACATGGAGGACCGCCGGTTTCAGGCCGTAGGATTCCGCAATGCGCTCCACTGTCCAACCGGGGATACAGCCTTCTTCCTTCTGGATCTCCCGCAAAAGGCCAATGAGCATATTCTGATCGCCGGGGCGCCCTGGC
>SVLA01000123.1 GCA_015068175.1 Oscillospiraceae bacterium
CCTTCCCCCTGGGGGGAAGGTGGCACGGCAAATGCCGTGACGGATGAGGGGACCGCGGCGGCCTCCGGCCGCACCAAAGCCTTCTCCTGGAGGTGGTACTCCGCGCAGCGGATCAAAATCCCAATGATTGCCGGGGGCAATCATACCTTATCAAATAGGTGCCCCCGCAGGGGGCGGATGTGGTGTAGCCCCGCAGGGGCGTCGCAATGGCGGTCATCCACCCGCGCGGCGGGATCAAGCCGGCGCCCTACGATAGCGCCGCCCCAAAGCCTTCTCCTGGAGGAGAAGGTGCCCCCGCAGGGGGCGGATGTGGTGTAGCCCCGCAGGGGCGTTACAATGGCGGTCATCCAACCGCGCGGCGGGAGACAGCCGTTTTTGTGATTTCGCGACCTCACGCCACAACAGACGGGTAATGCCCGTCCCCGTAACAAAAAGGGCGTGACCGGATCGGTCACGCCCCAATTCATTATTCACCCTCGTCGGGAGTCTCAAAGAAGGACACCGCGCCGTCTTCCGTAATGGGCGCGCCTTCCATGCACTGCCGGAACTGCTTGCCGGTCATGGACTCATTCTCCAGCAGGAATTCCACGATCTGCCGCACCTTGTCCTCATGATCCTTCAAGATCTGGGCGCAATGGGCATAAGCCTTGTCGATCAGGGCCTTCACCTCATCATCAATGGTGCCGGCCACCTTCTCGGAATAGCTCTTGGTGGTCTGATAATCCCGTCCGATAAACACCTCGCCGCCGTCCAGATAGCTGACGGTACCCAATGCCTCGCACATGCCGTACCGGGCCACCATATCCCGGGCCAGCTTTGTCGCCCGGTCGATATCGTTGGATGCGCCCACGGAAATATCCCCCAGATACAGCGCCTCCGCCACACGGCCGCCCAGCAGAGATACGATCTCCTCGTACATCTGATTCCGGGTGGGATTCACGGAATCATCCCTCGGAATATGCCAGGTAGCGCCCAGACTGTTGCCCCGGGGCACAATGGTGATCTGCAGCACCGGATCCTGGGTGGGCAGGTGGTACATGGCCACCGCGTGGCCCGCCTCGTGGATGGCCGTGGTATGCAGATCCCGCCGGTTTTGGACCCGGCTCCGCTTTTCGGGACCCGCCGTGATCTTCATCATGGCATCGTTCATATCCTTCATGGTCAGCACCGGCCGATTGGCCCGGGCCGCCATAATGGCCGCTTCGTTCATCAGATTGGCCAGATCCGCGCCGGTAAAGCCCACGGTGGACCGGGCCACAGCCTTCAGATCCACATCGGAATCCAGCCGCTTGCCCCGGGCATGAACCCGCAGGATGTCCTCACGGCCCTTCACATCGGGCCGGCCCACATGGATCTGCCGGTCAAAACGGCCGGGCCGCAGCAGCGCCGGATCCAGAATGTCCGGCCGGTTGGTGGCCGCCAGCACGATGACGCCCTCATTCTTGCTGAAGCCGTCCATCTCCACCAGCAATTGGTTCAGCGTCTGCTCTTTTTCATCATGGCCGCCGCCCAGGCCGGAACCGCGCTTGCGGCCCACGGCATCGATCTCGTCGATGAAAATGATGGCCGGCGCCACCTTCTTGGCCTGGTCAAACAGATCCCGGACACGGCTGGCGCCTACGCCCACATACAGTTCCACAAAATCGGAACCGGAAATGGACAAAAACTGCACCCCTGCCTCGCCGGCCACTGCCCGGGCCAGGAGGGTCTTGCCGGTACCCGGAGGGCCCACCAGCAGCAGGCCGTGGGGGATCCGCGCGCCGATGGCGGTGTACTTCTTGGGATCCCGCAGGAAATCCACGATCTCCTGAAGTTCTTCCTTTTCCTCTTCCGCGCCGGCCACATCGTCAAAAGTGACCTTGTTGCCGCCGGCACCGGCGGTGGTCCGGGCCTTGCCGAAATTGTTCATGGGGTTATTGTTGTTGGCCCGGCTCATGAGGAAGCCCCAGATAAGCAGCAGCACCAATCCCACGATCAGCAGCGGCAGGATCCAATCGTAAGGGGTGAACCCCCGTTCCTCCACGAAATCATAACTTTCCAGAATGCCGGCGGCATGCTGACTTTGCAGCAGCGCCCCCATCTCCTGGCGGAACTGTTCCACATCCGCCAGTCCGGTGGAAAGGCTGGTCTCCCCCTTGTAGGGGTTTTTCAGTTCCAGATAGATGGTATCTTCCGCCACCACCAGGCTCTTCACCTGCTCCTCCTGCAGCAGTTTCACTACATCCGAATAGGCAATATCGTTGCCCACCGGGGAGAACAAGCTGATCAGCAGCCAGCAAATAATACCCAAAATGGCCAGATACGCAATGATAGGTATGTTATTCCGCTTTTTCAAATTTCCTTTACTCCTTGATCATTCATATGCTTCCGGTTTCAGAACGCCCACGTAGGGCAGATTCCGGTAGTGTTCATTAAAATCCAGACCGTAGCCCACCACGAACACGTTGGGGATCTCAAATCCCACATAGTCCGCCTTCAGGGTGATGCCCGGCTTTCTGCGGGAAGGTTTGTCCAGCAGGGTGCAGATCTTCACGGAAGCCGGTTCCTTCTCCATCAGATGATGATATACAAAATTCAGAGAGCTGCCGGTATCGTAAATATCCTCCAGGATCAGCACATGGCGGCCCTTGATATTTTCGGACACGTCCCTCTTGACCACCATATGGCCGGTGGATTCCGTACCCGCATAGGACGAGACCCACATAAAGTCCATCTGGCAGTGGGTGTTGATCTGACGGATCATGTCGGCGTAAAACACCACCACACCCTTCAGCACGCCCACCACGATGGGGTCCTTGTCCCGGTATTCCTCCGTGAGGATCCTGCCCAGTTCTTCAATGCGGCTGCGGATCTGCTCCTCGGTCAGCAGAACTTCCTGAATCATTTGCTCCATGCTCATTCCTCCGGTATTTCCGTTCTTTCTATTTGGATCCGGACCGCCGGCAGAATTTCCGCCGCTCTGTCCCGATCGATACCCATTTCAAAAACCGCCAGTACGCCCCGTTCATCGGCGATCACCGGCACCCGTGGCCGCTGATGGGCCGGGATCTTCCGGTCGATGAACAGTTTTTTGATCTCTTTGGACCCCCCGGCCAGGCGGATCCGGTCTCCGGGCAAACGGCCGCGCAGGATCACCTGCCCCTCCGGGCAGACCGTAAACACCGTCCCCGTATTTTCAAGACACCGGGCCGGACCCACGGTGACCTTCACCCCCCATTGGGGCAGTTCCACCGTGCCTTCCGCCGGCAGCAAAACCGTCTCCGGCGCCGCCCGATCCTCCAGCTTCACCAGCCGGTCATAGTCCCGGGCCATGGTCACACCCCCGGGAAAATATCCCCGGGCCGAAGGCTTTTCCGAGAAGATCAACCCTTCCGCCAGGGCAATATGGGCCGCCTCCGGCTCTTTGACCCCGTTTTCCTTCAAAAACCGGGCCAGCATCCGGCCGCGGACCGCCGCCGGCATTGCCCGCAGAGTCTCCACATCCGGCAGAACGTCATAGTCTGCCATTTGTTCCAGCGCAGCTTCATCCTGCCGCAGCCGCAGGGCCATGGCCGACAAATTCTCCGCCAGGGAAGGATTTTCCTCCTTCAGCAAGGGCATCACACGGTGCCGCAGGCGATTCCGCAGAAAATCATCCCCCGCATTGGAGGAATCCTCCACATGGGGCAGGCAATGTTCCCGCAAAAAATCCTCCACTTCCTGCCGGGTCACCGCCAGCATGGGCCGGATAATGTTCCCCCGCACCGGGGCGATGCCTCCCAGGCCCTTCAGCCCGGTGCCCCGCACCAAATGCAGCAATACGGTCTCGGCGTTGTCGTCGGCGGTGTGCGCCGTGGCCACTTTGCCGTTGTAAGCCTCGAAGCAGCCGTACCGGGCCTCCCGGGCCGCCGCTTCCAGGCCCTTCTTCCCTGCCGCCACCCGGCTTTCCGCCAGGTGCAGAGGGATGTCCCACAGATGGCAGATATTCCGGACGAATTCCTGGTCCCGATCCGATTCCGCCCCCCGCAGATGATGATTGTAGTGCCAGGCTTCCACCGTGATCCCCAGTTTTTCCTTCAGCAAAAACAGAGCATACAGCAGGGCCGTGGAATCCGCGCCGCCGGAAAGAGCCACCGCCACCGTATCTCCGGGGCGCACCATTTCATACCGGCGCAGGAAGGCTTCCACTTTATTCAGCATGTTTCCACTCCCGATCGGAGAACATCTGGTACTGGCCCACCCATTGCAGCTTCACCGTACCGGTCTCGCCGTGACGGTTCTTGGCCACGATGCACTCAGCCACGCCCTTCTCCTCGGTGTTTTCGTTGTAATATTCATCCCGGTACAGGAACATGACGCTGTCGGCGTCCTGCTCGATGGCGCCGGATTCTCTCAGGTCCGACAAAATAGGCCGCTTGTCGGTGCGGCTCTCCACCGCGCGGGACAACTGACTCAGGCAGATCACCGGCACATTCAGCTCCTTGGCCATGATCTTCAGGGCCCGGGAGATCTCACCCACCACGGTCACGCGGTTGTCGCCGCCCTTGCCGTAGCCGCTGCCCTGCATGAGCTGCAGATAGTCGATGATCACAAGGCCCAAATTGTCCAGCCGGCGGCACTTGGCGTTGATGTCCGCTACCGTCACGGAGGGATTGTCGTCGATGCGGATATCGGTCTGGCTCAGCACCGATGCGGCCATGCTCAGCTTGGTCCATTCTTCCTCCGTCAGCTTGCCGGTGGCCAGCTTCTGCAGTTCGATGAAGCTCTCATTGGCCAGCAGACGCATCGCCAACTGCTCTTTGGACATTTCCAGGTTGAAGATGGCCACGGTCTTGTCATATTTCTTGGCCACATTCACACCGATGTTCAATGCAAAGGCCGACTTACCCATGGCCGGACGGGCCGCCACCAGCAGCAGGTCCGACTTATTCAGGCCGTTGATCTTGGTATCCAGATCCCGCAGACCGGAGGACAGACCGGGAATGGCGGAATCGGACTGGCTCAACTCCGTCAGCCGGTCGAACACCTTCAGCATCACGCTGCCGATCCGCTCCAGGGAATCGCCCCGTTCGCCCTTACGCAGGGCGTAGATCTTCTTCTCCGCGTTTTCCAGCATCTCCGCCGGCGTACCCACCTGGGCGTGGACGCTTTCGGAAATATCGTCCGCCGCCTGGGCCAGGCCCCGGAGCATGGCCTTATCCCGAACGATGACGGCATACCGGGCCGCATTGGCCGCCGTGGGGGTGATCTCCATGAGCTGCAGGATGTAATCCCGGGAATTATCCCGATAGATGCCCAGTTCCCGCATCTTCTCCAGCACCGTCACCGGGTCAATGGTCTGGGAGAAATTGAACATGGTATAAATGGCCTCAAAGATCTCCCGGTTCTGCTGCAGATAAAAGTCCTCCGGCTTAACGATGCCGATGACCTCGGCCAGGCACCGGCTGTCAATAAGAATCGAGCCCAAAACCGCCTGTTCCGCCTCCAAAGAATAGGGCGGCTGTCGGTTCAGCAGATCCTCCTCCATTGCCATATCCATTCTCCTCTCTAAATCTCTGCTTTGCGCCCGGCGGCGCAGGGGCTCATGCTTCCTCGATCTTCACGGTCAGGGGCGCATTGATCTCGTAACCCAGCTTGCAGGTCACGGTGTAAGTGCCCACATTCTTGATATTCTCCGCCAGGACGATCTTCCGCTTATCCAGCTTCACGCCCTGCTTTTCCAGCGCCGCGGCGATTTCCGCATTGGTCACCGCGCCGAAGAGCCGGCCGGCGCCGCCGCCCTTGGCGGTCACCACCAGGGTCATGCCCCGCAGCTTGCCGGACAGCTCCAGAGCCGCCGCCTTTTCCTTGGCGATCCGCTCCTGGGTGGCCTTGTCGTTCATCTTCATGGTGTTGATGGCATCGGGGGTTGCCTCAATGGC
>SVLA01000003.1 GCA_015068175.1 Oscillospiraceae bacterium
GATCCGGGAAGCCATGGCGGCCTATGAGAGTAATTATATTGGCCGGGTGCCGGAGGAAGTATACAATGCCATGCGTTCGGCTCTGTCCCAGATCGAGTCCAAAGTCAAGTGAACACAATAAAATCAGGGCGCACCGCCGGCGGTGCGCCCTTGTTGTATTATTCGCCCTGCTTGGCCTTGGGACGGCGATAATGCCGGCGGTGATTGGGCTTTTTCGGCTTGTCACCGGCGGGGGCGGAATCCGCCTTGGGGGCCGGCTCCGCTTTGGGTGCCGGCGCGGCCTCAGCCTTGGGGGCCGGCTGACCGCTGCCGCCCTTGCCGCGGCGGCTCTTGTGGCGGCTCTTCTTGGCCGGCTTCTCTTCCGCGGGCAGTTCTTCTGCCGGTTCTGCCGGCTCCTCCACCACGGTCTCCTCCCGGTAACGGAAGCGGATGGGCTCCAGCTTGGGCATGGGTTCCTCGTCGGCCACCTTCCGCGCCTTCTTGCCGCCGCCGGAAATGGGAGCCAGATCGGCGGGGATGGGAGGATCGTTCTTCTTGGCCTTGCCGCTGCGGAGGATGGCGATATCCTCGTTGCGGTAGACGCTGATGGTCTCGGGGCTGTCCTCCATGCGGACCTTTACCCGGCTGCGGAGCAGATCCACTTCCACCACGGTGCCCCGGCCGTCGGGGGTATCCACGAAGGAATCCGCCTTGGGGGCGTGGCGCAGCAGATCTTCGTAAGCCTCCTGCTCGTATTTCAGGCAGCACATAAGGCGGCCGCAGGTGCCGGAGATCTTGGTGGGATTCAGACTCAGATTCTGGGTCTTGGCCATTTTGATGGACACCGGCTGGAAATCATCCAGGAAGGTGGCGCAGCAGAAGGGCCGGCCGCAGATGCCCAAACCACCCACCATCTTGGCCTTGTCCCGGACGCCGATCTGCCGCAGCTCAATGCGGGTGTGGAAAACGGAGGCCAGATTTTTCACCAGCTCCCGGAAATCCACCCGTTCGTCGGCGGTGAAGAAGAAGAGGATCTTGCTGCCGTCGAAGGCGCACTCGGCGGATACCAACTGCATATCCAGGCCGTGTTCGGCGATCTTCTGCAGGCAGACCTCAAAAGCCTTCTGCTCCCGGGCCCGGTTTTCGGCCATGGTCCTTTCGTCCTGGGCGTTGGCGATCCGCAGGACGCTCCGCAGGGGCGTCACCACATCCTTTTCAGGGATCTTATGGTTGCCGCCGGTGCAGATGCCGAATTCGGCGCCCCGGGCGGTGTCGATGATCACATGGTCCCCCTGCTTCAGCTTCAGACCGCCGGGGGCGAAAAAGTAGACCTTCTGGCCGGGGCGGAACTGAATGTCCACCACTTCGACCATGATTTTTTTATCTTCCATTTGGTTACTCCTTAACGAAACTTTTTCGTAGGGGAGGGTCTTGACCCGCCCCCTGCGCATACGCATCAGCGCAGTTCCCAAACCAGCCAGCCGCAGATGGCGCCGCAGGAAATATTGCCCTGGGCATAGGCGACGGCTTTTTTCAGGACATTGATGGCCTGCATCAAATCCTTGGGGCTCCGCTGGGTGCCCAGATCCCGGGCAGCGGTGCTGACGGCGCTGATGCCGCTGCGGTAGGCCAATGCGCCCTCCAGCAGGGCGATCCAGCCTTCCAGTTCCGGGACCAACTGATCCCGCTTGTACTTTTCCATGGCGGCCAGGAGCCGGGTCATGGCCAGACTGTCCCGGGCGGCAAAGGCGGTGACGAATTCCGCCGTCTGGGGGGAGAGAGCGCTGCCCTCGGCCAGCAGGGTCTTTGCCTGGCCCAAAAATCCGCCGCTGCGGATCATGGCGCCCCGGAGATCTTCGTCGCCGGCATCGGGGAATTCCCGGGCCAGGGCGGCGCCCAGGACCTTCTCCGGCAGGGGCCGCAGGGGCAGCTCCGTGCATCGGGAGCGGACCGTGGGCAGTAATTTTTCCGGATTATCCGTCAGCAAAATGAAAACGCCGTAAGCAGGCGGCTCCTCCAGGATCTTCAGCAGGGCGTTCTGGCCTTCGATGCCCAACTCCTGGGGGAGAAAATAGATCTTGTGATCCGATTCGTTGGGCCGGATGAACACATCCTCCCGCATTTCCCGGATCAGTTTCACGGCCATATTTTTGTGTTCCGGGTCCTCCACGGTAATGAAGTCCGGATGGCCGGGGCCCAGCACCCTGCGGCAGGTGTTGCAGCTCATGCAGGGGCGCCCGGTGCCGCGGCACAAAATGGCGGCGGCCAGGAGCCGTGCCAGGGTGTGCCGCCCGGAGCCGACCGGGCCGGAGATCAGATAGAAGTGGGAAATATGGCCGTTCTTCAGGCTGCGGCTCAAGTTTTCTTTCAGTTGATCGTTGCCCAAAAGCGTTTCAAAACCCATATTTCCACCTCCAAAATCGTATTATAGCATACTTTTCTCTGTTTGTCACACATTTTTCGCAGGAACGGTGATCTCACCGGCAATGGCGGTGCAGAAAAGTTCCCGGATGGCCGTGCTGTCCATGCCTTGGCCCAGGGCCCACATGAGCTTGGTCATGGCGGCTTCGGATGTCATGTCCCGGCCCTGGATCACGCCCAACTGCAGCAGCTTGGTGCCTACCTGGTAGACCTGGAGGTCCGAACTGTCGTAAAGGCATTGGGTGGTGACCACCACGCTGATGCCGGCATCCACACAGCCGCGGATGGCCTGCAGGGCGTGGCTCAGCACGTCGATGCCCCCCAGGCCGAAGGCTTCGATGACGATGCCCCGGTAGCCCATGGTCCGCAGAAGATCGAAGATGGCGGGATTCAGGCCCGGTGTCAGCTTCAGCAGGAAAACATCCCGGCTGATGGCGGGCAGGAGCCGGGGCTGACCGTCGCGTTTGGGCAGCACGGAGTCGTGGAGGACCAGACCCTGGTTGCTGACCTTGCCCACATACCGGGCGTTGACGCTTTCAAAAGCGGAAAAACCGGAGGCCCGGACCTTTACCGCCCGGCAGCCCAGCATGATCTTCCGGTCAAAGGCCAGGAAAATACCCGGCTTGCCGGAGGCGGCCATGGCAAAAGCGGTCCGCAGATTGTCCGGCCCGTCGGACAGCATATCCGCCAGGGGAAGCTGAGAGCCGGTGAATACCACCGGCACATCGATGGCCGGCAGCATAAAAGTGACGGCGGAGGCGGTGTAAGCCATGGTGTCGGTGCCGTGGGATACCACGATGCCGTCGTAACCGTGGCGGCTTTCAAAAATACGGTTGGCGATGACCTGCCATTGTTCCGGCTGGATGTTGGAGGAATCCAGGCACATCACATCCCGGACGGTGATGTCGTAATAAGTACGAAGCTGGTTCAGCTCCCGTTCCATGACGTCGGAACGCTGGGGTTCCAGTCCTTCGCCGCCGGGGAGGGAGGCGATGGTGCCGCCGGTGGTCAGCAGTAAGATCTTCTTTTTCATGATGTACCTCCATTTGAGGTTTGGAATTTTAGTTTGTGGTTTTGGTAAAATACATTATTGTTTGCTCTGCTTTCCACATGGTAGTGATCCGATGTGATCGGTGGGGACGTGACCCCACCTTACGAAAGCATCTTTGAGCGGCAGAGCCGCAGTCCCCGATTTCTGTTCGCAAACTTTCTCATTTACCATTATACCGCAAAACGGAAAAATAGCAAGCTTGCATTTTGCATTCCGTGGGTGTATAATAAAGACTCAAAAAGAATTTGGAGGGATCGCGTTATGAATGTTTTGGTTACCGGCGGCGCCGGCTACATCGGCTCCCACACCTGCCTGGAACTGCTGGAAAACGGCCACCAGGTCATCGTCATCGACAATCTGTGCAATTCCAACCCCGAGAGCCTGAACCGGGTCCGGGAACTGACGGGCAAAAGCCTGACTTTTTATGAAGGCGATGTCCGGGACGAGGTGCTGCTGAAGAAGATCTTCGGGGCCCACCCCATCGATTGTGTCATCCATTTCGCCGGCCTGAAGGCCGTGGGCGAGTCCGTGGCCAAGCCCTGGGAATATTACGACAACAACCTCAATTCCACCCTGGTGCTGACCAAGGTCATGAAGGAGGCCGGGGTGAAGAAGCTGATCTTCTCCTCCTCCGCCACGGTCTACAGCGGCGACAATGAGATGCCCCTGCGGGAAAACAGCCGCACCGGCGGCTGCACCAACCCCTACGGCTGGACCAAGTTCATGACGGAGCAGATCCTCTCCGGCATGGCCCACGCGGACAAGGAGTGGAGCATTGTCCTTCTGCGGTATTTCAATCCCATCGGCGCCCACGAATCCGGCCGGATCGGTGAGGACCCCCGGGGAACGCCCAATAATCTGATGCCCTACATCACCCAGGTGGCGGTGGGCCGCCGGGATCATTTGAGCATCTTCGGCGATGATTACGATACCCCCGACGGCACCGGCGTCCGGGATTATATCCATGTGGTGGACCTGGCCAAGGGCCATGTGGCCTCCGTGGATTATGCGCAGAAGCATACCGGCTGCGAGGTATTCAACCTGGGCACCGGCGTGGGTTACAGTGTGCTGGACATGGTCCATACCTTCATTGATGTGAACCGGGTGCCCGTTCCCTATGAAATCGTGGCCCGGCGCCCCGGCGATCTGGCCACCTGCTACGCAGACCCCGCCAAGAGCGCGGCGGTCCTGGGCTGGAAGGCGGAAAAGGACCTGCGGGATATGTGCCGGGATTCCTGGAACTGGCAGAGCAAAAACCCCATGGGCTACGGCGAATAAAAGATCGGCAGGCGTGTCTTCGGACACGCCTGCTTTTTGTCTTCTCCCCCCCTGAACATGGACGCTTTCAGCAGAGATACAATGAGTCCATAAACAAGAGCGGCCGGTGCAATCGCGCCGGAAGCTCCCAACATTTGGCAGCCTCATCCGCTGCCCGGGAAAAGAAAAGGAGAACAAGATGAAGGGTAGTTATCTCATCGGCAACTGGCTGGAGCGCCAGTTGAAGAAGCGGGGTGCCAAGGGTATGAAGAAGTACCTGGCGGGCATCATCGGTTCCGGCCTGGCCGGCACCGTCACGGAATTGGTGGTCAAGGGCGCTGTCACCAAGGCGGTCGCCGCCCTGGGCGGTAAGATCGGCGCGCTGGCCGGTCCCATCGGCGTGGGCGTGGGCGTTCTGGCCGGCTGGCTGTAAAGCCTGACGGGGAGCCGCAAGGCTCCCCCCCCATGAAATCGCCTCATTTCACACGCGGTACAATGTTCATGTAAACCGGGGGCGGCCGGCACACAAGTACCGAAGGCCCCATACATCAAAAAAGGAGAACGAATATGAAGGGTAGTTATCTCATTGGCAACTGGCTGGAGCGCCAGTTGAAGAAGCGCGGTGTCAAGGGTATGAAGAAGTACCTGGCTGGCATCATCGGTTCCGGCCTGGCCGGCACCGTAACGGATCTGGTGGTCAAGGGCGCTGTCACCAAGGCAGTCGCCGCCCTGGGCGGTAAGATCGGCGCGCTGGCCGGTCCCATCGGCGTGGGCGTGGGCGTTCTGGCCGGCTGGCTGTAAAATGCACCGGGAGGTGCCGGGGCGACCCGGCATCTCCCAAAACCAATTTTGGAGTGGAATATGAAACTTTTGAAAACCAAATGGATATCGGCCCTTCCGGCCCTGTGCTTCCTGGCGGGTTTTCTGATCTGCGCGCTGCTGATCCCGGCGGACGTGCAGGGAACGGACGGCGAGACCTACTTCGATGCCGTCACCCAAATCAACTTTTGGGACATTTTTCTGAATAACAGCCTCATGTGCCTGCTGTTCATCATCGGATGCGGCGTGGGCACTTCGGTGATGCTCTTCGTCCAGGGCCTGGCCTTTGGCGGCACCTATGCCCTGTGGATGATGCTGGGCAACAGCGCCGGTGATTTCTGGATGCTGTTTGCGCCCCATGTATTTTTTGAGTTCATCGCCATGGCGCTGGCGGGCCGTTTGGGTTTCCGCCTGCTGCGATTCCTTGTGAATAAAACCGGGCAGACCTTCCGGGATCTGCTCCGTGAAAATAAAGCGGTGCTGGCCGTCACCTTCGGATCGGTGTTGGCGGCGGCCCTGGTAGAATGCTTCGTGACCCCGTATCTGCACATCTTTGCTTGAAACGAACCGGGAGGTATGCTATAATGAAAAGCAGAAAACTTACATATGTCTTGGCGGCGCTGCCCCTGGTGGCCGTCAATGCCTGCTGCCTGGCGGACAGATATTTCGTGCCCGGCGATTGGCAGATCAACCTGACCGTGACGGTGCTGTTTCTGTTTGTCGCGGCCCTCATCGGCGTGACCAAACTGTTCTTCGATTTCTTCGTGACCCTGGTCACCGGCCGCTGCACCGGCCAGACCCTGGAAAGCGGCGAAGTCTTCGACTGGTTGCTGAAGGCCATGCTGCCCCAATGGATCGTGACCCTGGCGGGCCTGCTGATCAGCCGTCTGATCTTCACCGACAGCAATGCGGTCTCGGACCTGATCCTCTTTGCCCTGGCCCACAGCGTTTACTACGGCGATGTGGCGGTGAACCTGGTGAAGAAGACCGGCCGGAAGGCTTTTGCCTGGGTCTTCGGTGCCATCGCCCTGGTTTGCTGGGGCTATGCCATCTATAACCTGGCGGGCATCCTGGCAATGTAAACGATCGGCAGGGGAGACGCCATGCGTTTCCCCTGCTTTGCCATCCCCCTCTGAAAATCCTGGGCCGGATGGATGATAAAATAGGAACATCAAACGGGAAACAATCCCTCGGAGGATCATGATGGATCATTATATTACGGAATTCAACCTGCAGCGCAGCCGGGCCCAGGTCCGGGACTATGCGGTGTTTATGGAGAAGAAGGGCCTGGGGGCCCTGAATCCCTTCGGCATGAGCCGGCAACTGGTGGTGTATATCACCGACCGCGGCTGCTATGCGTTGTTCGTCCGGGGCATGGGCGAATTTACGGAGGCCCGGAAGCTCTGCGACGGCGACCTGACCTTCAGCGCCGACGGCCGGCTGGCGGCATGCAGCCAAACCGGGCGGCGATTCAAATTCATTCGTAAATACAACAGCGGTCCCGCGGCCGATGCCGGGGACTTCGTCCGGCTGCTGCAAAGCAGTATTTGACAGAAAGGGAAAAGCAATATGCTGAAAGTTCAGAATATCTCCTTTGCCTACCCCCGCAAGCAGGTCTTGACGGGTGTGGATTTTGAAGTGCAGGATCACGACATTTTTGCGATCCTGGGCCGGAATGCCGCCGGTAAGACCACGCTGATCAGCGTGATGGTGGGCCTGCTGGAAAAGCAGGGCGGCCAGTTGACGGTGGATGACGAGGTCGTCACCGGCGCCAACAGCCCCCGGTACTTCGGCATCATGCGCAGTCTTTCGGATATGTACCTGAAGATGACCGCCTATGAATATCTGTCCCTGGTGGGCACCCTCTACAATGTGCCCGGCCGGGAACTGCACAAGCGGATCCTGGCCTTCGCCAAGCGCTTTGAATTTGAGGAGCATCTGTATAAGAAGCTCAGCAGTTGTTCCCTGGGCACCAAGAAGAAAGTCTCCTTCTGCGCCTGCATCATCCACAAGCCCCGCTATGTGATCCTGGACGAGCCTTTCGACTCCATCGACCCCATCGTGTGCTATGAGATGAAGCAATATCTGACCGAATACGCCCGCACCGAGGGCACGGTCATCGTCACCTCTCACGCCCTGGATCTGATCCAGAATTTCTGCAACCGGTACATCATCATCCACGATGGCACCGTGGCGGCCGCCGGCACCATGCAGGACAATGATGAACGCCTGGAAAAAATCTTTATCGATGTGGTGGGTTCCAATGACCAAGATTAAAAAATTGACCTGGTTCGGCGCTTTCTGCTCCCTTCTGCAGTATACCCGGGAGCGGAAGATCGCCGCGTACCTGCTGGCCAATGCCTTCAGTTGCGTGGCCCCGGCCATTTTGCTGGTGCTGTTTGGCCAGGAGCGGATCAATTGGGCGGCGGTGGTGGGCCTCAGCGCCCTGTTCCGGGTGGCCTTTGCCCCGCTGGATGACTACGCCAGCGACGAGACCGCCTATTCCAAGCTCTCCGGCTACCCCCTGAACATCTTTGAGATGGTCTATATCCGCCTGGTCACCAAGGTGACCCAGGTGGCGGAGTGGCTGTGTTTCGTGGCCCTGGGCTGGGTCTATGGCTGCCTATTCTCTCTGGGCCAGGCTTTGGTGCTGACGGTCCTGACGGTGTTGACCGTGGAACTGCTGGAAGAAGTGGTCTTCTACCTGGTGTACCTGGTGAAGAACGTGAAGCAGTATGTGGTGGCCTTTGAGGTCCTCTGCGTGGGCATCGGCGCCATGCTGGTGCTGCGCCCGGTGGAGATGACCTTCACCGCAGCCGCCGTCTTCCTGGGTGCGGTCCTGGCCGTGGGCATTGCCCTGATGGCGGTGATGCACCGCAACCGCAGCAAGATCCATACCCTGGCCGGCAGCGGCGCCGGCAAGCGGGGCCGGGTGCCCGTCAGCTCCCGGATCATGCTGGCCGCTTCCGAAGGCTCCGCCCTGACCCGGCTGATGTGCATGGAGTGGGTGTGCCTGCTGAAGATGAAGGTCTGGGACCTGGTCTCCGCCCTGGGTTACATGGTGGTCTTCTCCGTCATGGAGCAGTCCGAGACCATGGTCCATGTGCTGGTGCAGTATTTCATCGTGGATTACTGCTTCCTGGTGGGCTTCAATTATTTCGCCAACATCGATGACCGGGAAGGCTTGTTCCTCTATGCCACCGTGGACCGCAAGACCCAGATCCGCAGTAAGAATCTGTCCCTGCTGGTGATCCTGGCGGTGGTCAGCACCGTGGCGACGCTGGTGCTGGGGGCTGTCCACAGCCTGACCTTCAAGACCTTGCTGCTGACTCTGGCGGGCAATCTGTTCGTCATGGCCGTGATGCTGCTGTGCAGCAGCGTGCTGTCCGTGAAGCATTTCCACCTCAGCGACTCCAAGAAGAAGTACACCGTCAGCAACCTGGTGACCATGCTGGCGGTGCTGATCCTCAGCTCCGTGATCACATCCTTCCTCATGGGCGGCGGCGCCCTGGGGGCGGTTGCCCTGCTGTTCATGGTCATGGCTACCCTGGCCTGCCTGTATTTCACCCTGGTGGACCTTTCTATGCTGGAAAAGCTGTTCATCAAAAATCAGGACCGCATGGCCCGGGCGCTGCGCCGCTGATCCGGACCCCGTTCGCTCCCCTCCCCGGCGAGGGGAGCGATTTTTTGCCGCCGGAAAGCAGGTATTTCTTGATACGGCCGGCGGATTGTGCTATATTTATTTCAAAGATACCGAAAAAGCGGAGGGATCCCCATGGAACAGTTCACCCAATATATGCATGATTTGCTGAAAAAAGCCACGGGCAAATTTCAAAGCGCCTACTGCCGGGAGGATCTGGCGGAACTTTATAAGGACATGATCAAAGCCCGGGGCCGCTCCGCCTATGCCAGCCGCCGGGCGGACCTGCTGAGCGCTCTGCGGGCCTGCGGTGTGGGCTGTGACCGCAATGCAGCGGATGAAGAACTGGCGGCCCTCATGGGCGCCGTGGACGACCGGGCCACCATCGAAAGCCGGCTGCTGCAGGAATTGCAGGCGCTGTATCTGGAGTTCCCCTCTGCCGAGGACGTGATGACCCGGCTGGTGCGGCGCCTGGCGGACCCGGAATTCGCCCAAGACCCCGTGCGGCTGGCCATCGTCAAGCAGTTTCTGAAATATACGGATTACCACACCGGCCCCATCAGGACCCTGGCTCAGAAGCTCTACGGCCTGACAGCGGACCAGGCCAAGGACCTTTCTGCGGTGCTGGATGAGCGGATCTTCGACATTTTGGACGAGATCAAGACCATGGACAAGCAGAAACAGCGGGACGCCCGTCGGAGCTATGCCCTGCTGAAGCTGGCGGAGGACCTGGCCCACGGCTGGTTCCGGACCAACGGCAAGACCAAGACCGATCTTTATATGTTCGCCTTCGCCTTCGGCATGACGGTCTATACCGGCGCCGAGGGGGATGTGTTCGATCCGGACCGGGACGTGGAAAAGAATCTGTTCCGGGACTATTACCAGGACAATCTCCTGCGCTACATCGCCCGGGAATACCGGGAAAACGCCAATACCTACGAGTCCGAACCCAGCGGCGAGGGCATCAATTACAAGAATTTCGCGGAAGTCATCTATCTGTACTACCTGCGGCGCGCCGATCTGCCGGCCCGGGAGAAGATCCGCCGGGCGGAGAAGCTCATCGACCATTGCACCGCCCAGGCCGGCAAGCTCAAGACCCGGCCCCAGACCCGGATGCTCATCACCGACGATTACCGGATGCTCTTTGCCGACGAGATCTGGGCCCTGGCGGAGGAAGACCTGGCAGAGTACCTGCTGAAGCATTTTGAGATCCCCACCGGCAAGACCCGCTCCAGCATCACGGCCCAATGGGGCCAGTATGCGGCGGTGAACAATTATCTGGAACTGCTGGATGATTTGGACATCAGCGCCGGCATGGAGACCGACTACAACGGCGTGGAACTGTTCAGCGAGGAACTGCTGACCCGTGCGGAACTGACGGAAGATTTCCGCATGCTGCTGCAGAAAATGGAGCAGATGCTGCGGCTGTATATGCCCCGCGCCGCCACGGCCCTGGCCTATTCCCTGACCCAGGACGGGGAGGAAGAGACCGCCCGGCGGGCGCTGGACCTGGCCGCCGGTCTGGCGGTGCTGGAGGACCATTTGTCCGGCCGGCAGTTGGACGGCGCCATGAAGCAGTACGCCCAGCTCAAGGAACTGCGGCAGACCCGGGCAGACCGGGAAGCCAAACGGCCGGAGACCCACAGCCAGCATGCCGCCCGATTGGCCTGCGAGGAGCTGAAACTTCTGCATAAGCGCCGGGAAGCGGCGGCGGAAGACGTGGCGCTGCTGTTGGAAAACTTCCGGGAGCGGGCCCAGGAGATCCGCTCCACCGCCGATGAACCCCAACTGCGGACCGTGACGGGCAATCTGAACGCCCTCCGGGGGCCGGTGGAGGCCCTGCTGCAGCAGGCCCGCCATTGCGCCCAGGTCCTGCCGCCGCTGTATGACCGCTTGGAGCGGAAACTGAAACTCAACTGGTGCGCCCCCTGCATCCAACTGCTGGAACAGCTCCTGGCGCTGCTGCCCATCCTGGAACATCGGTCCCAGACCTTGTTTGAGGCGGAGGAAGCCTGGACCCTGACCCCTGCGGAGCAGGCCCAGCGGAAGGAATTTGAAAAAGACCTGGAGCGCCTGGAGCGCATCGGCCGCACCGCCATCATCGCGGCGGTGTACCACCATCTGAGCAGCAGCCAGGACAGCCGCGGCAGAAGCATGCCTCAGCTTTACGACGCCTTCTGCCGGATGGCGGACCCCATTTTGGAGGAGAGCCGCTACCAACCCATCAGCGAGAAAAATCTGTTTGATATGTTTACCCTTTTTGAACTGTATCACAGCATTGCTCTGGATCGGTAAAAAGGGATAAAGGAGGGCCTTGTTATGACCGGAAGGACCGGCCGGTGTCTGCTGGATGCCGAACAGCGCAATACCATCCGCCTGGTGCATCCTGCGGATGAGGGACGGACCGTGCCCTTTCACATCCAGGGCCTGACGGCCGGGGGCGAAGGTGGCTCCGCGGTGTGCTATGTGGCCCGCTGCGGCCGCAAATGGGGTACTTTGAAGGAGTTTTATCCCCTGGACCCCGTCACCGGCCTGCCCTTTCTGCACCGGGATGAGGAGGGCCAGCTTCGCCCCCGCCCCGGCGGAGAGCAGCGGTTTTACGCCCTATGCCTGGATTTTGTCCGGGCCTATGATGTGCTGGAAGAATTGAAGGCCGCCAACCGGGTGCTGACCAATTTCTTCCCCTCCTGCGAGATCTTTTGGGGCCGCACCGCCGACGGCGGCCGCGGCAGCGTCTACATCTGGACCGCCGACGACAAGCAGGGCGAAAGTTTCGAGACCTGCCTGCAGCGGGTGCGGCAGGCCCCGGAAGCAGAGGCCCCCCGGAAGCTGTATGACGTAGTGGCCACCCTCATCACCCTGACGGATTGCATCCGCCAGCTCCACAGCGCCGGGGTGCTGCACCTGGACCTGAAACCGGGCAATTTCCTGGTGGCCTACGATGGGGAAAACCATATCAATACCCATTCCATTTCCTTGTTCGATGTCAATTCCATCTGCCTGGCGGATGGGGCGGTGCGGAGCCGGGGCACCCCGGGATTCCGGGCGCCGGAAACGGCGGCGGGCCGGGGGGACAATCGCTCGGACCTGTTTTCCATCGGCGCCATCCTCTTTTATGGCGCGGTCATCGTGCCGGAATTGCCGGCGCCCCAGTATTCCGCGGCTTGCTATGACCGCCTGGAAGACCTGGTCCGTGATTCCCGTTTGATCGGCGCTTCGGCGGCCAATTCCGGCCCCGTGGTGCGGTATTTGCTGACCCGGATCCTGAAAAAATGCCTCCATGCCGACCCCCGGCACCGCTATGAAGATTGCGAAGAATTGCTGGAGGACCTTCAGCGCCTGCGGGCCCACCTGCTGCCGGAGGTATTCGGCCGGGGCCTGGGCGGCGGCCGCCGCATGGTGATCCGGGAAGAGCGGATCGCCGGCGACGGCGTGGGCGCCATGCAGGAATTGCTGTACCGCCGGCCCCTTTTTGAGGCCCTGCCGGCGGATCAAAAGGATCTGCGGATCCTGGTCCTGGGGGGCGATCGTTTTGGACAGAAATTTGTGGATCTGTGCCTCCAGACGGGACAGATCCCGGGCCGCCGCCTGCAGGTGCAGGTGGCATCCAAAGACCCGGAACTGGACCGGGAGATCTACCTCCACTATCGCCCGGAGCTGACCCGGTTCGTCCGGGTGGCAGGGGGGCCGGAATGCCCGGAACCCTGGGCGGAACTGGAATTTTGCCCCCTGACGGCGGACTGCGGCCCCCTGATCCACGGCGGCTGCCATTACATCTTCGTTTCCCTGGGGGATGACCGGCAAAACGAGCAGACCGCGGCGGCCCTGGGCCGCCTGACCCGGCACCGGATCCCCGTGGCCTACATTTCCCGAACCGGCACCGCCCCGGCGGACCCGGCATTGATCCCGGTGAAGGTGGGGCAGAAGGTCCGCTGGCCCCGGGACCTGGAACGGATGGCCTTCAACGTCCATCTGTGCTGGAAAGATCAGAACGACCTGGATCTGCGCCAGGCCCGAACGGAATTCCGGCGGCAGTATTACTACCACGCCAGCATGGCCAACGCCCTGGCGGTACCCTATAAGCTCTACGGCCTGGGACTCCGGGCCGACGATCCGGCGGCGGTCAGCGAAAAACTGGCTCACCGGCAGACCGGGAGCTTCCGGGCCCTGGTGGCCCTGGAGCATCGCCGTTGGGTCCTGGAAAAAGTGACGGCAGGCTGGACCCTCCCCCGGGACAAGCAGGGCCAACCGGACTATGCCGGCTGTGCCTTGCGGGGCCAGACCGCGGATAAACGGCGCCGCCGGCACCTTTGCCTGGTCCACAGCACCCCGGACACCCCCCTGAGCGGGCCCTTCCCCTGGGATACCCCCTCCCCGGCGGACGATCAACTGGACCCCCTGGACCGGATGTCCGTGGAATTGCACCGGCAGTATCAGCGCATGAGCCGCAGTCTGCGGACGGCGGAGGGCCTGCGCTGCGCCGATGTGGTGGCTTTGCAGAATCTGTCCCGGCGGGCCGGGGAGCCGGCGGCGGAAGCCTGCCGTCGGTATGTGGCCTGCCTGCAGGGCGCCCTGGACGGAAGCCGGACCGACACCCGGGCCTTGCCCCGGTATGAGGCCGCCCTCCTGGATGCCCTGGGCCCCCTGGCCGGGGAAGGCCGCCAGCGGCTGGAACTGGTGCGTCGCCGCTTCCGTCCGGTGACGGAGGCCAATCTGCGGCGCAATTATAAGCAAAATGACGAGCTGATGGTGGAGCGGATCCCCTTCATCCTGACCAATCGCCCCGGCACGCCGCTGATCACGGCCTTTTCCCGGACCGATCCCGTGGCCAATGTGGCCCCGGCCCTGGTCCTGCGGCCGGAAAAACTGACCTATCTGCTCTATCTGGAACCCATGGAAGGGGCCCATCTGCAACGGGCATTGACCCCCACCCTGGAGTGCCTCCGCCGGCGCAGGATCGCCGGGAAGGTCTGTTTCCTGGTGGCCGGCCCCGGGGCGGAAACAGCGGCGCCGGTGTTTGGGACCCTGCGGTCCCAAGGGATCCTGGCGGATTACCGGCTGCTGCCTGCCGCCAATGCTTCCGCCGCCGCCCGAAAAATGGCCGCGGCAATGAAGGGCCGCCGGCGGTGCCTTTTGGATGCCACCACGCCGGTTTTTGGCGATGAAGATGCCCAGGCGGTGTTCGACGCCGCCACGGCGCTGCCCCGGTTCCGCTATGAGGGCCGCCGCTTCCTGCCGGGTCCCGGCTGCGAAGAGCTGGCCTATTTGCGGACCGATGTGCGGCTGGAGCCGGCGGAATTGCTGCTGTTGCTGGGCGATGGCCGCCTGACCCCGGACCAGCCCGATCCCCGGCAGGACCATGCCGCCCTTTGGAACGTCTTTACCCAGGCGGGACCGGCCCTTTGGGACGAAACCTGCCGCCGCCTCCGGTGCCACTTGGACATGCAGGAACGGCTGGCGGTCCTGGACCCCCAGGCCCGGCCGTGGCAGCGGTACGGCTGGTATTTCCCGGCGGAGGGCTGCGATGCAGTTTGCCGGCTGGCGGACCGGCTTCGGCGCCGGGGCATCCTGGGGCCCGATGGGGCGGTTTACAGCGCCGGCCGGGATCTGTGCCGCATGGAAGCGGATATGGGCGACGCCAACGCCGCCGCCCTGGAAGATCTCCTCAGCCGCCACAGCCTGCTGACCGGCGGCGAGACCCTGGAATTTGCGGAAGAAAATGGCTCCGTGGCGGTCTATGGCCGGGGCCTGGAAGTCCGGGACTTGCCCGCAGCGGAACCGGCCCTTCTGAAAGAACTGGGCCGTACGGGCCTGCTGACGGCCCTGCGTTTCCGTGACGAAACCTGCAGCTTCGCCTTCGCCGCCCGGAGCATCCGCAAACTGCTGACGGATCCGGCGGCCCTGCCCCTGGCCCAGTTGCTCCACAGCGCCATGGCCTCCGGCCGTTTCGACGGCGGCTGTCCCATTTTGCGGCAAGGCCGGGAACAATGCCTCCTGACGGCGGGCACCGAGGGCCTGACGGTGGCTTATGCCCAGGGCCATTGGCGCCTGCGCCGCCTGCGGGACGGCGCGGAAAAAGACCTGCCCGTGGCAGACATGTCCGATCTTATGGCTGAAATCGTGGATTTTTTGAACAGGAGTGTGGATGAATATGACGGATAAGAAAAAAGAATTCCTGCGGACCGTGAAATTTGTGCTGTTTTCCATCAGCGCCGGCGTGATCCAGGTGGTCAGCTTTACGCTGTTTGAGGAAGTGTTCCATTGGATCCATTGGCTCAGCTACATGCTGTCGCTGGTGCTGTCCGTGCTGTGGAATTTTACCCTGAACCGCAAATTCACCTTCTGTTCCGCCGGCAATGTGCCCCTGGCCATGGCCCAGGTGGCCGGTTTTTACCTGGTGTTCACCCCCTTGTCCACCTGGTGGACGGCGGTACTGACCGGCGCAGACGTTGGCTGGAATGAATATCTGGTGCTGGCGCTGACCATGATCGTGAACTTTGTAACGGAATATTTGTTCCAGCGCTTTGTGGTATTCCGCAAGACCCTGGACACGGCCAAAAAGTAAAGGAGCGAGCGTGATGTACGAACCGAAACCGATGGATACGTCCGATGTGCAGCTTCCGGAAAGCCTGACGGAACTGACGGAGCGGATCGCGGAAAATGTCCACGAAGTCTGGGCGGCGTCCCGGATATCCGAAGGCTGGACCCTGGGCCCGGAGCGGAACACGGAGCAAAAGACCACCCCCTGCCTGGTGCCCTATGCGGAACTGCCGGAGGAAGAAAAAGCCTACGACCGCAATACGGCTATGCAGACCCTGAAGCTCATCGTCAAGCTGGGCTATCGGATCCTGCCCCCGGAAGAATGAATGAGGCCCCGGTCTGCGAAAACCGGGGCTTTCCTCGTTATGTATATAGGAGGTGCGTGGATGAACAATAAAATGCACTATTATCCGGAAGGTACGGTGATCCGGCACCAGCCGAAAATCTACTTCACCTGCCTGCCGGCGGACTTTGCCCCCTGCCTGGAGGCGGTGAAGCAGGACCTGTTCCGCCCGGGCATCCGGGAGAAGAGCAATTTTGTGCTGTGCTATCATCGGCCGGAGGATCTGCCGGCGGCGGATGAACAGTATTGGGCGGACTTGAGGAATATGAAGCTGCTGGTGGTGGCTGTCACCGGCGGTTTGCTGGACGGCGCCGACCACCGGGCCCTGGCGGTGCTGCGTTTCGGCCGGGACCATGGGATCCCGGTACTGCCCCTGCTGATGGAGCAGGGCCTGGAGCATCGGTTTGATGACCTCTGCGGCAGTCTCCATTGCCTGAACCGGACCCTCCGGCAGGACAGCGGCGTTTCCTACGGGGAAAAGGTGGAAAAATTCCTGGCCGCCGTACTGATCAGCAACGAACTGGCGGAACGGATCCGAAAGGAATTCGACGCCCGGATCTTCCTGAGTTACCGCAAAAAAGACCGGGCCGAGGCCCTGGAGCTGATGAAGCTGATCCATCGGCGCCCCGCTTGCCGGGACGTGGCCATTTGGTATGACGATTTCCTCACCCCCGGCGAGGATTTCGACGAAGGCATCCTGACCATCCTCCGCGCCAGTGATCTGTGCGTTCTGACGGTGACCCCCTCCATTCTGGAGTCCCGGCTGGACAGCCAAGGCAGACCGGTCAAAAACTATGTGGAAGAAACGGAATACCCCGAGGCGAAAAAGATCCTGCCGGTCCTGCCGGCCATGATGCGTCCCACGGACCCGGCATTGCTGAAAACCCAGTTTCCCGGCACGGAGGATACCTGGGTGGATGCCCATGATAAGGAAGCCATGACCGTGGCGCTTCATCGGAAGCTGCCCCAAGCCGTGGAAAAACTGGCCAAACGGGAAAATGACAACGATCCCAACCATAATTATCTCATGGGTCTGGCCTACCTGGCAGGCATCGACGTGGAAGTGGACGGCCCGCGGGCGGCGGAATTGCTGACGGCCGCCTCCCGGGATGGCTGCATTGACGCCACAGAAAAACTGGCCCAAATGTACCGCATCGGAAACGGCGTCAAGCAGGATCAGGAGCAGGCCCTGACCTGGGCGGAACGGCGGATCACCCAGTTGAAACAGCAATACAGAACCCGGCGCGATGAAGACAGCCTGAATCTGCTGGTGCTGGCTATTGTGGAATGCGGCGATATGTACAGATCATGGGGCAATTATGCCAGAGCCAAAATAAAGTACAGCCAGGCGCTGGATTGCCTGGAACGTTCGGGCCTGTGCAAGAGCAACCACCGCGCCCGGCACAATCTGGCGCTTTGCTATGAGCGGATGGGTTACCTGTGTTCATTGAACGGTCAGCAGGCGGAGGCGGACGCTTATAACAACAAAGCGCTGGAATTGTCTTTGCAGGCGGCCATGGTGAAACCGGGGGTGAACGGCACCTATGATCTGGCAACCACTTTGATGAATGCTGGTGATTCCGCCGTGGCGGGAGGACGGTACGAAGAGGCCCTTGAGAACTATCAGAGGAGCCTGGAACTGTATGAATGCCTGGCGGAAGAAATTGGGATGGAAGAAGCGGCGCTGGCGGCGTCCTCCTGCCTGGGAAGAATGGGGAATGTGCATAAAGAACGCGGCGATCTGAATGAGGCACGGCGGTACTACAGAATGTATATGGAGAAGGCGGAGCAACTGAATGCAAAAACCGGCTCCCATCAAAGCCGCCATAATCTTGCGGTCAGCTATTTCCGAATGGCTTCCGTGGCAGATACCGGCGCGGACAGAAGAAGGTATTATGAGCGTTCCGTGTCCGTGGCCCGGAAATTGGCGGAAGAAACGGGGGCTGTCGAACACCTGGAAAGCTGGGGCGTTGGCTGCATGATGCTGGGACAGTTCGACACCCGGCGGAGAAAAGAGCTGCTGACGCAGGCAAAGAAAATCTTCGTGGATCTGATGCAGCGGCAGCCTGCAAATCCGCGCTGGAGGCGGAATTTACAGCTTGCAGAGCAATTGCTTCACCAAAAAGTATAATATCAAAGGGCGTACCGCAAAAACTGCAGCACGCCCTTGAAATTTACACATTGGCAGGTTCCTTGGCGGCCCAGGTCAGGCCCCTGGGATAGAAGAAGCGGATCTTCTTGTCAGCGATGCGGAACACCGCCTCCTTGGCGAAGCGGATCTCGCCGTCCAGATTGATGGCGGTGGATTGATCGCAGATCACCTTCACCCGGTCGGTGCGGTAGTGGGTGGCCACATGGGACAGTTCCTTGTAGCGGCCGTTTTTGTACTTGCCGATGATGGCCGGGATCTGAAGACGACTGACCTTTTTCACCACCAGCACATCCAGAAGGCCGTCGGTGGGGTCGGCTTCCGGCACGGGATTGAAGCCGCCGCCGTAGAACCGGCCGTTGCACATGCATACAAAGGTCTGCTCGCCGTCGATGACTTCACCGTTGATCTCCACCACATAATGCTCGGCAATACCCCGGACGATGTTCACCGCCGTGGAGGCGGCATAGGCCGCAAAACCGTGAAGCAGGGGCAGCCGCTTGTAGTTGGCCACATCGTTGCCGATCCGGGCATCCAGACCCACGCAGCAGATGTTCAGGGCCAGATCGCCGTTGCAGTCGATGAGGTCAAACCGGGCCTCCTCCGCGTCCAGCAGCCGTTCCAGGTCAAAAAACGCCTTGGGATCGCTGAAGATCTTCACAAAATCGTTGCCGCTGCCGCCGGAAAACACGGTGATGGCGGCGTTGTCATACCCGGCCGCGCCGGCCATGACTTCGTTCAGGGTGCCGTCGCCGCCGCAGGCGTAGAGCCGGACTTCCTTGCCGGTCTCGGCGGCCTCCCGGGCGAACCGGGTGCATTCACCGGGGGCCGTGGACACCCGGATGTCATATTCCAGACCCCGCTCCCGGCAGAGCCGATGGATGACCTGACTGTAGTCGTCGGTGCGGTTGCGGCTGCCCGCCGCGGGGTTGATGATAAATAAATGGGTCATATACATCTCTCCCCAAATAAAGTTCAAATTTCTGCTTATCGTGCTGATGGAGCAGTACCCAAAGCCCTCTCCTTGAGGAGAGGGTGGCCCGGAGGGCCGGGTGTGGTGTAGCCGTAAAGCGGCGTTATGGTTCGCAATCTGCTTCGCAGACCACCACATCCGCCCCAGTGTGCGCACTGGGGCACCTTCTCCTCGAGGAGAAGGCTTTGCCTGGTGCGTCATTCAACAGCGCAATAAACGCCAACTTACTTCTTTGTTCTTCCGCCCAGGTACATATAGTAATCGCACTTGATCATGCCGTTGTAGAGCTTCCGCTTCTTGTCCGCCCGGCGGCCGAAATAATGCTCAAATTCCGGCTCGGAGGTGATGACGTACTTTTTCCAGCCGTCGGCGAATTTCAAGTGACGGCCCAAAGCCTGATACAGCCGCTGAGCGTCCTTCTGCTGGCCCATCCGCTGGCCGTAGGGGGGATTGCAAACCAGGATGCCGCTGTCCGTGGGCAGGCTCATCCTGGTGGCATCGCCGTCCCGGAACTCGATGATGTCTGCCACGCCGGCCTTCCGGGCGTTGGACATGGACAGACTGATGCACTTGGGGTCGTTGTCGGAACCCAGGATCTGATATTTGCCCCGGAATTCCTTGTCCATGGCTTCGCCCCGGGCCTCCTGCCAGATCTTCTCGTTCATCCAGGCAAATTGCTCCGCGGCGAACCGCCGCCGCAGGCCGGGTGCCCGGTTTTTGGCGATGAACGCGGCTTCGATGGGGATGGTGCCGCTGCCGCAGAAGGGATCCCAAAGGAACTCCCGGCCCCGGTACCGGGTCAGCATCACCATGGCGGCGGCCAGGGTCTCCCGCAGGGGGGCGTCGTTGCCCAGGGCCCGGTAGCCCCGCTTGTGGAGGCCCATGCCGGAGGTGTCCAGGCAAAGCTGGACCCGATCATTCATGATGAAAAACTGAAGCTGATATTTGGCGCCGCTTTCCGGCAGCCAGTTCATGCCGTATTTTTCACCCAGCCGCTTGCTGGCGGCCTTTTTGATGATGGCCTGGCAATCGGGGATGCTCATGAGCTGGGCGTTGAGGCAATGGCCCTTCACGGGGAATTGGCCGTCAGCAGGGATCACTTCCTCCAGGGCCGTGTTGTATACCCCCTGGAACAGCTCCTCAAAAGTGCGGGCCTCAAAATCCGCCAGCACCAGCAGCACCCGCTCGCCGGTCCGCAGGCAGATGTTGGCCCGGGCCAGGGCATTTTCGTCGCCGGAGAACAGCACCCGGCCGTTCTCCACCCGGACATTTTCCATATCCAGCCGACGCAGTTCGTCACCGGCAATGCCCTCCAGACCAAACAAGGTGGGGACAGAGAATTCAAATTTAGACATAGATCCTCCTATACCTTCTCCCCGGGGAGAAGGTGCCCCGCAGGGGCGGATGAGGGGGTCTCCCTCGTGATATTTTGATGTGGTAAAAGCTCTCCGCCCAACACCTTCCGGTAAAGGGGCGGCTTGATAACGTGCCTGGATTTCGCTGTCGATCTGCTGACAGACATAGCGGAGATTGTTATGGATCTCAGTGTTGGGGAAACGCAGTACTTTTAATCCAAGGGATTCCAGATAATGCGTTCTGTCCTCATCATATTTTATGCTGCTTGGGTCAAAGTGCTGAGATCCGTCCAACTCGATGACCAAGCGCGCCTTGGCGCAATAAAAATCCACGATGAAAGGCCCCAGAATGCATTGCCTGCGGAAACGAACAGGGTAATTGCGCAGATATTGGTACCAAAGTGTGTTTTCCTCATTGGTACTGTTCTTTCGCAGATCCTGTGCGTATTTTTTAAGTTGGTCGTTTCGTTCCATAATGCCCCCTCATCCGCCCCAGTTTGCGAACTGGGGCACCTTCCCCCCAGGGGGAAGGTTTTAGGGAATGATCTTTTTCGGCTTCAGATACCGCTCCTGCTCGGAAAAAACGCAGCCGCAGTATTTCTGTATATAGAACCCCTGCTCCCGGGCGAAGGTCTGCCCGTCCCGGAAATAGGGCCGGAAGTCCCGGTATTCAAACCGGACACCGTATTCGGCGGCGGCTCTTTCCGCCACATCCCGCATCAGCTCGTGATTTTGATAGGGGCTGATGAACAGAGAACTGGTGAAACTGTCGAATCCCCCCTCCGCCGCCTGCCGGGCGGTGTCGAACAGCCGCATCTCGTAGCATTTGACGCACCGGCCGCCGATGTCCTCCGCCACTTCCCGGACGAAGGGCCGCAGGCCGTAATCGTCCCGTTCAATGAGGGGCAGATCGATCCGGGCGGCGTAGTCCCGCAGGCAGTTGCGCCGCTCCCGGTATTCGGTGAAGGGATGGATGTTGGGATTGTACCAATAACCGGTGACCTCGAAGCCATCGGTCCGCAGCACCTCGATGCATTGATTGGCGCAGGGGGCGCAGCAAACGTGGAGCAATGTTTTCATGTCATCTTCTCCAGCTTCTCAAGAACTTTGGTGAAATAGTCCGGCAGCGGCGCAAAAACCATGACCGGATGACCGTCCCCGGGGTGGGTGAAGCACAACGTGCCGGCGTGGAGGACCTGGCTGTCCTGGCCCAGCTCCGGCTTTTTCCGGCCGTAGACCGTGTCGCCCAGGATGGGATGGCCGATGTAAGCCATATGCACCCGGATCTGATGGGTACGGCCGGTTTCCAGGCGGCAACGGACGTGGGTGTACCCCCGGTAACGCTTCACCACTTCCCAATGGGTCACCGCATCCTTGGCGTTGCGCTGGGTGACGCACATTTTCTTCCGGTCGCTGGGATGGCGGCCGATGGAGGCGCAGACGGTGCCGCTGTCCTCCTTCAAATTGCCCACCACGATGGCGTCGTACACCCGGTACATGGAGTGATCCTTGAGCTGGCTGGCCAGCCACACATGGGCCCGGTCATTTTTGGCCACAGCCAAAAGACCGGAGGTATCCTTGTCGATGCGATGGACGATGCCGGGCCGCAGTTCGCCGTTGATGCCGCTCAGATCGTCCCCCATGGCAAAAAGCAGGCCGTTGACCAATGTGTCGTCCTGATGGCCGGCGGCAGGGTGGACCACCAGCCCCTTGGGTTTGTTCACCACCAGCACATCCTCATCTTCGTAGACGATGTCCAGGGCCATTTCCGTGGGCCGGATGTCCACTTCCCTGGGTTCGGGCACCGAAAATTCCACCCTATCGCCCATGTTCAGTTTGTCATTTTTCTTTCCGGGTTTGCCGTTGCGCGTCACCAGGCCCTCTTCGATGAGGCGCTGGGCGGCGCTGCGGGTGAGTCCTTCGGCGCTCCGGGCCAGAAAAGCATCCAGCCGTTCGCCGGCCATATCGGCGTAAAGTGTCATTTCTTTTCGTCTCTCCAGAAATCCTTGTTAAAGAACAGCAGGCTGATGATCATGGCAAAGGTGCCGCAGGTAATGAAGCAATCGGCCACATTGAACACGGCAAAATCAAAAAACAGCACCTCGATCATATCCACCACATAACCCAGCCGCAGCCGGTCGATCATGTTGCCCAGACCGCCGGCGTAGATGGCCACCAGGCACCAGTTTTCGAAGGGCCGGAAGGGCAGGGGCTTCTTCCAAAACTGCCACACCAGCATCACCGTAAACAGCAGAAAAACCAGGGCAAAGAGCCATTGCATCCCGCTGAAACTGGAAAAGGCGGCGCCGGTGTTCTGCACATAGGTCAAACCCACGATCCCCGGCAGAACATCCACCTGCCCGTAAAGAGCGATGTTGGCCACGGTCAAATATTTGGTAAACTGATCCGCCGCCGTAATGAGCAGCAGAAACAGGGCATAACCGATATAAAGCATGGTAAATTCCTCCCATTTATTCTATTTTATCATAGCATGGAATCCCGGCAATGTCAAATGAAAGGATGGCCCTGCCCAAGATCAAAGACCCGGCAGAGCCTGCCGGGTCACGTTTATATACCCGCTTCCCACAATGCGGCGGCGATGGGGCAGTTTTGCTCGTAGGGGCAGTTGCCGTATCCGCAATCCACCACCCAGGCCCCGTCCTCTTCTTCGGCGGTGACCATCCGGTGAGCATCCAGACACCGGCAATAGCCGGAAATGATCTTCTCGTCCATTATGCTTCCTCCACAATGCAGAATCCCATGGGGGACAGCACCGTCCACTCCGGCGCCACGCTGTAAAGATTGTGGCCCAGCAGGACCTTTCCGCCGGGGATCTCCCAGTTGTCGTGTCCGCGGTTGGCGTAAATGCCGTAGGTCTTGCCCTCCAGACTCCGGCTGAAGCCGATCCGCTGATCCCCGGCCTGGAAGAATTGAATATCGCCCAGCCGCAGGGCCTTGTGATCCTTCCGCAGCTTGCCCAGCATTTTGTGGTGGGTCAGCAGTTCCCGATCCTCCCGTCCCCAGGGATAGGTCCGCCGGTTGAAGGGATCCCGATAGCCTTCCATGCCGGTCTCGTCGGCGTAGTACAGGCTGGGCATACCCGGCAGCATATACTGCAGGAAGCTGGCCATCAGCAGCCGCTCCTGGGCCACCAACCGCTGCTGCAGGGACAGCTTGCGCCGCGCTTTTTCTTCACGGCTGCCGTCAAAATCGTCCATCAGTGCGGTGAGGATCCGGGGGCTGTCATGGGTGCCCAGGCAGTTCATGGCCGCCAGGAACACCTGGGGCGGATAGTTTTCCGCCAGCGTCATCACCGTGTTGTACAGCCCGTAGCCGTCATCCCGTTCCCGCAGGAAATTGATGATGGCGGTCCGCAGAGGATAATTCATCACGCTGTCCAGTTGGCCGTCGGTGAAATACTGCCGGTGCCGGCCGTAAGCGACCTTGTTGGAAGCATCCTCCCATACCTCGCCGATCACCAGGGCATCAGGCTTCAGTTCCCGGACCCGGCGGCGCAGGAGGGTGAGGAATTCGCTGGGCAGTTCGTCTGCCACATCCAGCCGGAAGCCGTCGCAGCCGGCCTTCAGCCAATGGGCAATGACGCTGTCCTGGCCGGTGATGATGTACTCCAAAAAGGCGGGGTCCATCTTGTTCACCGTGGGCAGGGTGTCAAATCCCCACCAGCTTTGATAAGTGTCGGGCCAATGGCTGAAGCTGTACCAGCCGGCGTAGGGGGACTGCTGACTTTGGTAAGCGCCCTGGCCGGGAAAATGGCCGTAGCGGTTGAAATACAAACTGTCGGAACCGGTATGGGAATACACGCCGTCCAGAATGATCCGCATTCCCCGGGCGTGGACGGCGTTGCACAGGGCGGTGAAATCCGCCATGGTGCCCAGCATGGGATCCGGGGTCTTGTAATCGCCGGTGTCATACCGGTGGGAGGAGAAACTTTTGGAGATGGGGTTCAGATAGATCACGGTGATGCCCAAACTCAGCAGATAATCCAGCCGCTCCATGATGCCCCGGAAATTGCCGCCGTAAAAATCGTTGTTCAGCACCCGCCCGTCGGGTTTCGGCTGCCAATGGACGTCCTCGTACCAATCTTCGTGGAGGGTGTACGGCTCCAGCTTTCCGGTGAGATCGCATTTGCCCGCCCGGAAAAAACGGTCCGGGAAGATCTGATACATGGTGCCGCCCTGGGCCCATTCCGGCACCGCCGCATCCGCCGGTACACAGCTCACCTGCCAGAGATCGCCGGCTTCCATGTTGGTGTGATCCCCCTGCTTGAACAGCCGGAAACCGCCGTGACGCTGGGTTACCCGGAACCAGTAAAAATACAGCCCCGTGTGTTCAAAGGCGAATTTGCCGCCGAAAATATCGTAAGCGCCCTTCTTCATCTGATATTCCAGCCGAACGGTCAGGGCTGCGCTGCCGTCGGGATGCTGGATCATACACTCCACCCGGGTGGCCTGGACGTTGGAGGGGATATGGATCTTCAAACTGCATTCCTGCCCCGGCACCAGGGTACCGAAGGGATTTTTGTGGATGAGCTGCTTGCTGTCATACAAAATACGCATAGATTTCTCCTGATGTGTATTGCGTTGCAAATTTCGGTTTATCGCGCTGTTCCAAAACCTTCCCCCTGGGGGGAAGGTGGCCCAAAGGGCCGGATGAGGGGAAACAATCAGGAAAATAGCTCCCTCATCAGTCAAAAATCGGCTTCGAGGTGCCGATTTTTGACAGCTTCTCCCCAGGGAGAAGCTCTTGGGCGCTCCCGCGCCGGCGCAATAAACCCCAATTTGAACGTTAATAATCCTATCACAAAAACCGCAATAAGGCAAGAAAAACCGGGACGGAAAACCGTCCCGGTGAAAATATCGCGTTTTACCAGCCCAGCATCTGGTGGAACAGCTCCATATACCGTCCCGCCGGCAGATTCCAGCTGAAGTCCTGCCGCATCTCGTGCTGCTGCAGGGCCCGGAAGCCGTCCCGGTCGTGGTTGTACAGGTGCAGCGCCCGCTTCACAGCGCCGCAGAAGTCGTCGCCGTTGTAGCTCTGGAAGGTGAAGCCCAGACCGCCCCGGCCGTTTTCGTCGCAGGGAGGCACGGTGTCCTTCAGACCGCCGGTGGCGTGGACCACGGGCACGGTGCCGTAGCGCATGGCATTCATCTGGCTCAGGCCGCAGGGCTCGGACTTGGAGGGCATCAGGTAGATGTCGCCGCCGGCGTAGATCCGGGCCGCCAACCCTAAGTTGAAGGTGATCTTCGCCGCCACCCGATCGGGGAATTCCACCGCCAGCTCCTTGAAGAACTTCTCATACTGCGCTTCGCCGGTGCCCAGCACCAAAAGCTGGCAGTTTTCTTCCCACAGCAGCCGCCGTGCGATGTAGCACAGCAGATCCAGACCCTTGTGGCCCGCCAACCGGGTCACCATCACCATCAGGGGCGCGTCGGGATCCACGGGCAGGCCCACTTCCTCCTGGAGGGCGGCCTTGCAGGCGGCCTTGCCGATGTGGAGGTTGTCGGCGTTGTAGTGGGCCGGCAGCGCCGGATCGGTCTCCGGGTTGAAGGTGTTGGTGTCGATGCCGTTGGTGATGCCCGTCAGTTTCCATGCGGCGCTGGCGATGACGCCATCCAGGCCGTGGGCGTAGTAGGGATACATCAGCTCCCGGGAGTAGGTCTCGGAAACGGTGGTCACCAGATCGCAGGTCTCAATGGCGCCCTTCATCATATTCACGGAGTTGTTCATGTCCAGCACGGAGCGGTATTCCCAGGGCAGACCCAACACATCATCGAAGAAGTTGGCGTTGGCCCAGCCCTGATATTCGATGTTGTGGATGGTGTACATGCACTTGGTGTAGGGGAACCGACCCCGGTACATGGCCTTCAGGTAGGTGGGCACCAGGGCCGTCTGCCAGTCGTTGCACTGCATCACGTCGGGGATCCAGTCCAGGATGGACAGACCGTCCAGGCAGGCCCGGGAGAAGAAGGCGTAACGCTCGCCGTCGTCCAGGTCGCCGTAAATGGCGCCGCCGCGACCGCCGAAGTAGTAATCGTTGTCCACGAAATACACGGTGACGCCGTCGGTCCGGTTTTTCAGCCGCAGCAGGGCGGCATACTGCCGCCGCCACCCCAAAGTCACCTCAAACTGCGCCGCAACTTCGGTCTCGTAGGCGGGGTTGGTCTTGATCTTTTTGTAATAGGGGAGGATCAGCACCACTTCGTTGCCCGGGATCCGGGACAGCGCCGCAGGCAGGGCCTCCATCACATCGCCCAGACCGCCGGATTTTACATAGGGCGCGCCCTCGGAAGCGAGGATGGCAATTTTCATACGGTTTCTCCTCTTCTGATAATGATGGGATTCTTGGCGGTGCCCACCAGCTTGGTGCCGGGGGTCACGGTGACGTTTTTGTCCAGGATCACATACTCCAGCTCACAATTCTCACCCACCACAGTGTCGTTCATGATGATGCAGTGCTCCACTTCCGCGCCCTGGGCCACGGTGACCTGGCGGAACAGCACGGAATCTTCCACTTCGCCGTCGATTATGCAGCCATCGGCCAGCAGGCAGTTCTCCACTTCGCACTTGGCGCCGTAGTAGGTGGGCACCCGGTCGCGGACCTTGGTGAAGATGGTGTGATGGCCGTTGAACAGACCGTCCCGGATATCCTTGTTCAACAGGGCCATGGTGTTGGCGAAATATTCCTCGGTGGACTCGTTAAACAGGGCCACGCCATTGTAGTCGTAAACGTTGATGGAAATGGCATTCCGGTTCCAGTGACCCAGGATCAGGTCCCGGTCCATGTGGTACTGATTTCGGGCAACACACTCCGTCACCTTGCTGATCAGCCACTGCCGGCCCACCACGAAAATATCCATGGAAGCCACATAGCCTTCCTCTGCCGGATGGCTGACGACCATATCCACGATCTCGCCGTCCTCCAGTTTCATGGCCAGGTCCAGCACCTTCTTGCCGTTGGCCACGCCGGCCTTGGTAACAATGGTGACATCCTTGCCGCTGGCCTTATGGCTGGCCACGATGTCCTTGATATCCAGGTTGGTCAGGATGGAAGAGTCGGTCAGCACCACATACTCATCCTCGGCATACTTCAGGAAATCCAGCACGGCATACAGGTTTTCCAGCTTGCCGCGGTAGCGGTCATCATTGCCCAATGCATAGGGGGTCAAAAACTCCAGACCGCCCTCGCCCAGCTCCAGGCCCCATTCCTCACCGGAACCCACATGGTGCATCAGGGACTGGTAGTTGGCCCGGGAAACGATGCCCACATGGTGGATGCCGCCGGCAGCCAGGTTGGACAGATGGAAGTCCACCTGACGATAACGGCCGCCGAAGGGCAGGGAAGCCATGGTCCGCTTGGTGGTCAATGCGTCGATGGCCACATCATTGGCGAAAATAATACCCATTACGCTCATAGTCATATCCTCCCTTACACCATGTCACCGGGCTGGAGTACGGTCTCTACCACCGCACCCTTGGAGGTGACGCTGATCTTCTTCTTGTTGGTGCCGCCCACCACGGCGTTGGCTCTGATGACGCTGTTCTCGCCCAGAATGGCGTGGCGCACGATGGCGCCGTCCTCGATGACCACACCGGGCATTACCACGGAATCTTCCACCATGGCGCCCTTGCCGACGGTGCAGCCCACGGAAATGATGGAGTGCTTCACGCTGCCGTAGACCTCACAGCCTTCAGCCACGAAGGCGTTGGAGATTTTGGAATCGGCGTCGATGTAGGAGGAGGGCATGGCGGAGTTCCGGGCGTAGATCTTGGACTTCTCGCCCCGGATCTGGAATTCGGGATCCTTGCCCAGCAGTTCCATGTTGGCTTCCCACAGGGAGTCGATGGTGCCCACGTCTTTCCAGTAGCCGTCGAAGTTGTAAGCCATCATCTTGTGGCCGGCATTCAGCAGACCGGGGATGATGTTCTTGCCGAAGTCGTTGGAGGAAGCGGGATCCTCTTCGTCGCTGATCAGGGCTTCCCGCAGGACGCTCCAGTTGAATACATAAATGCCCATGGATGCGTTGGTGGACTTGGGGACCTTGGGTTTCTCTTCAAATTCGTAAATGGAGTTGTCAGGATTGGTGTTCAGAATGCCGAACCGGGAAGCCTCGCTCAGGGGCACATTCCGCACGGCGATGGTGCAGGAGGCGTTGTGGGCCTCGTGATAAGCCACCATGGCGGCGTAATCCATCTTGTAGATGTGGTCGCCGGAGAGGATCACCACATAATCCGGGTCAAAGCGCTCGATAAAGTCGATGTTCTGGTAAATGGCGTTGGCGGTGCCCTTGTACCAGCCGGACTTCTTGTCGTGACGCTCGTAGGGGGGCAGGACCTGGGCGCAGGAATGGGTCTTGTTCAGGCCCCAGGGCTGACCGTTGCCGATGTACTCATTCAGTTCCAAAGGCTGATACTGGGTCAGGATGCCCACGGTGTCGATGCCGGAGTTGACGCAGTTGCTCAGGGGGAAGTCGATGATGCGGTACTTACCGCCGAAGGGTACTGCAGGCTTGGCGGTTTTCTCCGTCAGGACCTTCAGTCTGCTGCCCTGGCCACCGGCCAGCAGCATGGCAATGCAGCGTTTCTTCTGGAAATACATATTGACAGCTCCTTGTTCATGTTATTGGTCGATTTCTGCCCGAAAAAGGGCATAATATCCCCATAAGTTTCCACGCATAACATATCATATTTTTTGCGTTTAGGAAAGGGACAAAATGTCTAAAATATTAGCAAACTTTCCGTCACTTTTCACAAACTTTTCAAACCGCCCCCGGATGAATTGGAAAATACAGACAAATATCCCCACGCCCATATCTTCTCCCGGGGGTGGTGCTCCGCCCCCTTGCCTCTCCTTTTGGGAGAGGTGGCATTTGCGAAGCAAATGACGGAGAGGGCAGTACCCATACCTTCCCCCGGGGGTGGTGCTCCGCCCCCCCTTGCCTCCCTCTGACGAGGGAGCCGGACAGCCACCGGCCACTAAAAAATCCGTTGACATTGTCCGCCAACGGCGGTAAAATGAAAAAAAGACCAAAGGAGGGACCGCCATGGCAGAGCGTTTTGAAATCGTGGAAAAAGCCCTGATCAAAATGCTGGAGGACAAAAAATACACCACCCTCCGGGACATCCTGGTCACCATGAACCCCAGCGACGTGGCGGCGGTCTTTGCCGATCTGGAGGATCGGCAGATCCCCATTATGTTCCGCCTGCTGACGAAAGAGCAGGCCGCCGAGACCTTCGTGGAAATGGAGCCGGATGCCCAGGAATTGCTGATCCGCGGCTTCTCCGATGCCGAGTTGAAGGAAGTGCTGGACGAACTGTATGTGGACGACGCCGCTGACCTGGTTGAGGAAATGCCTGCCAACGTGGTCAAACGGATCCTGAAAAATGCGGACCCGGAAATGCGTTCCTCCATCAACCAGATCCTGCGCTATCCCGAGTATTCCGCCGGTGCCCTGATGACCACGGAGTATGTCTCACTCCGCCCGGCCATGACCGTGGAGGAGGCCATCCGCCGTATCCGCCGCCAGGGCGTGGACAAGGAGACCATTTATACCTGCTATGTCACCGACCCCTCCCGGCACCTCATCGGCCTGGTCACGGTCAAGGACCTGCTGCTGGCGGAAGACGATGAGATGAAGATCGAGGATATTATGTTAACCAACCTCATCTTTGTCCACACCCGCACCGACCAGGAAGAAGTGGCCCGGATGCTCAGTAAATATAACTTCCTGGCCCTGCCCGTGGTGGATACGGAAGGCCGCATGGTGGGCATCGTCACCTTCGACGACGCCATGGATGTTCTGGAAGAAGAGACCACCGAGGATATCGAGCTGATGTCCGGTGTTCTGCCCACGGAGAAGCCGTACCTCAAGAGCAATCCCTGGGATCTGTTCAAGAGCCGCTTCCCCTGGCTCACCGTGCTGATGCTGTCGGCCACCTTTACCGGCTGGATCATCACATCTTTTGAAAGCGCCCTGGCCCAGGCCGTGGTCCTTACCGCCTTTATCCCCATGCTCATGGGTACCGGCGGTAACTCCGGCAGCCAGGCCAGCGTCACCGTGATCCGCGCCCTGAGCCTGGGAGAACTGAAATTCCGGGATGTGGGCCAGGTGATCTGGAAAGAATTGCGGACGGCCTTGCTGTGCGGCATCGCCCTGGCGGCGGTCTGCTTCGCCAAAGTGTGGCTGGTGGACCGGCTGCTGTTCGGAAATGCGGACATCACCGTTTGGGTGGACCTGGTGGTGAGCCTGGCCCTGTGCGTCACCGTGGTCATTGCCAAGGTGGTGGGCTGCGCGCTGCCCATGGTGGCCAAAGTTCTGGGCGCCGACCCGGCGGTCATGGCCAGCCCCTTCATCACCACCATCGTGGACGCCGTTTCCCTGGTGGTCTATTTCCTCTTTGCCAATGCGTTCCTGGGCCTTTGACCCCAGTCTGTTTCATATCCCCAAGGGAGGACGACCCCGTCCTCCCTTGTTTTTTGCCCCCTAAAACCTTCCCCCCCGGGGAGTGGCCCTCAGCACCGGATGAGGGGGACGAACGGGAGGGACAAGAACCGCCCCCGCACACCCTACATCGAAAAAACCGCCGCCGGTTTCCCGGCGGCTTTATCCTTATCCAATGACCAATTCCGCGATCTGGATGGCGTTGGTGGCCGCGCCCTTGCGGACCTGATCACCGCAGCACCACAGACACAGACCGTTCTCGTCCGTCAGATCCTCCCGGATCCGTCCCACGAATACCAGATCCTGGTCCGTGGTATCCAGGGGCATGGGGTACATCTTCCTGCTCAGATCATCCACCAGCTTCACGCCGGGGGCCTTTCCCAGGGCCGCCCGGGCTTCCGCCACGGAAACCGGCCGGTCAAAATGCAGACTCACGGAAATGGAGTGGCTCCGGATCACCGGCACCCGAATGCAGGTGCAGCACACCTTCAGCTCCGGCAGATGCATGATCTTCCGGCCTTCGTTCTGCAGTTTCATTTCTTCGCTGGTGTAGCCGTTGCCGGTGTCGCCGCCGATCTGGGGGATCAGATTGTAGGCGATCTGGTGGGAAAATACCTTCGGCTCATAGCTTTCCCCGGCCCGCAGGGCCTCCACTTCCGCCATCAGTTCTATGGGACCGCCGGCGCCGGCGCCGGAAACCGCCTGATAAGTGGAAGCGGTCATGGCCCGGATGGGGGCGATGGCGTTCAGGGCGTTCACCGCCGTGGCGGTGATGATGGTGGAGCAGTTGGGGTTGGAGATGATGCCCTTATGGCCGGCCACATCCTCCGGATTGATCTCCGGCACCACCAGGGGCACATTTTCATCCATGCGGAATGCGGAAGAATTGTCCACAAATACGGCGCCGGCCGCCACGATGGCCGGGGCAAATTGCTTGGCGATGTCATTTTCCGCGGCGCCCAGCACGATGTCCACGCCCCGGAATGCTTCTTCGCAAGCCAGCCCGATGGTCACCTCTTCCCCCCGGAATTTCAGGGTCTTGCCGGCGGACCGGGCGGAAGCCAGGGGCACCAGCCGCCCCACGGGGAAATTCCGTTCCTCCAAAATTTTGATCATTTCCCGGCCCACGGCGCCGGTGGCGCCCAGAACGGCAACGGTATAAGTTTTCATGTTCTGTCCCTCCTTACGGGAGCCTTATTTTACAAAGCTGTCATACAGCGTCCGGATGGCGGTCTTGAAATCCTTGTTCTCCACGCCGAAGATGATATTCAGTTCTTCGGGTCCCTGGGTGATCATGCGGATATTGATGCCCGCGTTGCCCAGGGCCGCGAAGATCCGGCCGGAAATACCGGGGCTGTAGGCCATTTTCCGACCCACCGCCGCCACCACGGCGATCTGCTCATACACCCGCAGATAGTCCGGCTGCAGTTCCTTGCGGATCTCATCCTGAATGGCGTAGAGGCAGGATTCCACATCCTCGCTGGCCACCACCAGGGACACGTTGTCGATGCTGTTGGGCACATAGGCCACACTAATGTTATGCCGCTCCAGTACGGATAAGACCCGCCGCAGAACGCCGGCCTCGTTGCTCATACCCCGCTTGAACATGGAGATGATGGTAAAATCCTTTTTGCCGGTGATGCCGGTAATGAACCGGTCCGGCTGAGAATCGGTGTCAAAAGACTCCTTGATCAGGGTGCCCGCATCCTCCGGGGCGTTGGTGTTGCGGATGTTCAGGGGGATGCCCTTTTCCCGCACGGGGAAGATGGAACCTTCGTGGAGGACCTGGGCGCCGGAGTAGCTCAGCTCCCGCAGTTCGTCATAAGTCACCTCGGGAATAGTCTGGGGATCGTCCACGATCCGGGGATCCGCCATCAAAATGCCGGAAACATCGGTCCAGTTCTCGTAAACGTCGGCATCCAGAGCCGCCGCCGCCAGGGAGCCGGTGATGTCGCTGCCGCCCCGGGAGAATACATGGATCCGCCCGTCGGGCATGGCCCCGTAAAATCCGGGGATCACCACCCGCTCCTGACCCACCAGGTCCCGGAGCAGGCTGTAGGATGCGTCCTGGTCCACGGTGCCGTCCAGCCGGAAGCGGATCCAATCCGCCGCATCCACGAACTTGAATCCCAGAAGGGCCGCCATAAGCCGCGCGGAGAAATATTCACCCCGGCTCACCAGCTCATCCTGGGTCACCTTCTTCTTGTCCAGACGGGCCTTGAGCTGGGCAAATTCACTTTCCAGATCCAGTTCCAGGCCCAGTTCATCCCGGATCTGCAGATACCGGGAGGTGATCATGTCATACACCCGGTTGCATTCCACACCGTACTGGGTGTGGGCGTAGCACAGATACAGCAGGTCCGTGATCTTGTGGTCATCCTTAAACCGCTTGCCGGCGGCGGAGACCACCACCACCTTCCGGCTGGGGTCGGCCAGGACGATGTCCCGGACCTTCCGGTATTGACCGGCGTCAGCCATGGAGGAGCCGCCGAATTTCGTTACTTTCAGCATACCGTTCTCCTTACACGATCTCTTCGGAAATGGCGGCGATGAATGCGGTGGGATGGCAGCTCAGCCATGCGTGGATATCCGCCACGCTCACCGGCTCCGTCACAACGCCCTGATGCCAGTTTTCGGCGGTGTGGGCCTCCAGCCAATGGTCGCTCTCGCCGCTGACGTAGAAGCGCATCCGCTCGGAGTTGCACACATGGACCTTCCGGCCGTAGCCGCAGTAGAAGCCGTTGCCTTCCAGGAAGTCGGCGCAGTCCTGCACCACGTTAAACGCGGTGGGATACCGGCCCGCGCCCTGGCCGTAGAAGCTCTGCCGGCCGGAAATATCGCCGTACAGAGTGATGAGGTTGTAATTCATGGGCACCGCCGCCTCCAATGCCCCCTGGGGGAACAAGGTGGGCTGGACCCAGGCGGAATAGGTGCCGTTTTCAAACTTGCCGGAGGATACCAGCTTGCACACCAGGCCGTGCTTGCGGAAGGTGTCCACATCCTCCTTGCGGATCCGGCGGATGCCGGCGGCCGGGATCAGGGAAGTATCCAGGCTGACGCCAAAGGCGATGTTGGCCGATACGATGAGCTTGTGCCAGGTGTCGATGCCGTCCACGTCGGTGGAAGGATCGGCTTCCGCATAACCCAATGCCTGGGCCTGGGCCAGGGCGTCCTCATAAGAAAGACCCCGGCTGGTCATGGCGTGGAGAATGTAGTTGCAGGTGCCGTTCATGATGCCGCCCACCCGGCTGACGGTCTCCAGCCGGCGGACACGCTCCAGTTCGGACAGCCAGCCGATGCCGCCGCCCACGGAAGCGGTGCAGCGCAGCAGCACACCCTTTTCCTCCGTCAGAGGCAGCAGTTCGTCATAATAAGTGGCAATGAGAGCCTTGTTGGCGGTGACCACATTTTTGCCGGCCTCGATGGCGGCCTTCACATATTCAAAAGCCGGATGCAGCCCACCGATGGTCTCCACCACGGTGTCGATGGTATCGTCCAGCAGAATATCGTTAAAATCGTGGGTCACCACGGCGTCGGGCAAGGTCAGTTCCCGGCGGAGCAGGACCTTGACTACGGTCATATCTTCCCGGCCCCTGGTCAGTTCGTAAACGCCCTTACCAACGGTGCCGAAACCCAGCAAACCAATTCTCATTGTAAAACCTCCTGAAACGGGGATAAAATACTTGCATTTTCACGGATGTAAGTATATCATATACACAAATAAAAGCAAGCATTTTTGTATTTTTTGTCAAGGGAGGACCCCGTTATGCATTATATCTCCACCCGCCGCAGCAGCCCGCCCATCAGCGGCAGCGCCGCCATTTTGCAGGGCCTGGCGCCGGACGGCGGTCTGTATCTGCCGGAGAAGCTGCCTCAGGTGGATTGGCAGGCATTGCTCCGGGGGGATACCTTCGCCATTGCCGCCGGTATCCTCTCCGCCTTTTTCCCGGAGATCCCTCAGATGGATGACCTGGTCCGCCAGGCTTACAGCGGCAAATTCCAGTCCGACGAGCTGACCCCCCTGGTGAAGGTGGGGGACCGTTATGTCCTGGAGCTGTTCCGGGGCCCCACTTCCGCCTTCAAGGATGTGGCGCTGTGCATGCTGCCCCGGCTTATGATGGCCGCCAAGCAGGTCTGCGGCCATACCGCCCATACCACCATCCTCACCGCCACCTCCGGCGATACCGGCAAGGCCGCCCTGGAAGGCTTCCGGGATGTGCCGGGCATCGACATCTGTGTGTTTTATCCCCATGGGGGCGTGTCCGATGTCCAGCGGCGGCAGATGGTGAGCCAGGAGGGCGAAAATGTCCGGGTCTGCGCCATCCGGGGCAATTTTGACGATTGCCAGACCGGGGTGAAGCAGATCTTCGCCCAAAATCCCCAGGCCGGTCTGTCCTCCGCCAATTCCATCAACATCGGTCGGCTGGTGCCCCAGATCACCTATTATTTCACCGCCTACCGGGACCTGCTCCGCAGGGGCGCCATCGCCCTGGGGGACCAGGTGAATTTCTCCGTCCCCACCGGCAATTTCGGTGATATTCTGGCCGGATTCCTGGCCAAGAAGATGGGCCTGCCCGTGGGCAAGCTGATCTGCGCCTCCAACGATAACGACGTGTTGACCAAATTCCTGGCCACCGGCACCTATGACCGCCTGCGGCCGCTGTATAAGACCAAGTCCCCCAGCATGGATATTCTGGTGTCCTCCAATCTGGAGCGGCTCCTGGCCCTCATGGCGGAAGAGGCGGACCTGGTGCCGGAGCTGATGGGGCAATTGGACCGGGAGGGCCGCTATCATGTACCGGCGTACCTCCTGACCCGGATCCGCAACCATTTCCACGGCGGCTGCTGCGGCGGCCTCAGCGGCCAGAAGGCCATCGGTGACCTTTGGCGGAGCCAGGGGTATCTGATGGATACCCATACCGCTGCCGGCTGGAAAGTGGCGGAAGATTATGTAAATCAAACCGGTGACACCCGGCCCATGGTGGTGCTGTCCACGGCTTCTCCCTATAAGTTCCCCGCGGCGGTCCTGGCGGCCGTCACCGCCGACCCCTCCTTGCCCCTGCAGGAATACACCGCTGCCCTGCTGCGGGAGCCTGCGGCCGACGGCTTTACCCTCATGGACCGGCTCCATGACCTCACCGCCGTCCCCGTGCCCAAAAACCTGGCCAACCTCCGGGAAAAACCGGAACGCCATACCGCCGTGATCGAAAAAGAAGAAATGCCGCAATTCGTGTTCGGATAAATTGTTGTTTAGCGCAGCGTGAAAACAAAAAACGTTGTCATCCCGAGCGACCGAAGGGAGTCGAGGGATCTTCGCATTTCGTTCTTGATTGCAGTAAAAATCGGTGCCAAGATCCCTCCACGCGGCTTCGCCTTGGTCGGGATGACAGCACTTTGTGTAATTTCTACTGCTACCGTAAACAACAATTT
>SVLA01000124.1 GCA_015068175.1 Oscillospiraceae bacterium
GCCGGCGCTGTGCTGTATACCTTCACCATGCAGCCCGACGGCAGTCTCTTCTCCGGCCGGGATGTGGCCCCGGTGTTGAAGGAACTGGAAGAAGATGGTGCCGCCGCCGTTGGTTTCAACTGTGTGGCCGCCGATATGATGACCCCCTGGTTGGTCACCCGGCTCCGCCGCCTGATCCGCATTCCCCTGGTCTGCAAACCCAACGCCGGCATCCCCGTCATCGGTGACGACGGCATCCCCGCCTATTCCATGGCCCCGGCGGATTGGGCCGGCATCATGGCCCAATGCCATGAAAACGGCGCCGCCCTTCTGGGCGGCTGCTGCGGAACCACCCCGGAGCATATCGCCGCCCTGGCCAGGATCCTGGGTTAAGGAGGCATCCTATGAAAGAGCAGATCCTCTCTCACCTGCCCCCGGACCATCCCTGGCGGGACCAGCTCCAGTTTTTCGACGTTATTGACTCCACCAATACCCGGGCCAAGGAATTGGCCGCCCAGGGGGCGCCCCACGGCACCGCGTTGGTGGCTGACCGCCAGACCGGCGGCCGGGGCCGTATGGGCCGCAGTTTCCATTCCCCCGGCGGTGTGGGCGTCTATATGAGCGTCCTTCTGCGGCTCCAATGTCCGCCCCAGGCCCTGATGCACCTGACCTGCGCCGCGGCCGCTGCTGCCTGCGATGCGGTGGAACGTTCCGCCGGCATCCGTCCCGGCATCAAATGGACCAATGATCTGGTGGTGGGCCAGCGGAAGATCGCCGGCATCCTGACGGAACTGGTGCTTTTACCCAACGAAGTCTGCGCCGTCATCGGCATCGGCATCAACTGCCGCCAGCAGGAAACGGACTTCCCCCCTCAGATCCGATCTTTGGCCGGCTCCCTGGCCATGGCCACCGGTCGGGACATCGCCCCCGCCGCCGTGTGTGCTGCTCTGATGGAAGCCTTCCTGCAGATGTCCGACACCCTCCTGACCCATCGGGACGCCATGCTGGACCGCTATCGCCGGAATTGCATCACCCTGGGCCGGGACATTTCCCTGGTCCGCGGTGACGAGATCCGCCACGGTCACGCCCTGGACGTGGATGGGGAAGGGGGTCTGGTGGTCCGCTTTCCCGACGGCTCGGTGGAGACCGTCCGCTCCGGCGAAGTCAGCATCCGGGGCATGTATGGCTATATTTAAGAAAATTAATGAATTATTCATTGCATTTTTCCAACAAATTGGTTATACTGATATTGGAATTATATAAACAGGAGGAAACTGAAATGAAGACTTTTGCAACCATCGCCAAGATCCTGGCCGCGCTGGCCGCCATCGCCGGCATTGTTTACATTATTGCCACCTACGGCGATAAGATCGTCGCTTGGGCCAAGGGCCTCATGGGCTCCTGCCAGTGCCATTGCGGCGGCCATTGCCACTGCGGTGAGGAAGACATCGCCGACGAGACCCCCGTTGACGAAGCTGTGGAAGAAGTCGTGGCCGAAGAGCTGCCCGCCGACGAGACCGTGGTAGACGAAGCCGCGCCCGTGGTGGAAGAGACCGATTTCGAAGGCTGAGATCCCAAAAGAATTGCCCGGATGGTTCGCCATCCGGGCATTTTCCGTATTCAGGCATTGGTCAAAATGGAGATGAGCATCTTTACGCACTTTTCCATATCCTCCACCGGGATATACTCAAAGCGCCCGTGATAATTCTCGCCGCCGGTGCAAAGATTGGGGCAAGGCAGACCTTCATAGCTGAGCCGCGCGCCGTCGGTGCCGCCCCGGATGGGCACCTCCACCGGCACCATCCCGGCCTCGGCCATAGCCGCCTTGGCCTTGTCCACGATGTGCATCACCGGCTCAATATGCTTGCGCATATTGAAATAGCTGTCCTTCATGGTCAGCCTGCAGGTGCCGGCGCCGTACTTGGCGTTGATGAAGGCCTCCGCCGCCGCCATCACGGCCTTCTTTTCCTCAAATTTAGCCATGTCGTGATCCCGGATGATGTAGCGCAGGGTGGACTTCTCCACTTCGCCTTCCATATCCGTCAGATGGATGAAACCCTCGTAGCCTTCCGTATGCTCCGGCTTCTGGGCCGCCGGCAGCAGGGATTGGAACTCCATGGCGATATACTGGGAATTGACCATCTTATCCTTGGCAGAACCGGGATGGATGTTCAATCCGAAAAATTCCGCCTTGGCCCCGGCCGCGTTGAAATTCTCGTATTCGATCTCGCCCACGGCGCCGCCGTCGGCGGTGTAGGCATAATCCGCACCAAAACCGGCCACATCGAACCGGTCCGCACCCCGGCCGATCTCCTCGTCGGGGGTAAAACCGATCTTCAATGTGGCATGGTCCCTGCGGGCGGTCATCAAAAAGTCCGCGCAGGCCATGATCTCGGCAATGCCGGCCTTGTCATCGGCCCCCAGCAGGGTGGTGCCGTCGGTGACGATCAGATGCTTGCCGCGGTGATGCTTCAGGCTGGGATAATCCCCTTCCCGCAGCCAGATCCCCTGCTCTTCGTTGAGGCACACATCTCCGCCGTGATACTCCACGATCCGGGCCTTCACGTTGGCACCGGAAGCATCGGGAGAGGTGTCCATGTGGGCGATCAGGCCGATGGTGGGCAAGGCCGGATTTCCGGGAACCGTGCCGTAAACATAGCCGTTTTCATCCATATAGGCATCGGAAATGCCCATTTCCTGCATTTCCTTCACCAGTTCCGCCCCCAGCAGTTTCTGCTTGTCCGTAGACGGACAGGTCTCGGAAAATTCATCGGACATGGTATCAAAGGAAACATACTTCAAAAATCGCTCAGTAACTGTTTTCATATTCATCGCTCCTTCCGGAATGTAAATTGTTGTTTAGGAGAACAAGCCCGCGTAGGGGCGACCCTTGCGGTCGCCCTAAATGCGAGATCTTTTGCGCCTTCGGCGAAGGGCGACCGCAAGGGTCGCCCCTACGTGATGACTGCATAAACAACAATTTATCTTACCACGATCTATTAATGAAAGAGCCGCCGCAGATGCGGCGGCTCCATAGAGATCAAATTACTTGGCAGCATTGACCAGCTCAGCGGTATCCTGAGCGATCATCAGCTCTTCATTGGTAGGCACGACCCAAACCTGAACCTTGGAGTCAGGAGTGGAGATCAGCATCTCCTTACCGCGCTTGCTGTTCAGCTCAGGATCGATCTTCACACCCATGAAGCCCAGATATTCGCACACAGCGGCGCGGACACCGCCATCATTCTCGCCCACACCGGCGGTGAAGGTCAGCACGTCGATGCCATTCAGGGCCGCAGCGTAAGCGCCCACATACTTGGCCACTTCGTAGCAGAACTTGTCCCGGGCCAGAGCGCAGTTTTCATTGCCTTCCTTGGCGCCGTTCTCCAGGTCACGGAAGTCGGAGGACACACCGGAGATGGCCAGCATGCCGGACTTCTTGTTCAGGATGTTCAGGCACTCGTCCACGCTGTAGCCGTACTTGTTGCACAGGAACTGCACCACAGCGGCATCGATGTCGCCGGAACGGGTGCCCATGGGCACGCCGGCCAGAGGAGTCAGACCCATGGTGGTATCCTGGCACTTGCCGTTGAGAACAGCGGACATGGAAGAACCGTTGCCCAGATGGCAGTTGACCATCTTGAACTCCTTCTTGCCCACCAGCTCTGCGGTACGCTTGGCCACATACTTGTGGGAAGTGCCGTGGAAGCCGTAGCGGCGGATGGAGTCGTTCTCGTAGTATTCGGTGGGGATGGCGTAGCGGTAAGCCTTGGGGGGCATGGTCATGTGGAAAGCGGTGTCGAACACAGCCACCTGGGGGGTCTTGGGCATAACCGCCTGGCAGGCGCGGATGCCCATCAGGTTGGCAGGGTTATGCAGGGGGCCCAAGGGGATGCACTTCTCAATAGCGGCGATGACTTCGTCATTGATAATGCAGGAGTCGAAGAACTCCATACCGCCGTGGAGCACACGGTGGCCGACGGCATCGATCTCGTCAACGGACTTGATGACGCCCAGCTCGGGATCCTGCAGGATCTCCAGAGTAGCGGCGATGGCCTCGGAATGAGTGGGCATGGGGATCTCACGGACGGTCTTGGTACCGTGGGCATTATGGTTCAGACGGCCGTCGATGCCGATACGCTCGCACAGGCCCTTGGCGGAAACTTCGCCGGTCTCGGGATTCATCAGCTGGTACTTCAGGCTGGAAGAGCCGGCGTTGATGATCAAAATGTTCATGGGTGCTGCCTCCTAAAATTTATTGTTTTCTTTTTTCATGGTTTGTGTTATGATAGCCATAGCTGGGTTTATTATATTGCATTTTTCTCGATTTGCCAACCCCTGAAACGTAAATTTTTCTTAAAAAGGAGGGAACTTTTTGAAAATCGTCGGCATTATCTGCGAATATAACCCCTTCCATCGGGGTCATGAAAAACAGATCCGGCACATCCGCAGTCTTTTGGGCCCGGATACCGCCGTTGTTTGCCTTATGAGCGGCAATTTCGTCCAGCGGGGCGCCCCGGCCATTTTCGACAAATCCCTCCGGGCCAAGGCCGCTCTGCTGACCGGCGCCGATCTGGTGCTGGAGCTGCCCATCCCCTACGCCCTGTCCTCTGCCGAAGGCTTCGCCGCCGGCGGCGTGAAGATCCTGGGCCCCTTCTGTGATTATCTCTGCTTCGGCAGCGAAAGCGGCGATGCCGACAGCCTCACGGCCACCGCCCAAGCCCTCCTGGCCGAAGATTTCCCCGAAAAGCTCCGCGCTGAGCTGGACAAGGGGTTGTCCTTCCCTGCTGCCCGCCAGGCCGCCCTGGGTGAAATGGGCGCTCTTTTGGAAAATCCCAACGACATCCTGGCTGTGGAATATTGCAAAGCCATCCTTTCCCAAGGCAGCGCCATGATCCCCCTGCCCATCCGCCGGGGCGGCAGTTACCACGCCACGGAAGCAGACCATAGCGACCCCTCCGCCACTTCCGTCCGGAACCTGATCCTGCGGGACCAACCCTGGTCTGCCTTCGTTCCCCACAGCAGTATCTATGACGGCGCCCCGATCCACACCATCGAATACGGCGAAAAAGCCATCCTCTACCGCCTTCGGACCATGACCGACGCCGAATTTGAGGCCCTGCCCTACGGCAGCGAAGGCCTCTGGCGGAAACTGATGCACGCCGCCCGAAGCCAGGCCACCCTGGAGCAGATCATCGCCGCCACCAAGAGCAAGCGCTACACCCGCACCCGCATCGACCGGATGATCCTCTGCGCCGCCCTGGGCATCACCGCCGACGACCTCCGTGCCGGCGCTCCCTACAGCCGTGTCCTGGCTCTGAACGACCGGGGCCGCCAGGTGCTGAAGACCGCCCGCCAGGACGGTCTCTTCCCCAACATTGGCGAAGCCCGGGAAGAAGAATACCAGCTCCTGGAGCGCCGCGCCGATGACCTCTACGGTCTCTTCACCGCAGATCCAACCCCCGCCGGCATCACCGACGACCACCGCGTTTTTTACCGGAAGTAAATTGTTGTTTAGCCTTCAAATGTAGGGCGGCGGCTTGCGCCGCCGAGCGCCGCAAATGCGGCGCCAAAAGCTTCCCCCCGGGGGGAAGCTGGCACAAAAATGGGTACATCGGAACCCATTTTTGTGACTGATGAGGGGGATTTTTCTCTTCGTGTACCCCCTCATCCGGCCCTTCGGGCCACCTTCTCCCCAGGGAGAAGGTTTTGTAAACAACAATTTATACTGCTTACAAAGGCAAAAGGGGCTGTCTCATTAAGAAAGTGAGGCAGCCCTAAAAAAATTCAGCGCCCGGCTCTGTACAAGAGCCGGGCGTTGGCGTAAAATTAAGGTGTGAAACAAAATCAAACGCAAGT
>SVLA01000125.1 GCA_015068175.1 Oscillospiraceae bacterium
GGGTTGATGATACCGCAGTGCCGCAGAGCGATACGGGTCTGCTTGGACAGGAACTGGGCATCCTCTTCCTTGATGACCAGGTCACTCAGCAGGGAATAGTCGTTCTTTTCCACAGCGGAAACGATGGTCTCGGCATCGGCAGGCTTGACCTGGACACAGCGGTACAGCTGGCCGTCCTCAGCATAGACATCGACAATGGGCTCTAAGTAGCAAATACCGATACAGCCGGTAATGGACAATGATGCGGGGATGGAAGCATTCAGCTTCTCTTCCAGAGCGGCATACACAGCACCGGCGCCGGCGGCAAGACCGCAGCTACCCTGGCCAACAACAATACGTGCGCTCATTTACATGCCCTCCTTCTTGCGAATATCCCGCAGGATGGTCTTGACCTTATCGGGGGTCAGAGAACCGTAGGTGTCTTCGTTGATCATCATAACAGGCGCCAGAGAGCAGCAGCCCAGGCAGGAAACGATGCTTAAGCTGAACAGGCCGTCAGCGGTGGTCTCGTTGTTGCCGATGCCCAGCTCCTCGGAGATGGCATCGATGATCCGCTCTGCGCCGTTGACATAGCAGGCGGTGCCCTTACAGACCATGATCAGATACTTGCCCACCGCGGTAAAGCGGAACTGGGAATAGAAGGTGGCAACGCCCATGATCTTGGCGGGGGTCAGCCCGGTGCGCTCGGAGATATGATACACCGCGTCAATGGGCACATAGCCATAGATATCCTGGGTTTTTTGCAGAATGGAAATGAGGCTGCCCTTTACATCGGCGTACTTGTCCAGCACGTCCTTCAGCAAAGACAGATCCACATTCTCATGATTGCAGCAGCACATGGATTTCACTCCTTATTATTTTTTCTCGGTTATTTTTGATTTTGAACGAATCCTATTCGCCCATTTTTTACCGATTACCATTATAACAAAGCCGCCTCCGGATTGCAACAGGAAGTTTGAAAAAAACCATCCTTCCGGCGGGAGAAAATCCAAGGAATGCGCCGAAAAAACCGGCGGTTAGCATTTGCTAACCAGAAAAAGCAAACTTTTTCGTCTTTTTGCGCTGCCCCGGGACGGAAATAACAGAAAATTCACACAATGGATATTGATTTTTGATTTGGTTTCGTGTATGATAACATTGCAAAATATGGGATGCCAGGTGAATCCACCGGCATTTCTGAAAATTTATGAAAGAGGTTATTTTTCATGATCGATCTGAGCAAGTATGGTATCACTGGTACCACCGAGATCATCCACAACCCCTCCTACGAGGCCCTGTTTGAGGCCGAGATGGATCCGACTCTGACTGGCTATGAAAAGGGCCAGCTGACGGAGCTGGGCACTGTCAACGTTATGACCGGCGTTTACACCGGCCGTTCCCCCAAAGACAAGTACATCGTTATGGACGAGAACTCCAAGAACACCGTTTGGTGGACCTCCGACGAGTTCAAGAACGACAACCATCCCATGAGCGAGGAAGTCTGGTCCGTGGTGAAGGATCTGGCCATCAAGGAGCTGTCCAACAAGAAGCTGTATGTGGTCGACGCTTTCTGCGGCGCCAATGCCGACACCCGCATGAACGTCCGTTTCGTGGTGGAAGTGGCCTGGCAGGCTCACTTCATCAAGAATATGTTCATCGTTCCTTCCGAGGAAGAGCTGAAGTCCTTCGAGCCTGACTTCGTTGTTTACAACGCCTCCAAGGCTTCCGTTGAGAACTTCAAGGAGCTGGGCCTGAACTCCAGCACCTGCGTGGCCTTCAACATCTCCTCCCGTGAGCAGGTCATCCTGAACACCTGGTACGGCGGCGAAATGAAGAAGGGTATGTTCTCCATGATGAACTACTACCTGCCTCTGAAGGGCATCGCTTCCATGCACTGCTCCGCCAACACCGACATGAACGGTGAAAACACCGCCCTGTTCTTCGGCCTCAGTGGCACCGGCAAGACCACCCTGTCCACCGATCCCAAGCGTCTGCTGATCGGCGACGACGAGCACGGCTGGGACGACAACGGCGTGTTCAACTTCGAAGGCGGCTGCTACGCCAAGGTCATCGGCCTGGATAAGGATTCCGAGCCCGACATCTACAACGCCATCAAGCGCAACGCTCTGCTGGAGAACGTTACCGTTGCGGCCGACGGCACCATCGACTTCGACGACAAGTCCGTCACCGAAAACACCCGCGTTTCCTACCCCATCAGCCACATCACCAACATCGTTAAGCCCGTTTCCGCAGCTCCCGCTGCCAAGAACGTGATCTTCCTGTCCGCCGACGCTTTCGGCGTTCTGCCTCCCGTTTCCATCCTGACCCCCGAGCAGGCTCAGTACTACTTCCTGTCCGGCTTCACCGCAAAGCTGGCCGGCACCGAGCGTGGCATCACCGAGCCCACCCCCACCTTCTCCGCTTGCTTCGGCCAGGCCTTCCTGGAGCTGCATCCCACCAAGTACGGCGAAGAGCTGGTCAAGAAGATGGAAGCCAACGGTGCCAAGGCCTACCTGGTCAACACCGGCTGGAACGGCACCGGTAAGCGTATCACCATTAAGGATACCCGCGGCATCATCGACGCCATCCTGGACGGCTCCATCCTGAAGGCCGAGACCAAGAAGATCCCCCTGTTCGACCTGGAAGTTCCCACTAGCCTCCCCGGCGTCAACCCCGCCATCCTGGATCCCCGCGACACCTACGCTGATGTTGCTGAGTGGGAGAAGAAGGCTGAGGATCTGGCCGGCCGCTTCATCAAGAACTTCGTCAAGTACACCGGCAACGAGGCTGGCAAGGCTCTGGTGGAAGCTGGCCCCAAGCTGTAATTCGGTCGTTTTTTCTAAAACTCCCGGCCGCTGCCGGGAAACCCCATCCTTTTTGTCAAAACCCAATTTTATAGATAAGTATACGCATGAAGCCCGGCAGTTCACCTGCCGGGTTTTGTGCGTCCTATGGAGAAAACCCGCCTTGCAATTGCGGATTGCATCTGCTATACTATATTATGAGAAATTTTTGGAAGGTCTTTGCCTATGAAAACCCTTTTGCATATCTGCTGCGCGCCCTGCGCCAACCAACCCATTGAAGTGCTGCGCGCCGACGGTCTGGAAGTCACCGGCTTCTGGTATAACCCCAACATCCACCCCTTCACGGAGTACCGCGCCCGGCGCAACTGTCTGCGGGAATACGCCGCCACCATTGAGCTGCCGCTGATCGAGCAGAATGACTACGCCCTGCGGCCCTTCGTTCGGGCGGTGGCGGAGGATATTGAAAACCGCTGCGGCAAATGCTATGAGATGCGCCTGTTTGAAGCGGCCAGAACCGCCAAAGAGGGGGGCTTCGACAGTTTTACCTCGTCCCTGTTCATCAGCCCCTACCAGAACCATGAGCTGATGCGGGAAGTCGCCCAACGGGCCGCGGCGGAATACGGCGTGGAATTTTTGTACCGGGATTTCCGGCCCTATTTTAGAGATGGACAAGCCTTCGCCCGGGAGCACGGGTTTTATATGCAGAAATACTGCGGCTGCGTCTTTTCCGAAGAAGAACGCTATCTAAAGAAAAATAAGATCATTCCTTGAAACCCTTCCCCCCAGGGGGAAGGTATAAAGAATGGAGGAACTATGTCCAATTTTGAATTTGCAATTCCCACATTATTTGGCCTGGAGGGCATCTGCGGCGATGAGCTGCGGCGGCTGGACATGGAAAATGTCCGGGTGGAAAACGGCCGGGTACTGTTTTCCGGCGACGAAATTGCCCTGGCCCGGGCCAATCTGAATATCCGCACCGGCGAACGGGTGCTGCTGATTTTGGCAGATTTCGAGGCCAAGACCTTTGAACAGCTGTTCCAGGGCGTTTATCACGCGCCTCTGGAAGCCTTTATTCCCAAAAACGGTCAGTTCCCTGTGAAGGGCCATTGCCTGAATTCCCAGCTCATGAGCGTGCCGGACTGCCAGGCCATCGTGAAAAAAGCGGCTTCCAAGCGTCTGGGCGAACGGTACGGTATGCAGTGGCTTCCGGAGGACGGGGTCAAATATCAGCTCCAGTTCGCCATGATGAACGACCGCTGCACACTGTATCTGGATACCTCCGGCGTGGGCCTGCACAAGCGGGGCTACCGGGCCATCGGCAACGATGCCCCGCTGCGGGAGACTCTGGCCGCTGCTATGGTGATGCTGACGAAATACCGGGGCCGGGATTTCATCTGGGACCCCTTCTGCGGCAGCGGCACCATCCCCATTGAGGCAGCGCTGATCGCCAAAAACCGGGCACCGGGCCTGCGCCGCCGCTTCGCCGCGGAACAGTTCGACTGGATGAACGCCGAGATCTGGCAAAACGCCCGGGGCGAAGCCATGGATAAGGAATTTAAGGGACAATACCACATTCTGGGCTCTGACAATGATCCCAAGTGCGTATCCCTCTCCATGGCCAATGCCCGCAAGGCCGGCGTTTCCGACTGCATCGCATTCAAAGACGGCGATGCCACCAAAATGGATCTGCCTGCCCAGGAGGGTGTGATCATCTGCAATCCCCCCTACGGCCAGCGCATGGGCGAACAGCGGGACGCCCAGCGGCTTTATGCCGCCATGGGCCGCCACTGGAAATATGCCGACGGCTGGAAGAAATATGTCATCACCTCCGAGCCGGAGTTTGAGCATTATTTTGGCCGCCGCGCCGACAAAAAGCGCAAGCTCTACAACGGCATGATCAAGTGCGATTATTATATGTATACCGACAACAGCCGGAGAAAGAAATAAGGAAATAGATAAATTGTAGTTTACCCTTTCACACAGAAAAACCGGAGGGACACCATGAAACATCTTTTCATCATCAACCCCGCGGCGGGCAGCCGGGACCGGACCAAATATTACAGCGAGCATATCCGGGAGGTTTGCACGGCCCATGGCGTGGAATGCAACATTGAAATCTCCGCCGCCCCCGGTGATTGCGCCCGCATTGCCCGCAAAGCTGCGGAAAGCGGCGAAGAATACCGCATTTACGCCTGTGGCGGCGACGGCACTCTCAACGAAGTGGTGCAGGGTGCGGCGGGTTTTGACAATGTGGCGGTGACGGTCCTTTCCGGCGGCAGTGGCAACGATTTTGTCAAGCTCTTCAGCGACCCCAAGGCCTTTTTTGATCTGGAACGGCTGCTGGACGCGGAGGAGGCCACCTTCGATCTGATCCGCTGCAACGATGACCTGGCGCTGAATATCTGCTCTGTGGGTCTGGATGCCCGCATCGGCACGGATGTTGCCCACTATAAGCGCATTCCGCTGCTTTCCGGCTTCCGGGCTTATGCCGCCTCTACGGTGGTCAATGTGGTGCGGGGCATCCACGAGCATTATGTGGTGGAGATCAATGGCGAAGTGATCGATGGCCGCCAGACCATGATCTGCGTCTGCAATGGCCGGTTTTACGGCGGCGGCTTTAATCCTGTACCGGAAGCGGATCCCGCCGATGGACTGCTGGATGTGCTGATCGTGCGGGATATTTCCCGGCTGCAGGTGCCGGGGGTCATCGGAAAATATAAAGATGGCCGGTATCAGGAGCTTCCCCACCTGGCCCGCCATTACCGCACCGACAAGGTCACCATCCGCTGCGACAAAAAGACCGCCATCAATTTAGACGGCGAACTGCGCCTTGCCAAGACGGTCAATATGTCCGTTGCTAAGGAAAAGATCCGCTTTTTCTACCCCAAGGGCCTGAGCTGGAAGGTCAGGGAAGAAGAACTGGCAGCTACAATCGAGTAGGAGGGGCTTTTAGCCCCGACCTCTCACACCACCGTGCGTACGGTTCCGTACACGGCGGTTCAATCGCATAAGTGCAACGACTCGTA
>SVLA01000126.1 GCA_015068175.1 Oscillospiraceae bacterium
GTTTTTTCGAATTTTGAGATGCTTTTTCCACAGCTTCGTTGCTGCAAAGAAAAAGAAAGCGGTGCTGCCTCTTATGATCCTGTAAAATCATTTTGAGACAGCACCTTTTCAGTATTTGATGATGTAGTAGATCACATAGATCCAGTTCAGCGCGCCGTGGAGGATCGCCCAACCGATGGAACCCCACTTGGCGTAGGACAGCAGCATGGCCAGGACCATGCCCATATTGATGCACTCCTGAGGCATGAACTTCACGGCAAAATGCCACCGGGGTTTTTCCTTCCCGTAAATGATCCGCTCCACGGAAACATCAAAGATCTCCGCCAAACGGGTCAGCGTGTCTACATCCGGCTGGGTCTTTCCGTTCTCCCAGTTGGATACCGCCTGCCGTGTCACATGCAGTTGTTCCGCCAGTTGGTCCTGGGAAAGCTTTTTCTCCTGCCGCAGTTGTTTGATGCTGTTTGCAACTTCATTCATGTTGATCACCTCGCTGTCACCATAGCAGGAACAGACGAAAAAATCAAGCAATGATTTGTTGCGGCCCAAAATTTGCCCCTTTTACAAGCGCATGACCTGCTGCCGGTAGCATTCAATACCCCGTCCCAGCAATTCCATGGCCCGCGCCAGATCCTTGCAATCCAGAACGTAGGCGATCCGCACCTCATTGATGCCCTTGCCGGGGGTCTCGTAGAAGGGCGCGCCGGGGGCAAACATCACGGTGTCGCCCTCATGGTCAAATTCCTCCAGCAGCCACCGCTGGAACTTATCCGCGTCGTCCACCGGCAAACCGGCCATCACATAGAAGGCCCCCATGGGTTCCTCCACCTGAACGCCGGGGATCTGCCGCAGCATGGACACCACCAGATCCCGGCGCTTGCGGTACTCAGCCTTGCTCTTGCGGAAAAATTCATGATCCACGCTGTAAAGGGCCTCGGCACCGATCTGGTCGATGGTGGCCACCGACAGACGGGACTGGCACATTTTCAGCAATGCCGCCTGGAGTTCCTTGTTCCGGGTCACCACGCAGCCCACACGGGCGCCGCAGGCCGAAAACCGCTTGGAAACGGAATCCACGATCACCAGGTTTTCATCGATATCCCGGAATTTACCCATGCTGGGCACCCCGAACTTATCGTCATAGCAGAATTCCCGGTATACTTCATCGCAGATCAGGAACAGATCATGCTCCTTGGCAATATCCGCGATCATCCGCATCTCTTCCTGGCTCAACACCACGCCGGTGGGATTGCCGGGGTTGGTGATCATGATGGCCCGGGTGTTCTTGGTGATGAGGCTTTCGATCCGCTTGCGGTCGGCATAGCGGTAGCCTTCCTCCGGCCGGGTGGGCAGCGCACGGATGCGGCCGCCGGCGGCATGGACGAAGGTGGTATAGTTGGGATAGTAGGGTTCCGGCACGATGACCTCGGTGTAGGGGTCCATGATGCATAGGAAAGTCAGCAGCAGGGCCTCGGAACCGCCGGTGGTGATCAGGATGTCCTCCTTCTCCAGCTCCACGCCGATTTTTCCGTAGTAATCCCGGATGGCGCCGATCAACCCGGGCATACCGGGGGATGCCGCGTAGGCCAGGGTGGTCTCGCTGAAGGTGCGGATGGCGTCGTAGTACGCCTGGGGCGTGGCCAGGTCAGGCTGACCGATGTTCAGATGGTAAATTTTCTTGCCCGCTGCCTTGGCTTTTTCCGCCAGGGGGTGGAATTTCCGCATGGGCGACGGCTCGCAGCGATTGGCATTGATCGAGATCTTCATTGGTACCTCCATGTTTACAGGCGCCCGTCAGGCGGACCAGCTCCGATGCGAGGGCCGCCAGGGCGATGAGATTTGGAATGGCCATCAGGCCGTTGACGGTCTCGGACAGCAGCCAGACCGTGCCGGTGTTCAGCACAGCCCCCAGCACCACGGCCAGGGCCTGAAAAAACACGAAAAATCGGGGCGACGAGGCGCCGAAAAGGAATTGGGCGCACCGGATGCCGTAAAGGCCCCAGCCCAGCACCGTGGCAAAGGCAAAGCAGCATAAAGCGCCGGTGATAAAAACGGTGGTCCAGGGGCCGCAGACGGCGCTGAATGCTTCCGCCGTCAAAGCCGCGCCGGGGTCCGTGCCGTAAGGAATGGGCGCGCCGCTGACCAGGATCACCAGGGCCGTCATGGTGCAGATCACCACGGTATCCAGAAATACCTCCATGATCCCCATAAGTCCCTGATCCACCGGATGGGCAACATCCGCCCCGGCGTGTGCGATCCCGGCGGTGCCCATGCCGGCTTCATTGGTAAATACGCCCCGGCTCACCCCCACCCGCAAGGTGGTCAAGGCAGAGCCAATGAGACCGCCGGACACCGCGCCGGGTGTCCATGCGCCCCGAATAATGGCGGAAAATGCCGCCGGAATGGCCTGAAACCGGGCCACCAGCACCAAAAGGCACAGCAGCAGATAGGCCACCGCCGCAAAGGGCACCAGCCGCTCCGCCGCCCGGCCGATGCGCACAGCGCCGCCGGAGAGCAGCAATGCCACCAGCACCGCCAACACCAGACCCGCCCCCAGGTCCATCCAGCCTTCGGGTGTTCCTCCGAAGGCCGTCACTGCCTGCCGCAGACCCGTGATCACCGCGTTGATCTGGGTGGCGTTGCCTACGCCGAAGGCCGCCACGATGCCGAAAAAGGCATAGCATCCTGCCAGCCATTTCCAGCGGCTGCCCAGCCCCCGGGTGATCATGTACATGGGGCCGCCCCGGAATTCTCCGTTTTCCCGCACCCGGTAGCGGACCGACAGGGTGGCTTCTGCAAATTTCGTGGCCATGCCGATGAGGGCGCAGACCCACATCCAAAAGATGGCGCCGGGACCGCCGATGGCAACGGCGCCGGCAACACCGGCAATATTTCCGGTGCCCACCGTGGCCGCCAGGGCGGTGCAAAGGGCCTGCAGCGGGGAGACCCCCGGCCCCGTTTTCCGTCGGAAAAGGCTCAGAAAACCTTTCAGCGCCCGGGGAAAAAGCCGGATCTGGACGAACCGTGTCCGAATGCTCAAATATAGGCCCACCCCCAGGATCAACACCAGGGATGGAATGCCCCACACCAGGCCGTGGACCTTGTGCAACACAGATTCCATGACGCACCTCCTGATAATAACACTTTTGTCTGCATTTTGCAAACTATTTTTCAAAAATTTTAAGAGCAGTTTCCTGTTCAGAAACTGCTCTTTTGTACCTTATTCCCAAGTGGCCCAGATCTCCGGGCAATAGCCCACCGTAGCCTGCTTTCCGTTGCGGACCACGGGGGTCTTCATCAATTCCGGATTGTCGAAGACCTTGTCCTCTTTGGCGGTCTTGTCATCCATGTATTTCATCAGGGTGATGTCGGGATGACGGCTCTCCCAGTCGATGAGATTGTCGATCCCGCCCACAGCCCGCAGAACGCTGTCGAATTCTTTCCCGGACATGCCGTATTTTTTCAGGTCAATGGCCTGGAATTTCACCCGGCGCTCCTTGAAATACCGCTCCGCTTTTTTGGTATCGAAGCACTTGGATTTTCCGAAAATTTGGATATTCAATACTCTACCTCCATTAAGCACAGCCCCTGGGCCGGCGCCAGGAATCCCGCTTCCTCCCGTTTCGCGCCGAAGAGGGACGGGATGCTTTCTGCCGGCCGCTGTCCCCTGCCCACTTCGATGAGGGTCCCCACCATGATGCGGACCATATTGTATAAAAATCCGTCGCCGGTGAATAAAAATTCAATCTCATTCCCTTTCCGACAGATACTGACATTTTGAATATGGCGCAAAGTGGACTTTTTGAACCGTTTATTGGCGTTAAACGCGCAAAAATCCTGTTTTCCAAGGAAATATTCAGCGGCTATACACATCTGCTCCAGGTCCAGTTCCTCCGGCAGGATATAGACAAACCGCCGCTCAAAAACGCAGGGTTCTTCGCTGTTCCACACCCGGTAGCGGTAGGTTTTTTGCCGGGCGTTGAGCCGCGCGTGGAACCGGGGCGAGGCCTCACTGCAGGAATATATGCCGATGTCCTCCGGTAAATACCGCCGGAGCTGAGCCAGGATCTCCCGGCAGGGCAGGTCGCTTTCGCAATGGAAATTGGCCACCTGCCCCAAGGCATGGGCGCCGGCATCGGTGCGGCCGCTGCCGGAGATCTCAATGGGTTCCCCCAGGATCCGGGAAAGGGTCTGCTCCAGCTTACCCTGGATGGTGTTGTCCACCCCGGTCAGCCGCTGCCAGCCTTTGTAGCGGGTGCCGTCGTAGCAGATATCCAAGCGGATGTTCCGCATATCAGTCCACCACTTCGTAACCGGCGTCGACGATAGCCTGCTTCAGGGCCGCCGGGTCGGCATCGCCGGTGACGGTCACATTTTTGGCCTGGAGATCCACCACCGCATCGGCGGTGCCGGGGACGGCCTTGCAGACCTTCTCCACCATAGCCTTGCAATGGGGGCACATCATGCCATTCACTTTGATCACAGTTGTCATTACGGTTTCCTCCTGAATGATTTCTTGTTCTTCGGTAATTACGGGCAGGGTCTCTGCCTTAAAGCGCCGCAGCCGCAGGGCATTGGCCACTACGAATACGGAACTCATACTCATGGCCGCCGCCCCGATCATGGGGCTGAGCAATCCCAGGGCCGCCACGGGGATCCCCAGGCAATTGTAGAAAAAGGCCCAGAAGAGATTTTGACGGATGTTGCGGATGGTGGCCTTGCTGAGGCGGATGGCATTGGAGATGCCGGTCAGGGACCCGGACATCAGCACCACGTCCGCCGATTCCATGGCGATGTCCGTGCCGGCGCCGATGGCCATGCCCACATGGGCGGTGACCAGGGCCGGGGCATCGTTGATGCCGTCGCCCACCATCAGCACCTTTCGGCCATCTTCCTGAAGCCGGCGGATGGCCGCTGCCTTGTCGCCGGGCAGCACATCGGCAATGACCCGCCGGATCCCGGCCTTAGCGGCAATGGCTTTGGCGGTACCTTCATTGTCGCCCGTCAGCATCACAATGTCAAGTCCCAGTTTTTCCAAAGCGGCCACCGCCCGGACCGAATCGGCCTTCAGCACGTCCGCCGCCGCAATGGCGCCCAGGTATTTCCCCGTTTCGTCGGCAAAATACAGCGGCGTTTTTCCTGCGGCCACCAGTTCCGGATATGCAGGTACGTGGATACCCCGTTCCTCCATCAGACGCCGGTTTCCTCCGAAATATCGCACATTTTCCACCACTCCGCAGACGCCACGCCCAGGAAGGGTTTCAAATCCCTCCACTTTCACCTTCACGTCCTCCCCGGCACGGGCCAGGATCGCCTGGGCAAAGGGATGCTCGGAAGGCTTCTCCAGGGCGGCGGCCAGGTTCAGCAATTCCCCGGCGCGCAGTGTTCCCGGCAGAATGTCGGTCACGGCGGGGCGGCCCACGGTGAGGGTACCGGTCTTGTCCAGCACCACAGTATCCACGCCATGCAGATGCTCCAGGGCCGCACCGTTCTTAAACAGTACGCCCATGGACGCGCCCCGGCCAGTGCCCACCATAATGGCCACAGGGGTAGCCAGACCCAAAGCGCAGGGGCAGGAGATCACCAGCACGGAAATGGCCGCCGTCAGGGCGTATTCCAGGGACCGGTCCGCCAGCATCCAGCCGATCAAGGCCAGGGCCGCAATGGTCATGACCACCGGCACGAAGATCCCGGCGATCTTATCCGCCATCCGGGCAATGGGGGCCTTGGAGCCGCCGGCTTCCTCCACCATCCGAATGACCTGCTGCAAGGTGGTGTCCTCCCCCACCTTCT
>SVLA01000127.1 GCA_015068175.1 Oscillospiraceae bacterium
GTATATATTTGCAGCGACTGCGTGCTGGCTTGCAGCGATCTGCTGTTTGAGGACCTGCATCAGCAGCCGGCGGAGGACCTCCCTGAGCGTCTTCCCACCCCCGTGGAGATCAAAACCTTCATGGACGGCTATATCATCGGCCAGGAAGAGGCGAAGATCGCCCTCTCCGTGGCGGTGTATAACCACTACAAGCGCATTTTCCTGGCGGCAGACTCCGAAGTGGAGCTGCAGAAGAGCAACATTCTGCTGATCGGCCCCACGGGTTCCGGCAAGACCCTCTTTGCCCAGACCCTGGCCAAGATCCTCAATGTGCCCTTTGCCATTGCCGATGCCACCACGCTGACGGAAGCCGGCTATGTGGGCGATGACGTGGAGAATATCCTTCTGCGTCTGCTCCAGGCGGCGGATTTCGACGTGGACCGCGCCCAGCACGGCATCATCTACATCGATGAGATGGATAAGATCGCCCGCAAGAGCGAAAATACCTCCATCACCCGTGACGTTTCCGGCGAAGGTGTCCAGCAGGCTCTGCTGAAGATCCTGGAAGGCACCGTGGCCAGCGTGCCTCCCCAGGGCGGCCGCAAGCATCCCCAGCAGGAAATGATCCACATCGATACCACCAATATCCTCTTCATCTGCGGCGGCGCTTTCGATGGTCTGGATAAGATCATCGAACACCGCACCGAAAAATCCAGCATCGGCTTCGGGGCCAATGTGGAAAGTAAGCAGACCAGGGATATCGGCAAACTCTTTGCCCAGGTGGAGCCGGATGACCTGCTGAAATTCGGCATTATTCCCGAACTGATCGGCCGTATGCCCGTCATTACCAGCCTGAAGAGCCTCACCAGAGAAGACCTGGTGCGGATCCTGGTGGAACCCAAGAATGCCCTGGTCAAACAGTATATAACGCTGTTTGGTCTGGACAATGTGGAGCTGGAAGTCCGGGACGATGCCCTTCAGCAGGTGGCCCAGAAGGCCCTGGACCGGAAGATCGGCGCACGCGGCCTGCGGAGCGTCATGGAGGGCATGATGATGCGCATCATGTTTGAGATCCCTTCGGATCTGACCATCCGGAAGGTCATCATCACCCCGGAATGCGTGGCCGGCGGTGAGCCTACCATCATCCGGGACCCCAAGAATCCCAGAGATCCTTTGGGCGGAAAGTAAAATAGGGAAGGGGGTAAATTTTTACCCCCTTCTTTGTCCTTTATCGAGAAAAGGAGATACCCATGAGCGAAACGATTACTGCCGGCATCATGCCGGTTCTGGCCCTGCGGGGCCTGGCTGTCTTCCCGGACCAGACGGTCCACTTTGAGGTGGGCCGCAAGAAGTCCGTCTTGGCCCTGGAAGAAGCCATGAAAAAAGATCAGACCCTTCTGCTGATCCCCCAGCGGGATATGACCGTGGACGACCCGTCGCTGAAGGATCTGTATCCCATCGGCACCGTGGCCCGGATCAAGCAGATCCTGCGGCCCCAGGGGGAGACCATCCGGGTCCTGGTCACCGGCCTTTGCCGGGCCCGGATCCACGAAATGACCGCCGAGGAGCCGTTCCTGAGCGGTATGGTCATGTCCGTTCCCGAGACGGAATTGACCGACACCCTCCAGGCCCGTGCCATGCGCCGGGAGGCCGCCACGATGTATGCCAATTATCTGGACCGGTCGGAGTATCCCGGCCAGGCTGTCCAGTTGCGGATCCTTTCTTCCAACGATTCCGGCTATGTTGCCGACAGCATCGCCCAGAATTCCAGCTTTGATTTTGTGGATAAGGCCCGTCTGCTGTTGCAGATGAACCCGGTCAAGCGACTGGAATCCGCTCTGCGGCTGCTTCGTCAGGAGATCGAACTGCAATCCATCGAATCCGAGATCCAGGAACGGACCCGGGCGGTCATGGACCGTCACCACCGGGAGTATTATCTGCGGGAGCAGATGAAGGTGATCCAGGAGGAGCTGGGAGAGGATGACGCGGCGGAATATGCCGCCTTTGCGGAGAAGATCGACCGGCTGCCCCTGGACGAGGACAGCAAGCGGAAGGTCCTGAAGGACCTGGAGCGGCTGAAGAAGCAGCCCTTCGGTTCCGCTGAGGCCGCCGTCCTGCGCAATTACATTGACGTTGTACTGGAACTGCCCTGGGGCATCACCACCAGGGAACGGATCGATGTGGAGGCCGCCCGTAAGATCCTGGACAAGGACCATTTCGGCCTGGAGAAGGTAAAGCAGCGGATCCTGGAGACCATTGCCGTCCGGCAGATGGCTCCGGCAATGCCGCCCCAGATCCTCTGCCTGGTAGGCCCTCCCGGTGTGGGTAAGACCTCCATTGCCTATTCCATCGCCCGGAGCCTGAACCGAAAACTGGCCCGCATCGCCCTGGGCGGCGTCCATGATGAGGCCGAGATCCGGGGCCACCGCAAGACTTATGTGGGCGCTATGCCCGGTCGGATCATGGCTGCCATGACCCAGGCCGGCAGCTGCAATCCCATTTTGCTGCTGGATGAGATCGATAAACTGGGCAAGGACCACCGGGGTGATCCCAGCGCAGCCTTGCTGGAGGTTCTGGATGCGGAACAGAACAAGACCTATCGGGATCATTACCTGGAGATCCCCTTCGATCTGAGCCAGGTCCTGTTCATTACCACCGCCAACACCCTGGATACGGTACCCCGGCCCCTGCTGGACCGTATGGAGGTCATTGAGCTGGGCTCTTATACCGATGAGGAAAAGCTGATGATCGCCAAGGATCATCTGATCCCCAAGCAACTGAAAAAGCATGGCATGAAGAAGAGCCGGTTGAAGATCTCCGACGAGGGGATCCGGGAGATCATTTCCTGCTATACCCGGGAGTCCGGTGTCCGCAACCTGGAGCGTTGCTTTACGGAGATTTGCCGCAAGGCGGCTATGGAATTGCTGGAGGGTGATGTCAAGCGCATCACCGTTACCGGCTCTAATGTTGAACGGTATTTGGGCGTTCGGAAATTCCTGCCGGACCGGATCCCCGGAACGGACCAGATCGGCCTGGTGACGGGCCTTGCCTGGACCGCCGTAGGCGGCGAAGTGCTGGAAGTGGAAGTGAATGTGATGGAAGGCACCGGCAAGCTGGAGCTGACCGGCAACCTGGGCGACGTGATGAAGGAATCGGTCCATGCGGCCATGAGCTATATCCGCGCCAATGCCGCCCGGCTGAATATCCCCGCGGACTTTTACAAGACCAAGGACATCCACGTCCATTTCCCCGAAGGCGCCGTGCCTAAAGACGGCCCTTCCGCCGGTGTTACGGTCTGCACCGCCATGGTTTCCGCTTTGTCGGGCATGACGGTCCGCCGGGATGTGGCCATGACCGGCGAGATCTCCATCCGGGGCCGTGTGCTGGCCATCGGCGGCCTGAAAGAAAAGACCATGGCTGCCCTGCGCCACGGTGTCCACACCGTCATTATCCCCAAGGCCAACGAAAAGGACCTGGCGGAGATCGACCAGACCGTCCGCAAAGCCTTGAACTTCGTCTTGGCGGAAACAGTGGACACGGTGCTGGAAACGGCGCTGAATCGCCCCGGCGAGACTATGCCGCCCATTTTGGGAGAGATGCCCGTGAAGAAACCCGCCCGGAAGCCGGAATTGCGGCAATGAGGTGACTCTATGAATTTTCAGAAAGTTGAATTTTTGATCTCCGCGGCTTCGCCCAAGGATTTTCCCAGGAACCGCCTGCCGGAGATCGCCTTTGCCGGGAAGTCCAATGTGGGCAAGTCCTCCGTCATCAACCGGATCCTTCAGCGGAAGAATTTTGCCCGGGTTGGTGAAAAGCCCGGCAAGACCATCCATGTCAACTACTTCACTGTGGACAATAAGTGCTACTTTGTGGACCTGCCCGGTTACGGCTTCGCCAAGGTCTCCCAGGCGGAGAAGGAGCGCTGGGGCCGGCTCATGGACGATTATTTCGCCGCCGGCCGCATCGATCTGGGCATCCTCATTGTGGATTACCGCCATCCGCCCACCAATAACGACATCACCATGGCCCAATGGTTCATCCAAAGCGGCTGCCCCTTTGTGGTGGTGGCCAACAAGATGGACAAGCTGAAGAAAAGTGAGCTGGTCCCCAACCTGGCCACCATCCGGGAGGATCTGGAACTGCCGGAAGAGACGCCGGTGATCCCGTTCTCTGCCGAGAAGGGCAACGGCCGGGAGGACCTGATCCGCCTGATCCTGAAGGCCGCCGGGGAATAAATATGCTTTTGCAGATTGACGATTGGGTCTTTGATGTGGATGTGGATGCCACCCGGCAACGTTCGGCTTTGGAGTCTGCAGACCATTGTTTCTGCAAAAACTGCCAAAATTTTTATATTGCTTTTGGTACATTTTGCTCCAAATTGGGGCCGTTTTTGGACCGTTTTGGTCTGTTTTGGGACGCTCCGGACTGTATGTCTGCTGTCGAATATACGCTGGAACGTGTGGATTACGATCCTGCGTATTATGTCTTTGGCGCCATCCTGCAATGGGGTACGAAACCGCTGACTGTGGGCAATATCCGGATCCAACCGGAGTTTACCCCTGAGTTCTTGGATGGGAGTCATTGCTTTGTTCTTGCCGTACAGAGTTTGGCATTGCCCTGGCTTTTGGACCCGGAAGACTTTGAAGGCCCTATGGTTCCCGACAGTAAGATCTCCTCACGGAATACGGATATTCCACAATAAATCGACTTGGCAAGAGGTGAAGGTATTGACCGAACAACAGAAAAAGCTGGTCTGGATCCTGGCAATTGCAGTTTTTGCGGTCTTCATGGCGGTGATCACCGTGGTGGTCGGCGGCCCTATGGTGCGCTTTGCCGAAGAACCGGAACAGTTCCGCCTCTGGGTGAATTCCGCCGGGATCTGGGGCCGGGTCGCCTTTCTTGGCATGGTGGTTCTGCAGGTCCTGGTGGCCTTCATCCCCGGGGAACCCATTGAACTGGTGGCCGGCTATGCCTTCGGCTTTTGGGAGGGCACCATCCTGACCATGGGCGGTTTTTTAATCGGAAGCTGGGTGGTGTTTGCCCTTGTTCGGCGCTTTGGCAGGAAACTGGTGGAAGTTTTCTTCTCCAAAGACAAGCTGGAGCAGATCAAATTCCTCCAAAATCCCAAGAAAACCAAGATCATCACCTTTATCCTTATGGTGATCCCCGGTACGCCTAAGGATATGCTCAGTTATTTCGCCGGTCTGACCAAACTGACGACCTTGGAATGGCTGGCCATTGTTGCCATTGGACGTCTGCCTTCCCTGGTCACTTCGACACTGACCGGTGCGGCGGCAGGGGAGGAGAACTATCTACTTTCCGGCATTACCCTGGCAGTGACTCTGCTGATCAGCGCCGCCGGCATCCTCTATTACCGGCATATCTGCAGAGTGGAAAAAGAGTAAAAAAAGGATCCCACAGCCGCAATGATATGCTACCCCCATAAGAGACAGTGAAAAAGAAAACTGTTTCTTATGGGGGTATTTTATGTCAAAGAGAAGGAAAATCAAAACAGAAGAAAAGATACGAATAGTCAAAGCATACACAAGTGGGA
>SVLA01000128.1 GCA_015068175.1 Oscillospiraceae bacterium
CTGCGATGCCATCAACACCTCCCGGGAGGCCGGGACGGTGATGCTTTCGCCGGATGTGGATTGGGCGCTGAAGGAACTGCGGGCCTTTATGTTTGAGAATGTGTACCGCAATCCCGTGGCCAAGGGATTGCGAAAGCAAGGCCAAGGATATGCTCCAGCGGCTCTTTGAATACTACTACAAGAATCCCCAGGAGCTGCCGGAGGATTTTCATCCCCAGATGACCTTCGACGGCCTGGAGCGGACGGTTTGCGACTACATTGCCGGCATGACCGATAATTATGCCGTGGATAAATTTACGGAAATTTTTATCCCTATGGGGTGGAATGTACGGGGATGATATGTTATAATAAAAAGTCCGGTATGCGGATATGCTGACTGGGAGGCGGTTACGGTGAAGAAAGGAAGATTCATCCATCTGGTGTCTGCGGTTCTTGGTGTGGCCATCGTTATCCTGAATGCCACGCCCAACTGTGTGCTGATGCGTTTCATGGGCGACCCGGCGTACGGCGATGCGTACTACTACAGTTACCATTCCGGATTCAGCATGGTTCCCGCAGGCTATGCGGTTTGGGGCGCGATGCTGGCCGGAATCGGCGGCGGCGTGCTGACATTGCTGAGTTTGTTCGGCCTTTTCCGGGACGGTATGGCATTGAGAAGGTGGCAGTTGGGTGTGACGGTGGGTTCGCTGCTTGCTGTTTTATCCCTGCTGATCGTTGGAAGCATGACCTATATCAGCGGTATTATTTCTGTTCTTCTGGCTTCGGAGGCGGTTTTGCTGTTCCTCAACTGCCGTAAGGAAGTTTGAACCATGTTAATTTCAAGGGAAGGGGGCCTCTGCTGTGGCATTTCCGGCATCGTTTATTGATGAACTGATCCTGCGCAATCCAATTGAAGATGTGGTTGGACATTATGTGAATTTGAAGCGCAGCGGCTCCAATTTGTTTGGCTTATGCCCGTTCCACGGGGAAAAGACCGCTTCGTTCTCCGTGAATCCCGACAAGGGGATCTATTACTGCTTCGGCTGTCACAAGGGCGGCGGCGCCGTGAACTTCATGATGGAGATCGAGGGACTCAGCTACCCTGATGCGGTGCGGGCCCTGGCCAAGCGGGCCGGCATGACGGTGCCGGAGGACGAGCAGTATCAGTCCCGTTACAGACAGCAGGAGCGGCTGTGGGCCCTGCATAAGGAAGCGGCCCGGTTTTTCCACAGCCAGCTTTATGCCCCCGTGGGCAAAGAGGCCCTGGAATATGCCCTGGGCCGGGGAATGTCCCGGAGCATCCTGACCACCTTTGGGGTGGGCTATGCCCCCGACGGGTGGGACAATATGGTCAAGGCCATGCGGGCCAAGGGGTATACCGAGGAAGAGCTGAAGGAATCGGGCCTGGTGACGGTGTCCCAGAAGAACGGTAATCTTTTTGACCGGTTCCGGGACCGGCTCATGTTCCCCATCATCGATGTGCGGGGGAATGTCATCGGCTTCGGCGGACGGATCATCAAAGCGGACGACAAGTCGGCCAAGTATCTCAACTCCCCGGAGACCATTATTTTCAACAAGCGGAAGAATTTGTTCGGATTGAACCTTGCGAAAAAGAGCAAGGCCGGATGTTTGATTTTGGTGGAGGGCAACATCGACGTGGTGGCATTGCATCAGTACGGTTTTGACAATGCCATCGCCTCCCTGGGCACCAGCCTGACGGAGGATCAGGCGGCGCTGATGAGCCGCTACACCGAGCAGGTGGTGCTGATCTACGACGGCGACCAGGCCGGTCAGAACGCCACCCAGCGGGCCATCCCCATTCTGGAGAAGGCCGGTCTGCAGGTGAAGGTCCTGCAGATCAGGGATGCCAAGGACCCGGATGAATTTTTGAGGAAATTCGGCGCGGAGCGGTTCCGGCAACTGCTGGAGGATTCCTCCAACCGGGTGGAATATCAATTGAACGCCATCCTGCGCAAGTACGATCTGCGGGAGGACAATCAGAAAGTTTCCTACTTAAAAGAATCTGCGGATCTGATCAGCACCCTGCCCAGCCCCGTTCAGCGGGAGGTCTACATGGCCCGGGTGGCGGAGGCGGCCAAGATCAGCCTGGATGCCATGAAACATGAAGTGGATCTGGCCTTTAAGCGCCGCCGCAATCAGGAAAAGCGGAAGCAGGAGCAGATCGATCTGGCGCCGGCCCGGGCGCTGCAGCCCCGGAGCCGCAATATTCGCTATGACAACATGAAGTCGGCCATGGCGGAGGAGCGGATCCTGGCGCAAATTTTCCGGGAGCCGGCCATGCTGGACCGGGCAAAGGATCTGCGGCCGGAGGAGTTTTCTTCACCGTTGCTGGGCAAGGTGTTTGGCCAGCTCCAACAGCGCTACAGCCAGGGTCTGGAAGTGTCCGTGGCGGTTTTGAGCGATCTGACGGCGGAGGAGATGTCCCACATTACGGAAGTGTGCCAGCGGCAGGAAGGGCCGGTGAATATGCAGGCCTTCGATGACTGCGTGCGGACCGTGAAGGACGAGCATCAATCCAATGCGGCCCAGACCGATGACGACCTGATCGCCATTCAAAATAAGCTGAAAAAGAAAAAAGGAATTCATACATGACAGTTGATTTGCTAGATCAGCATTTGCCTGCGGGGGAGGACGATGTCCGGCAGTACCTGCAGGAGATCCGCCGCTATCCCCGGTTGACGCCGGAGGAGGAGCGGGAATTGGCCCGCCGCTGCGCGGAAGGGGATGAGCTGGCCATCCGGCAGATGGTCAACTCCAATCTGCGGCTGGTGGTGTCCATTGCCCGGGAATATGTGGGCCGGGGCGTTCCCATGATGGATCTGGTCCAGGAGGGAAGTATCGGTCTGCTGGCTGCGGCAAAAAAATACGATTATACGCTGGAATACCGTTTTTCCACCTATGCCACCAAGTGGATCCGCCAGGGTATTACCCGGTGTCTCATGAGCCATGGGTTGATCCGGGTGCCGGTTTATACGGCGGAGCTGATCCGCAAGGTCCAGATCGCCCAGAAGGAACTTCTGCAGAACACGGGGGTGCAGCCCACTGTGGAGGAGATCGCCCTGGCCTGCGGCATGACGGAGCAAAAGGTATTGCAGCTGCTTCGGCTGGATCCGGAGGTCTGCTCCCTGGATGTGCCTACGGGGGACGATGATGATGGGACCCTGGGGGAGCTGCTGGAGAACGCGCAGGCGGCTCAGCCTTATGAGACCCTGGTCCGGGAGGAGCTGACCCAGCTCATCGAAAGCATGATGGGGACCCTGACGGAGCGGCAGCGGCAGGTCCTGCGGCTGCGTTACGGCATGGAGGACGGCACCTGCTATTCCCTGGAGCAGATCGGCAGTATGTTGGGTATTTCCAAGGAACGGGCCCGGCAGATCGAGAAGGAAGCGGTGGCCAAGCTGAAAAAGCTGGGGGCCGGCATGGGACTGGAGGATTTTCTGGAATGACAGAATTGTATTTTGATGTGCCCGCGTGGGAGCAGAGCATCGGCGCTCTGCCCAAAGGCGGGAAGATATCCGCGGTCCGATTTTTGGCCATGATGGAGCTGGAGACGGAGGAGGAATTCTCCGAGGCGCTGGCACTTTTGGAGCAGAAGGACATCCTGCTGGATGTTGCGGATCTGCCGGAGGCGGAGCAGTATGGCGATACGGCGGTGCGGCTGCGCTACGAGGAGCAGCTTGTAAAAGAGGGCCGGCTGCCGGACGGATTGGAAGAAAATGACCCCTTACGGCTGTTTTTGGAAGAAGCGGCCCTGCCTGCATCCGGTGATGCGGCGGAATTGTGCCTGCCCCGGGTGGTGGCGCTGGCCCAGGAATATGTGGGCCGGGGCGTACTGCTGCTGGATCTGATCCAGGAGGGCAGCCTGGGCGTATGGCAGTTGGTCTGCGGCCACAGTCCGGAAGAATTGGAAGGACTGCTGGATCGGCGGATCCGGCTGTGCCTGGCCCGGGCGGTAACGGTTCAGGCTCGGGAGAACGGCATCGGCCGGAAAATGCGGCAGGCATTGGAAGCCTACCGGGCGGCGGATGAGGCATTGCTTGTAAAACTGGGTCGGAATCCCACCTTGGAGGAGATCGCCCAGGAATTGAATATGACCCTGCAGACGGCGGAATTTGTGGCGCAGATGCTGGACACGGCCCGGACCAGCGCCCAGGTCATGGAAGCCATCCGGCCCAAAGAAGAAACACCGGAGGATACCCAGGCGGTGGAGGACACGGCCTATTTCCAGATGCGCCAGCGGATCAGCGAACTGCTGAGCGTTTTGGAGCCGGCGGATGCGGAACTGATCAGCCTGCGCTACGGTTTGGACGGCGCGGCGCCCCTGTCCCCGGAGGATACCGGGCGAAAGCTGGGACTGACGCCCCAGGAAGTGCTGGCCCGGGAGGCCGCCGCGTTGGCAAAGCTGAGGAAATAAGGAGCAGGAAGCTGCTGTAATGCGATCTTTTATCGCTGTTGATTATAAAAATAGGAAATGAGGAAGAAAAATGCCTAAAACATACTCTATTGCCATTGATGGGCCGGCGGGGGCGGGAAAATCCACCATTGCACGGCGGCTGGCCAATGAACTGGGTTATCAATATGTAGATACCGGGGCGATCTATCGCACTGTGGCCTATTTTATGGATCTGTGGGGGGTCAGCCCCCGGGATGTGGACGGCGTCAACCGCTACATCGATGAACTGACCGTGGCCATCGAATACGATGAGGACGGCAAGCAGCACATGATCATGAACGGCATGGATGTCACCGACGACATCCGCACCCCGGAGATCTCCAAAATGGCGTCCGATGTGTCCAAGCATCCCTGTGTCCGGGAGATGCTGCTGGATATGCAGCGGGATGTGGCCAAACAGTACAATGTGGTCATGGACGGCCGGGACATCGGCACCGTGGTGCTGCCCAAGGCCAATGTTAAGATCTTCCTCACCGCTTCCGCCGAAGTGCGGGCCAAGCGCCGCACCGAGGAACTGCTGGCCAAGGGCGAGAAGGCCAACTATCAGCAGATCCTGAAGGCCATTCAGGAGCGGGATTACCAGGACACCCATCGGGAGATCGCGCCGCTGAAGATGGCCCGGGATTCCGTGAAGGTGGACACTTCCGAGATGAACATTGACGAAGTGGTGGCGGCCATTATGGACATCGTGCGAAAGAAGATCCCCGTATGAGTGTCACGGTAGCGAAAAATGCCGGCTTCTGTTTTGGCGTCAGCCGGGCGGTGGAGACTGTGGAGCGGTGCGCTGCCGAGGGCAGGCATGTGGTGACCCTGGGCCCCATCATCCACAACCGCCATGTAGTTCAGCGGTTTCGGAAGTTGGGGGTGGAGGTCATTGACGCACCGGACCAGGCGCAGCCGGGGACCACGGTGATCATCCGTTCCCACGGCGTGACCAAAGCGGTGATGGAGCAGCTTCAGGAGCGGGGCGTACAGATCGTGGATGCCACCTGCCCCTTTGTGAAGCGGATCCACGCCATTGT
>SVLA01000129.1 GCA_015068175.1 Oscillospiraceae bacterium
ACGCCTGCTTCCACAGCCTTCAGGTAGGTCATGAATGCCAGACCGGTGGTGGAGTGGGTGTGCAGGTCGATGGGCAGATCCACGGCGTCCTTGATGGCGGAGACCAGGTCGTAAGCCTCCTGGGGACCCATGATACCGGCCATGTCCTTGATGCAGATGGTGGAAGCGCCCATTTCCTTCAGTTCCTTGACCATCTTCACGTAGTTGGCGTGGGTGTGGACGGGGGAAGTGGTGTAGGAGATGGTGCCGGAAGCGATGGCACCGGCGTTGACGGTAGCTTCCATAGCCACCTTCAGGTTCTTGACGTCGTTCAGGGCGTCGAAGATGCGGATCACGTCAATGCCGTTCTCCACAGCCTTCCGGACGAAGAGCTTCACGAAATCATCGGGATAGTGGGCATAACCCAGCACGTTCTGACCGCGCAGCAGCATCTGCAGCTTGGTGTTGGGGGCGGCGGCGCGGATCTTCCGCAGACGCTCCCAGGGATCTTCGTGCAGGTAGCGCAGGCAAACGTCGAAGGTGGCGCCGCCCCAGCACTCGATGGCGTAGTAGCCGGCCTGATCCAGGGTCTTGAGCATGGGCTCGAACTTTTCGAAAGGCAGGCGGGTGGCAATCAGAGACTGGTTTGCGTCACGCAGAACAGTCTCTACAAACTGAACTTTCTGTGCCATTTTGTATGTAACCTCCAATAAATAGAAATACAATGTCAAAGAAGACGGAAATGTTAAATCCCAATCTTCACCAAATACATCTTAACATATAATTTTGGAAATGTAAACCCTTTTCAAACATTTCTGAACCGAATTTTAGCTATTCCGCCCCGCACCAAAGCCGCCCCTTGGAGGGGCGCCTTGGCGACCTTGCGGCCGCGCGGCGGGAGTAAACCCCCGCCCTACGATGGAGGGGTGACAAGCTTTCGGTATTTTGTGTCAGGCGGTTCTGCGGTTGACATAAATACATGCCGAAATCATTATGGTAACTCCCCATCCACAAAAGTTATTAACATTATCCACAGGTTTTTCCACAGGCATTCCCGGGCAAACATGGAAAAACCCCCTGCAAAACCGGGGTTTTGCAGGGAGTGGGGAAAACTATCCACAGAATACTGTGTAATTTTTTGTTAAAAAAACGGTTCACATAACGCTTTCAATACTGCATCCGGACCGCAAACACCCGGCTGTGGCCGGCGGACGGATCCTCCGTCCGCTCCGCCTCGATGCGGATGGCGCCGTCCTCATTCTGCTGCCAGGAAAGGGTCATTTTGTCCCCCTCCCGGGCCTCGGACAGGTAGCAAACGGTCAGCTCTTTCACCCGGTGGGTGCCGTGGAACGCGCTGGGCAGCAGGTCCATGGCCCATTGCAGATAACGGCAGTTGTTCATGTGGCCGTTCCGGTCCAGGTCGGAATAGCGCACGGTCCGTTCCTGCCGGTTTTCCAGGGCCTTGGGTACCAAAGATCCGGGGACGGCCAGCTCGCTGCCCAGCAGGATCCCCTCCACCTCCACGCCGGATTTCCCCGGCAGGATCATGGCCCGGGTGTCCAGGTCCATAATGACCCACAGACTGATGATCCGGAACAGCTCCCGGCCCCGGGCATCCCAGGCCACCGTGGCCCGGGGATAAGCCACCCGGGTGGTGGGCATGGGCCAGGTCTCCACCGTGATCTCTTCCCCCCGGCGGGGCAGCCGGGTCACCTGGACCCGATGGCGGATCACCGCCCAAAACAGCCGCCGGGCGGCCATGGTATCGTAGTCCAGCTTCAGATCCACGCAATGACGGCCCGCAATATCCTGGGCATAAAAGAGGATCATGGACAGGGTCAGATCCCCGAAGCAATCCACCTCGTTGTCCTCAACGGTGTATGCGTGACGAAAAGGTTCCATGTTATTCCTCCGATAATGCAACGGTCAGGTTCAGTTTTTCCTTGGTCCCGGGCCGATAGATCTCTACGCTGAGGCTCTGGCCCGGCCGGGCCAGAGCCATCCGGTCCTGAAGCTCCGCGCTGTCGGTGATGGCGGCGCCGTCCACGGCGGTGATCACGTCGCCGGTGCGGATGCCGCCGGTCTGGGCGATGCCCCCCTCGGTGACGTCCAGCACCAGGACCCCGGCGGGCATATCGTAAAACCGCCGGTCAAAATCGGAAACGGTCTGGCCCTCCAGCTCCAGGCAGAGGATGCCGCTGCATTGGTAGGCATCCTGGATGGGGACCGTAGCGTCGGGGACCGTGTCTCTGGGGTCGTCCAGGATGCTCAGGGTCTCCTCCGGGGCCTGCATCTGGGCCAGCTGCCGCAGGAGCTGGATGTTGATGATGCCCAGGGCGCTGCAAAGGCCCCCCAGCAGGATCACCGCCACCAGCAATACCGCCACCAGGCCGCCGTTGCTTTTGGGCGGATTGGTGGAGCCGGTCTCGTAATGATCCGGATCCCAGGATTCTACAGCTTGCTCGTCAAATTGATTACTCATAAAAACTCCGAAAAATAATGAATATCTGTTGCCGAATGCCTCCGGTTACGGCATCCGATGTTCGATTGCCTCGTAGGGGCGATTCACGAATCGCCCGCCAACACCACCCCTGTTTCTGTCATCCCGAGCGACCAACGGGAGTCGAGGGATCTACGCATTTACCACTTGCTGTGCAGACATTCCCTGCGAAGATCCCTCCACGCGCTCCGCTTGGTCGGGATGACAAGCTGGTTTCTCCCCGTAAGGCCTGCCGCAAAAGGTGACCACACCATCCCCCAGCCCGTGTAGGGGCGATTCACGAATCGCCCGCCAACACCATCTCCGTCCTCTGTAGGGAAAGGCTATGGCCTTTCCGTTAACCCTGGACAACCGGGCGGTCTGTTATTGGAACAAGGTGAAATAACCGCCAACTCAATTGCCCCACCTGAACGGCGAGGTCATAACCTCGCCCTACGAAGGTGCGGTTTGGCAGATCAGCAAACCGCCCTACCGAAGATATTGTCAATGGACCCGGGGCATGGTGAAGGTAAAGGTGGTCCGGCCGTCCCGGCTGGCCACGGAAATATCCTCCCCGTGGGCGCATACGATGGTCTTGACGATATAAAGGCCCAGGCCCCAGCCGTCCCGGTTCCGGGTCCGAGATTTGTCGGTCTTGTGGAACCGGTCGAACACCAGGGGCAGTTCCTCCGGGGGAATGGTGGGGCCGTCGTTGGCCACCGACACATACACCTTTCCGCCGCCCTCCAGGATCTTCAGCGCCAGCACGCCCCCTTCGGGGCAGAATTTCACGCCGTTGTCCACCAGATTGTAGATCACCTGGGTGATGTGGTCCCGATGGGCGATGGTATACACCGGATGGGGCGGAAATTCCACCTGCACATCCAGTTTTTTTGCCAGGATCTTCTGCTCAAAGGTGATCAGCACCTGACCGGCGCATTCGCACAGGTCAAAGTGGATCTTCTGCTCCTCCGGGATGCCCCCCTGGTCATGGAGCCGGGAGATGTCCAGCATGCTCCGCACCAGCCGGTTCAGCCGCTTGGTCTCGTCGGAAACGATCTGCAGATAATTGTTCTGCTTCTCCGGGGGGATGGTGCCGTCCAGAATGCCGTCCACATAGCCGGCGATGGTGGTCATGGGGGTCTTCAGCTCGTGGGACACGTTGGCCACGAATTCCTGCCGCTGGTATTCGCTCTTTTGCAGGGAGGAGGCCATGTTGTTGAAAGCCAGGGCCAGCTCCTGCACCTCCATGGGGGAGCCGTCATCCACCTTGACCCGGGCGGTGAGATCGCCGTGGCCGAAGGCCCGGGCGGCGCTGGCCAGTTCCTTCAGGGGGGCGCTCTGCCGGCGGGCGAACAGCGTCATCATGGTCACCGACAGCAATGCCACCAGCACCGTGACGAACAGAAAGATCTCCGTGATCCGGTCCAGGATGGCCATGGTGCCGGCCACGGGGTGGGAAACCACCACCGCGCCGATGAACCGGCCGGAGCCGGGGGCCTGGATGGGCATGGCCACCATGAACCGCACCTCCGGGTACAGCCCCGTCAGGACGCAGGTGTCTTCGGTGGTGCCTTCCTCACGGATGGTTTTCAGGAAATCGTCCCCCAGGGACAGACCTTGATGGCTGCAGCCGAAGGGAGAATCGGCGCACATGGCCAGCCGGCCCCATTCGTCGAAGATCACCGTGTCATTGCCGGAGACCAATTTGGTCACGCTGAGGGAAACGATGAAATCGTGATTGTTCAAATGGCTGCCGTCGTAGGCCGCCTGGGCAAGCTGGGATACCACCGAAGCGTCGGACCGCAGTTCCGCAATGGCCTGCTTCTGCAGAAAATCCCGGGCCAGGAGCCGAAACGCAACGCCGATCAGCAGCAATGCCGCCAGCAGAAAGAGGGCGATGGCGGTGAACGTACGGCTGAAGGCTGTTTTCATCAGCCGATCACCTCAAATTTATAGCCCACGCCCCAGACGGTCCGCAGGTTCCATTGCTCGGAGACCCCTTCCAGCTTTTCGCGGAGCCGCTTCACATGGACGTCCACGGTACGGCTGTCGCCGAAATAGTCGAATCCCCACACTTCGTCCAGAAGCTGGTTCCGGGTATAGACCCGGTTGGGGGAGGACGCCAGGTAGAACAGCAGCTCCATTTCCTTGGGGGGCGTGTCCACCTTCCGGCCGTCCACCGTCAGTTCAAAGGCATCCATATCGATGACCAGCTTGTCAAAAACCAGCCGGCGGCTCTTGGGGGCATTGCCGGCGCTGCCGCTGCGGCGCAGCACCGCTTCGATCCGGGCCAGCACTTCTTTCATTTCAAAAGGTTTGGTGATATAGTCGTCGGCGCCGCTCTTCAGGCCCTGGACCTTGTCGTCGGTCTCGCCCTTGGCGGTGAGCATGATGATGGGGGTCTGGCTCTCGGAACGGATGGCCCGGCAGACGGCCCAGCCGTCCATCACCGGCATCATCACGTCCAGCAGCACCAGATCCGGCTGGATGGTCCGGAATTTCTCAAGACCCTGGCCGCCGTCGTGGGCGACGGTGACGGCGTAGCCTTCCTTTTCCAGATACATCAGCAGCAGCCCGGCGATATTCACGTCATCTTCAACGATCAATACGGAAACAGCCATGTTCAAAACCTCCATAATATTTCTGTTTGTACCATTATAACCTATTTTTTCGAATTTGCATGAACATTTTTTTAAGAGTTTCACCCCAATTTGTGAACGGACCATTTTCGCCTTGCTTTTCTGCCCCAGATGGGGTATGATTACCGTAAATTGGGGTTTAGCGCACACTTCGGCGGCGGAGCCGCCCAAGAGCTTCTCCCTGGGGAGAAGCTGTCAAAAATCGGCACCTCGAAACCGATTTTTGACTGATGAGGGGGCTCTTTTCCTGATTGTATCCCCTCATCCG
>SVLA01000130.1 GCA_015068175.1 Oscillospiraceae bacterium
GGTCCCCCGCCGGGTGGCTCCCGGCGATGCCGTCACCTCCGGCTGTGTCAACATTTCCGGCCAACTGATCCTCCGGGCCGACAAACCCCTGGGGGAGTCCATGGTGACCCGGATCCTCCGCAGCGTGGAAAATGCCGCCGCCTCCAAACCCCGGTTTGAGCGGTTCATCACCCGTTTCGCCCGGATCTATACCCCCATCGTGGTGGCCCTGGCCGCCGCCGTGGCCATCATCCCCTCCATCGTCACCGGTCAGTGGAATTACTGGGTCTACACCGCCCTGTCCTTTTTGGTCATGAGCTGTCCCTGCGCCCTGGTCCTCTCGGTGCCTCTGGCCTTTTTCTCCGGCATCGGCGCCGGCAGCCGCAAGGGCATCCTCTTCAAGGGCGGCGCGGCCATTGAGGCCCTGGCCACGGTCAAAGCCGTGGTCATGGATAAGACCGGCACCCTGACCAAAGGCGATTTCACCGTGAAAGAAGTCATGGGCGGCAGCGAAATGCTGACTCTCTGCGCCAGCGCCGAGCAGTATTCCACCCACCCCGTAGCCGCCAGTATCCGTGTCTACGCCCAAAAGCAGGGCATTTCCCTCTATAACCCCGAAGAACTGGAAGAACTTTCCGGCCGGGGCATCCGGGCCACGGTCTGCGGCCAGGCCATCCTCTGCGGCAATGAACAGCTCCTGGAAGAGCACGGCATCGCCGTGCCGCCCCTGCCCGTCGCCCCCGGCACCCGGGTCCTGGTGGCCATGGAGGGCCGCTTTGCCGGCTATATTGACATTGCCGACACCATCAAGACCGATGCCGCCCCGGCGGTGGCCCGGCTCCACAGCCGGCAGATCACCACCGCCATGCTCACCGGCGACAATCCCCAGACTGCCAAGCGGATCGCGGAGCAGGTGGGTATCCGCCGGGTATGGGCCCGGCTGCTGCCCGACGAAAAGCTGGAACAACTGCGGATCCTCCGCCGGAAAATGGGCCCCACCCTCTTCGTGGGAGACGGTCTCAACGATGCCCCGGTGCTGGCCGGCGCCGATGTGGGCGCGGCCATGGGTTCCGGCGCCGACGCGGCCATCGAAGCCGCCGACGTGGTCTACCTGAACACCCAGGTTTCCGCCATTCCCGATTCCATCGCCATCGCCGCCCGGACCCGCCGCATCGCCTGGCAGAACGTGATCTTCGCCCTGGCGGTGAAACTGCTGGTGATGATCCTGGGCCTGGCGGGCCACGCCTCCATGTGGGCCGCCGTCTTTGCCGATTCCGGCGTGGCCATGCTCTGCGTTCTCAACGCCCTGCGTCTGCTGTACCGGGAAGACGCCCAAAATCCCAATTGTTAATGTTATGTTAATTTTCGCAAAATCCGACGCCTTTCCCTTGTGAAATCCTGCCGGGGTGCTATAATAGGAGGGAAATGAGGTGTTCCTTTGAAAAAAATGCTTTTGATCGTCAATCCCAACGCCGGCCAGCGGCGGATCCGCACATACCTGGCCGACGTGGCGCACATATTCAATCAAGCCGGCTACCGTGTGGAACTGCACATCACCGCCAGTTCCGGCGAAGCCATTGACGTGGTGTCCCAGCGGGCCCCGGAAATGGACCTGATCGTCTGCGCCGGCGGCGACGGCACTTTCAACGAAACCGTCAACGGCCTGCTCCGCAGCGGGGTTGACGTGCCCATGGGCTATATCCCCTGCGGCTCCACCAACGATTTCGCCTCCAGCCTCCGTCTGCCCACGAATATTCCGGAAGCCGCCCGGCGCATCGTGTCCGGCACCCCCACGGCCTATGACATCGGCCGCTTCGACCAGCGCCATTTTGCCTATGTGGCCTCCTTCGGCGCCTTCACCAAGTCCTCTTACGCCACGCCCCAAAGCGTGAAAAACGCCCTGGGCCATACAGCCTACGTCCTCAGCGGCATCCAGGAGCTGTCCCAGATCCGCAAGGAACATATCCGCCTGGAGGCCGACGGCCGGGTCATCGAAGGAGATTTCCTCTTCGGCGCCATCAGCAATTCCACCTCCGTGGGCGGTATTTTGACCCTGGACCCCAACCAGGTGGATATGCGGGACGGCAAATTTGAGATCCTGCTGGTCCGGATGCCCCAAACCCTCATGGAGATCACCGAGTGCATCCAGGCCGTCCAGGCCCAGAAGTACAACTGCTCCATGATCACCTTCTTCAGCGCCCGGGAAGTCACCGTCCAGGCCGACCAAAATATGCCCTGGACCCTGGACGGCGAGATGGAACCGGGCCACCGGGAGGTCTGCATCAGTAACCTCCATCACGCCGTCCGGCTGATGAAATAGGAGCGATTATGTATAATTCCACACTCTGTTACGTCCTGCGGGGCAACGATGTTCTGATGCTCCACCGGGTCAAAAAGAAAAATGACGTCAACCGTGACAAATGGATCGGCATCGGCGGCAAATTTGAAGCAAACGAAACCCCCGACGAGTGTCTTCTGCGGGAAGCCTGGGAGGAAACAGGCCTGAAGCTCACCTCCTGGCGGTGCCGGGGCATCGTCACTTTCCTGCCCAATGCCCCCTGGGAAGGGGAATATATGTATCTGTTCACCGCCGACGGCTTTGAGGGCGAGATCGGCGATTGCAGCGAAGGGGATCTGCAATGGGTCAGCCGGGATTTTCTGGACCGGCTCCCCAAATGGGAAGGGGACCGGATCTTCCTGGACCTGCTCTGGCAGGATGCCCCCTTCTTCCTGCTGACCCTCCGCTACGACGGCGACCGTCTGACCGAAGCCGTCCTCAACGGCCAAAAGATCCGCTGAATATACCGAAACCGACAGGTTCCCCCTGTCGGTTTTCCGTTTTCCTTCCCTCTTGCCGCCATGGGGCAATGCCCCTTTCGGATCACCCCGGTATTTTCATCTCAAAATCCCCATTTTCCTCTTGCATATTCCCCCTTGCTGTGGTAGTATGTTGCGTAGCAAGCTACATTTCCGGAGGTGATCCATCTGCACACCCATTTTTGTCACTATTTCCGCATTCTCCACAGCGCCGCCGACCAGACCATGACCAACGCTCTGGAGGCCCATGACCTCACCGGCGCCCAGGGACAGCTCCTGGTCTACCTGGCCTTCCGGCCGGAACCCCCCTGCGCCCGGGACATTGAAGAAGCATTCCGGCTGAGCCACCCCACCGTTTCCGGTCTTTTGGACCGCCTGGAGAAGAAAAACTTCATTGAATTCCGCCCCGATGACCGGGACCGCCGCATCAAGCGCATCGTCCTCCTGCCCAAAGGCCGGGACGTACTCCACGTCATGCGGGAAGCCCTGGACCGCACCGACCGTCTGGTGGTCCGGGATTTCACTGATGAAGAGATCGCCCAATTCACCGCATTTTTAAGCCGCGCTGCCCAGAATATCGGCGCCGGCTGCTGCAAACGCAAATCCAAGGAGGAACATACCCCATGATACTCAGACTCGCCCGGTGCATCCGGGAATACAAGTGGGCCGCCATTTTGAGCCCGCTGTGCATGATCGGCGAAGTGGCCATGGAAGTCACCATCCCGTTGGTGATGAAGGAACTGTATGACTACGGCGTCGCCCTGCAAAACATGGATGTCATCATCCAAAAATCCATCCATTTGGTTCTGCTGGCCCTGCTGAGCCTGGCCTTTGGCGTGGCTTCCGCCATTTTCGCCTCCCGGGCCGGCACCGGCTTCGCCAAGAACCTGCGCCACGATATGTTCTACCGTGTCCAGCAGTTCAGCTTCAGCAACATCGACAAATTCTCCTCCGCCTCCATCGTCACCCGCCTGACCTCCGATGTGGCCAACCTGCAGATGACCTTCCAGATGATGATCCGCATGGCCATCCGCTGCCCCATGATGCTGATCCTGGCCACCATTTCCGCCTGGCAGATCAGCCCGGAGCTGTGCCGCATTTATCTGTACGTCCTGCCGGTGCTGGCTCTGGCCCTGATCCTGCTGACCCCCGTGGTCTTCAAGATCTTCGACCGCGGCTTCAAGATGCTGGACGTCATGAACCGCATCGTCCAGGAGAATATCCACGGCATCCGGGTAGTCAAGAGCTTCGTCCGTCAGGATAAGGAGATCGAGAAATTCACCGACATTTCCGCCGATCTGGAGCGGAATTTCTCCCGTGCCGAAAAGATCCTGGCCCTGAACAGCCCCATTATGATGAGCTGTGTCTACATCTGCATCCTGGCCATTTCCTGGATCGGCTCCCAGATGGTGGTTGCCTCTGGCAACAATCCCCTCTTCGGTCTCACCACCGGCGGCCTCAGCTCCATGTTCACCTACACCACCCAGATCCTGGGCGGCCTGATGATGCTTTCCATGGTCTTCGTCATGATGACCATGAGCCGCACCCCCCTGCGCCGCTGCGCCGAGATCCTGTCCGAGGAACCGAACCTGGTCTCCCCCGCCAACGCCGTCACCGAAGTCCCCGACGGCTCCATCGACTTTGAGAACGTCTCCTTCCGCTATTCCGCTACTGCCCGGCACCGGGCCCTGAAGGAAGTGGATCTGCACATCCCCGCCGGCGCCACCGTGGGCATCATCGGCGGTACCGGCTCCAGTAAATCCACCCTGGTCCAGTTGATCCCCCGGCTCTACGATGTCACCGAAGGCACCCTCCGGGTGGGCGGCATCGATGTCCGGGACTATGATCTGACCGTCCTCCGTGACAACGTGGCCATGGTCCTGCAGAAAAACGAGCTGTTCTCCGGCACCATCAAGGAAAATCTCCGCTGGGGCAACCCCGAAGCCACCGACGAGGAACTGATCCACGCCTGCCGCCTGGCCTGCGCCCATGACTTTATCACCGGCTTCCCCGACGGCTACGATACCCACATCGAGCAGGGCGGCACCAATGTCTCCGGCGGCCAGAAGCAGCGCCTTTGCATCGCCCGGGCCCTGCTGAAGAAACCCAGGATCCTGATTTTGGACGACTCCACCTCCGCCGTGGATACCAAGACCGATGCCTCCATCCGCCGGGCCTTCCGGGAAGAGATCCCCGGCACCACCAAGCTGATCATCGCCCAGCGGATCTCCTCCGTCCAGGATGCCGACATGATCGTGGTCATGGAGGGTGGCATGGTCAGCGCCGTGGGCGTGGGAATGGGCAAAGCCCCCGTGATCGTGGGTAAGGGGGTCCTTTTTGAAGCCGGAAACCTGATACATCCGGCTATTCGAGATCATGACCTCCACCGCAAACAGCGGGTCAAACAGCTTTTTCAGGCTGTCGGCGCTCATCAGACCGTTGGACACCTTGCTGGCTGCACCGTGATGGTGTCCGTCAATGGCTTCCCGGCTGGCACCGTGGGCAATGGTCAATCTGCCGCCCTCCTTCAAAAGGCTGCACAGCCGCTTGATCAGCCGGG
>SVLA01000131.1 GCA_015068175.1 Oscillospiraceae bacterium
GAGCCGGTCCAGCATCAAAAAGGTCACGTTGCCCATGAGCAAGGTCACCAACGTCATGATGGTCCCCATTTCCTCAAATTCCTTGATCAGCTCCGCCATGCCGAATACATGGAGCAGCAGCCAGTACATGGCCAGGATCACCACATTGAAAAACAGCAGTTTCCACAGCCATTTCAAGGGCAGTTTATCCATTTTGGGCTTCAAAATCGGATAATATCCCAGGAACAGAAACACCGCCGCCGCTTCCTTATCCGGGCCCATCAGCAGGCTGAGGATGGCCACAGCCCCGTACCAGGCCCAGGCCACCCGGCGGCCGCACCGGGCCAGCACCAACACAAGCAACAGCATGCACACCATGGGGCAAACAAAGGTCGCCACCGGGATCAGGCCACCCATGCACATGACCACCACGGCCAATGCGGCGAAAATGCCGCCCAGGGCCATACTGCCCGCCGCACTTTTCTTACTTGCCATTGTGTTTCAGCAGGTCGTACTTGATGTCCCAGAGCTTCTGGCTCAGATCCACATAGTAGGTGTGGGGATTGTCAAAACGCTTCACTTCGTCCCACAGCGTATCCACCTGCTCCATACAGTAGGTGCGGATCTGCTCCAGGGTGGGCAGTTCGTAAACCAGTTCACCGTATTTGAAGATGGGCACCTGCAGTTCCTTGGCGGTGAAATTGTACACCGTCTTGGTCTTCCAGGTGGCATCGGGATCAAAGATCTCCATATCCCGGCTGTCGTCTACGGTCTCATCATAGACGCACATATAGTCGGCGATGGCCTTGCCGGTGTCGTTGCCGAAGAAGCGGTACAGCTTCTTATAGTGGGGCGTAGTGATCTTGCCCACATTCTCGGAGATCTTGATCTTGGGTTTGACCTCCCCTTCCTGGTCCTCCACGGCCACCAGCTTATACACGCCGCCGAAGACCGGTTCGCTCCGGGCGGTGATCAGCCGCTCGCCCACGCCGAACAGATCGATCTGCGCGCCCTGTCGCAGTACGTCCCGGATGATATGCTCATCCAAAGAGTTGGATACGGAGATCTTACAATCGGTCCAGCCGGCCTCGTCCAGCATTTTCCGGGCCTTTTGGGTCAGGTAGGCCATGTCACCGGAGTCCAGGCGAATGCCGCACTTGGTCAGGCCCAGAGGCTTCAGCACCTCATTGAAGGCCCGGATGGCATTGGGCACACCGGACTTCAGCGTGTCGTAGGTATCCACCAGCAAGGTGGGATTGTCGGGATACATTTCACAGTAAGCCTTGAATGCGTCATACTCGGTGTCAAACATCTGCACCCAGGCATGAGCCATGGTGCCGCCGGCGCGAACGCCGAAGATCTGGTCCGCGATGACGCAGGCCGTGCCGTGGCAGCCGCCAATGTAGGAGGCGCGGGCGCCCAGCATGGCCGCATCGGGGCCCTGGGCCCGGCGGGAACCAAACTCCAGAACGGTCCGCCCCTCTGCCGCCCGAACGATGCGGTTGGCCTTGGTGGCGATGAGGCTCTGATGATTGATGCACAGCAGGAGGTAAGTTTCGATCAACTGCGCCTCAATGGCCGGGGCCCGGACCGTAATAATGGGCTCCTTGGGGAAAATGGGGGTTCCTTCGGGGACCGCCCAAATATCGCCGGTAAAGTGGAAATCCTTCAGATAGTCCAGGAAATCCTCGGTGAAGATGCCACGGTTACGGAGATATTCAATATCCTCCGGACTGAAGTGGAGTTCCTGGATGTATTCCACGATCTGCTCCAGGCCCGCCGCAATGGCAAAGCCGCCGCCGTCGGGACAGCGCCGATAGAACAGGTCAAAATAGGTGATCCGGTCCTTGTAGCCCTTCTTGAAGTAGCCGTTGGCCATAGTCAGTTCGTAAAAATCCATCAGCATAGTCATATTCAGCTTGTCGTTAACCTTCATAATGCACACCTCTTCGGTAATTTGATATCTATATTATAATCCTTTAACCAAAAATAGCAACTGAAATTTTGTTGACACCGGGCAAAATCCGGGGTATATTGGCATTAGAAAGGAGTGATCCGATATGATCATTGAAATTGGCATGAAAGGCGAGGCTTTCAGCCTTGTAGAACGGGCCGATACCGCCGCCGAAGTAGGCTCCGGTTCCCTGCTGGTCTACGCCACCCCCTGCATGGCTGCCCTGATGGAAGGCGCCGCCTGCGAAGCTATTGCCAAAGGTCTGACCGAAGAAGAGACCACCGTGGGCATCGAGCTGAACCTGAAGCATCTGAGCGCCACCCCCGTGGGTCTGGAAGTCCGGGCGGAGGCCACCGTCACCGCCGTGGAAGGAAAGATCATCAGCTTTACCATCGAAGCCTTTGACGAGGCCGGCAAGATCGGCGAAGCCACCCACAAGCGGGCCCTGGTAAATCCTCAGCGTTTCCTGGACAAGACCTACCAGAAAGTATGAAACTGCTATTACTGTTCGGCAATTCCGCTGTCGGAAAGATGACCGTCGGCCAGGAATTGTGCAAGATCACGCCCTTCCGGCTGTTCCATAACCATATGACCATCGAGCCCGTTCTGAATGTGTTCGGAACCTTTCACGCACCGACCATCCTGCGGCTGCGGGAAGTGTTTTTTGAGGAATTCGCAAAAACGGACAATTACGGTTTGATCTTCACCTATATGTGGGCCTTTGATATGCAATCAGATTGGGACTATGTTGCCCATGTGAAGGAGATTTTCGGCCTTCCGGAAGAAGAAGTATACCATGTAGAGCTGGTGGCGCCTCAGGAAGTGCGCCTGGAGCGCAACGCCACCGAAAACCGGCTGAAACACAAGGCATCCAAACGGGACATTGACGCATCCAACGCCCGGCTGATCCGGGATGACGAGCAGCATCGCTGCGAAAGTTTGCCTGGGGAATTGCAGTTTCAGAACTATCTGCGTCTGGAAAACGCAAACATCTCCCCTGCCGAAGCCGCCCGAATCATCAAGAAAACCTTTGCCTTTTAAAAAGGGTTTGTTGCAAAATATAGAAATCTCATGTCAAGATTGAAGGGCGTTCAATGTGTGTCCCTCTAATACATTCACAACATACGGACCCCCCACCCAGGGTGTGCGCAACAGACATCTACAAGGAGTATCTTATGAAGAAAATAATCGTATTTCTTTTGTTTCTGGCAGTATGCTGTAGTATCACCGCTTGTGCGACCAAATCCCTTCCGGAAATCACAGCTCTGGAATCCATGACAGATACAGAAATCACGGTAATGCTGATCGGACGGAATCGGCAGGAGCTGATCGACCAGTGGGGCGAACCGCTATCCACCGATGAAGAAAGAAGCCAGGATGTTTTCCATCTGAACCCGGAACACTTGCCCGACCAAAGTCACAAGATTATTGTCGTCTACTATGATGACAATTTCAGAATTACGAAGGTTTCTGTTGACTATTGCAATTAACGCAAGCAGCAGTACGGCTCAGCCGTACTGCTGTTTTCCTGTTCAGATCTCTTGTCTGCCTTCCAGGGCCCGGGAGAGGGTCACCTCGTCGGCGTATTCCAACTGGCTGCCCACGGGCACACCGTAAGCCAAACGGGTCAAACGGACCTCCATGGGCCGCAGAAGCCGGGAAATGTACATGGCCGTGGCCTCGCCTTCCGTATCGGGATTGGTGGCCATAATGACCTCCCGAATGCCGCCGGCGGCGATCCGGTGGAGCAATTCCTTGATCCGGATGTCGTCCTGGGTCACATGATTGAGTGGGCTGATAACGCCGTGCAGCACATGGTAAGTGCCGTTGAACTCCCGGCTGCGCTCCATGGCGATCACATCCTTGGGTTCTGCCACCACGCAGATGATACTGCGGTCCCGCAAATCATCATCACAGATGGGACAAAGCTCCCGATCCGTCAGATTCTGACACACCGGGCAGGTATGGACTGTATTTTTGGCCCGCAGGATGGCATCGGCAAATTCCTGAGCCTCTTCCTGGGGCAGACCCAGCACATAAAAGGCCAGGCGCTGGGCGGTTTTGCCGCCGATGCCCGGCAGACGGGCAAACTGATCGGCCAATTCCTGCAAAGCGGCGGGAAAGTAATTCATGCTCTATTCCTCAAAACAGACCGCCCAGATTCATGCCGCCGGTGAGCCGGGACATATTGGCCGCGGCATCGGCATCCGCCGCCCGCATGGCCTCATTCACAGCCGCAATGATCATATCCTGCAGCATTTCCACATCGTCAGGATCCACAGCCTCAGGCTTGATCTCAATATTGAGCACTTCGTGCTTGCCATTGACGGTGGCGGTGACCATACCGCCGCCGGAGGTGGCAGAATAGGTCTTCTTCTCCATCTCTTCCTGCATACGGAGCATATCCTGCTGCATCTTCTGGGCCTGCCGCATCATTGCAGCCTGATTCATGCCGCCGGGCATACCGCGAAAATTGTTCTTTGCCATGTTCGTTCTCCTTAATCTTTAATGGTTACAATATCACTATGTGCTCTGCCAAAATTCATCAGTTGTTCCATGGGGCCATCAGAATCGGGCCGGGCCGATTGATCCACCGCAACGGCGGTGACATTTCTTCCCAAAATGGCCGAAGCCTTCCGGGCCACCAGGGCCAGCAGTTCCGGTTTGTTGATCATTTCCAGGGTGAAGCTGTTGCTGCAAACCAGAATGACCCGGTTGCCGCTGACGCTTCCCTTGACCAACGGATTGGGGGATGTGGTGAAAAATCCGGACACCGGCGGCCGCAGTTCCGTCCGCAAAGACGTGACCAGGTCCGCCCAGAATCCCACGGGTGCTTCATCCACCGGGGCCGGATTGGGGGCAGGCTTGGGTGCCGGCGCATCCTCCGCAGGCGGCGCATCCTCATCCCCGGGAAAAGGCGGCAGTTCTTCTTCCGGCTCTTCCGGCGCTGCGGGCATCGCCGCAGGCGCGGCCACCACGCCGTTTTTCAGTTGCTCCTCCACCCGGGACAGCCGGGCGTTGAGGCTTTGGGCATCCAGTTCCAGTTCCGGCTGGCACAAACTGATAATGCACAGCTCCGCATCCAGCCGGCGGCTGGCGCTGCGGGTAAATCCGAACATGGTCTGCTCCAGCTTTTCCATGATGCGGATCAGTTCTCCGCTGCTGAATACGTCCACCAGTTTTTTCGCCTCGGCATCGGTAGCCACACCGGAGAGCATGGTAATGCCCGCATCAGGGGCCGTCTTCAGGATCAGCAGATCCCGGGCCAGACAGGCCAGTTCATCCAGCAAGGCCCCCAGGTCCTTGCCGTCGGCATAGAGTCGGTTGAACAGTTCCAGGGCCTTGCGGGTGTCTTTGGCACCAATGTATCCCATGAGCTCGCCGCATTTCTGCTCGCCGGCGATGCCGAGGCAT
>SVLA01000132.1 GCA_015068175.1 Oscillospiraceae bacterium
GAAGTGGGCTATAATAATACCAATCATCGCAAAAGGAGCGCATTTTATGTCAAATAAAATGGACCTTGGCACCGGAAGTGTCAAAAAACTGATGCTGAAAATGGCGGTGCCGGCTCTGGTGGGTCAGGTGGTCAACCTGCTGTACAATATCGTGGACCGGATCTACATTGGTCATATTCCGGAAATTGGTGGTTCGGCGCTGACCGGCGTTGGCCTTTTCACTCCGATACTGATGCTGATCACTGCCTTTGCCATGCTGGCCGGTGCCGGCGGCGCTCCCCGGGCGGCCATTGCCATGGGCCAGGGGGATAAAGAACGAGCGGAAAAGATCCTGGGCAATTGCTACACGGTCCTGCTGATCTTCGCCCTGGTACTGACGCCGGTGTTCTATTTCACCTGCCCGACCCTGTTGCGCTGGTTCGGTGCCTCCGATGTGACCCTGCCTTACGCCGTGGACTATGGTCGCATCTATATTTTGGGCAGCATTTGCGTGCTGACCACCATGGGCCTGAATGTGTTTATTACCACCCAGGGCTTTGCCTCCGTGTCTATGCTGACCACCGTCATCGGCGCGGTGACCAATATTGTCCTGGATCCCATTTTGATTTTCGTTTTGGATCTGGGCGTCAGGGGCGCGGCCATCGCCACCGTCATCAGCCAGGCGGTCAGTGCCCTTTGGATCTTGCTGTTCCTTACGGGCAAAAAGACCATTCTAAAGCTGCGCCCGGCCAATATGAAGCTGATCCCGTCGGTGATCCTGCCCTGCCTGGGCCTCGGTATTTCCAGCTTTGTCATGATCTCCACGGAAAGTGTGCTGTCCGTCAGCTTTACCAATTCTCTGCAGCGGTATGGTGGGGATGTGGCAGTGGGTGCCATGACGGTGCTGACCTCCATCAATCAGCTCATCACGATGCCCCTGTCCGGCATTTGCCAGGGTGGACAGCCGCTGATCAGCTATAATTTCGGCGCCCGGAAGCTGGACCGTGTGAAAGAAGCATTTTTCTGCCAGTTTGGTGTTTGTGTGGGCTATACCACCGTGTTTTGGCTGCTGCTGATGCTGATGCCCCAGGTTTTTGCCGGGATCTTTACCAATAACGGCGCTTTGGTGGATTATACCGCCTGGGCCATGCGTATTTTCCTGGCCTGCGGCTTTTCCGTGGGTTTCCAGATCAGTTGCCAGCAGACCTTTATGGCTCTGGGCCAGGCCAAGACCAGCCTGATTATGGCGCTGCTGCGGAAAGTGATACTGCTGATCCCCATGATCTTCATTCTGCCCCTGTTCTTTACTGCTGATGCGGACAAAGTCTTTGCGGTGTTCCTGGCTGAACCGGTGTCGGACTTCATTGCAGCCGCCGTTACCACCGCCACCTTCTTCGCCTTCTTCCGCAAATTGCTGAAAAGCAATTCATAATCAAAAAGAGCCGCCCGTGGGCGGCTCTTTTCATGCCAACAATTCCTCCAGAATGCCCAGGTCCCACAGCAGGCGGGTCAGCACATACTTGTCCCGGATGTCCTTGGTACAGCGGACCAGCATGGGGGCCAATGTTTCCTCGATCCCAATGTCAGCCAGAGTCTTGGGTGCATCAATGGATGCCAGCAGTTGGGTGATCTCTCCGTAAGTGGGCAATTCCTCCGCCATAATGGCCAGGATCTCATCCCAATGGGCCAAAATGATCTCCAGCCGTGCCTTGTGGCCCTGGGGATCGTACTTTTTCTCCCTGGCTTCCAGGGCGATCATGCTTTCCGCGCCCCGTCCCAGGAACCTGGTAAGCTGCGCCGCCCACGCGCCGTAATCAAAAGCGGCAGCATGGGCCAGGGCCTTCTCCCGATCCGGGGTCACGGCCTTCAGCTTTTCGTACAGACCGATGGCCATCCGGGTGCCGATGGCGCATTGAATGCCGTGCAGATCCATGGGGGTTCCAAATTCCACCGCTCGCATATCCAGGCAATGGGAGATGTAATGCTCCACGCCGGAGGCCGGCCGGGACAACCCGGCGTAATTCATGGCCACGCCGGTGATGACCAATCCCTCAAACACGGCCCGCACGGCTTCTTCCTCCCGGCGCAGAAGACCGTCGGCCCGATCCACGCATTGCTTCACGGCGTCCCGGACCAGCGCCGCGATCTGGGGGCAGTAATACTCCCCGGTGACCAGATGGGCAATGCGCCATTCGCAGATGCTGACATACTTGGCGATCATGTCCCCCAGACCGGCCTTCATCATGTGCAGCGGCGCGGCCCGGAGGATCTCGGTGTCGCCGATGATCACATCCGCGCCCTTGGAATTCAGGGAAATTTTGAGTCCGTCCCGGGTCATGGAGGAGGTGGCGGAGGCGTAGCCGTCCATGGAAGGGGCAGTGCCCACGATGATGTAGGGCCGCTTTGCCGTGGCTGCCACGATCTTGCCGATGTCGTTCATAACGCCGCTGCCCACGGACATTACCAGGTCGCAATCCCCTTCAAAATGCATGATGGCGCTGCCCACGGCCCGCTCATCCGGCTCCGGAGAAGCGGAAAAGCAATGGCTGACGCAGCGGACGCCGGCGGCGGTGACGATGTCATATACCCGGGCGCCGGCGGCGGCCCAGGTGTTGCCGTCGGACAGCAAATAGACCTTTTTTGCCCCAAATTTCTCCAAAAATTCCGGGATCCGTTCCAAAACGCCCCGGCCCACCGCTACTTCCGCGGAGAAACGGTGTTCTTTTCCACAGCCGCAGGCCCGGCCGTTCATTTCGTTCAACAATTCCAAACTCATGGCTTCTGCCTCCTTTTTCGCCATTATACCAAACCCCGGCGCCCCTGGCAATCCCCAAAAAAATCCCGGATGGCCGAAGCCATCCGGGAGATTTATACAATTACAGTTCCACGTCCAGCTTGACCACCACGGCTGCGCAGCGGGGGCACAGGCCGTCGGCACCGGCGTTGGTAGAATGCATCCAGCAGCGGGGGCACTTTTCGCCCTTGGCTTCGCTGACACCGACGGTCACGGCGCTGAAGTTCACGCCGCTGCCGGTCAGGGCGCCCTCCTCGGGATCGGCCCAATCCACGGCGGAAACGATGAACAGCTCCGCCAGATTCATGCCGGCGGTGGCGGCTTCCAGGGTGGCGTTGTGACTCAATGTCACATGGGCCTCCAGGGCCTTGCCGATCCGCTTTTCGGCCCGGGCCTTCTCCAGAACACCGTTGACATCCTGGCGCAGGGGGATCAGGTGGTTGTCCCACTTGCTCATGGTCTCGGCATCCAAGGTATAGCCGTCCATGCCGGCAGGCATATCGTTGAGCAGGATATTTCGCTGGTCATCGGACGCCAGGTGGGGCATGGCCTGCCAGATCTCGTCGCAGGTGAAGGCCAGGATGGGGGCAAACAGCTTGGCCATGGCATCCACGATGAGGTACAGCGCGGTCTGGGCGCTGCGGCGGCGGTTGCCGGCTGCCTCTTCGCAGTACAGACGGTCTTTCAGGATGTCCAGATAGAAGCTGGACAGCTCCACCACGCAGAAATCATTGATGATGTGGGTCACCACATGGAATTCGTAAGCATCGTAAGCCTTCCGAACGGCCTTGATCAGCTTGTCCAGCTTGGTCAGGGCCCACTTGTCCAGCTCTTCCATGTTTTCAGCGGCCACCATATCCTTGTTGGGATCGAAGTCGGCCAGGTTGCCCAGGCAGTACCGGGCGGTGTTGCGGAACTTCAGATAGTTCTGGGCGATCTGCTTGAAGATCTCCTTGGAGCAGCGGACGTCGGCATGGTAGTCGGAAGAAGCGGCCCACAGACGGACGATGTCGGCGCCGAAGTCCTTAATGAGGTCGGCGGGATCCACGCCGTTGCCCAGGGACTTGTGCATGGCGCGGCCCTGGCCGTCCACCACCCAGCCGTGGGTCAGGACCTGCTTGAAGGGTGCGCCCCGGTCCAGAGCGCCCACGGAGGTCAGCAGGGAAGCCTGGAACCAACCGCGATACTGGTCAGCGCCTTCCAGATATACATCGGCGGGCCACAGCTCGGGTGTCCGGTGCATCAGGCTGGCATAGTGGGTGGAGCCGGAGTCGAACCAGCAGTCCAGGGTGTCGGTCTCCTTGTCGAAGGTTTTGCCGCCGCAATGGGGGCAGGTGAAGCCTTCGGGCACCAGGTCCATGGCCGCCCGCTCAAACCACACGTTGGAGCCATGCTCATCAAAGAGGGCAGAGATCTTGGCGATGGATTCGGGGTTGGACACGGGCTTGCCGCAATCGGCGCAGTAGAACACGGGGATGGGCATGCCCCAGCGGCGCTGACGGCTGATGCACCAGTCGGCCCGCTCCCGGATCATGCTGACCATCCGGTCCTCGCCCCAGGCGGGGAACCACTGAACGTTTTCGATGGCCTGCACAGCCTGATCCTTGAAGGACTCCACGGAGCAGAACCATTGGGGCGTGGCCCGGAAGATGACGGGCTTCTTGCAGCGGTCGTGATGGGGATAGGAGTGGACGATCTCCTCGGAAGCGAACAGCATACCGCTTGCTTCCATATCGGCCTTGATGACGGGGTTGCTTTCTTCGGTCTTCAGGCCGGCATACTTGCCGGCGTAGTCGGTGTGGCGGCCGTAGTCATCCACGGGCACCACCAGCTCCATGCCATAGCGCATGCAGGTCTGGTAGTCGTCGGCACCGAAGCCGGGGGCGGTGTGGACACAGCCGGTACCGGAGTCCATGGTGACGTACTCGGCGTTCACCAGCCGGCTGGTCTTGTCCAGGAAGGGATGCTGGGCCAGCATGTTCTCGAAGAAATTGCCGGGGTAGGTGGCCAGCACTTCGTAGTTTTCGAAGCCGCCCATTTTCATGGTCTTTTCCATCAGGGCCTCGGCCATGATGTAGGTCTCGCCGTTGTCCGCCTTCACCAGCACATACTTGTCCCGGGGGTGCAGGCAGATGCCCATGTTGCCGGGGAGGGTCCAGATGGTGGTGGTCCAGATCACGAAGAAGAGCTTACTCTTGTCGAAGCCTTCCAGCTTGCCCAGATCGTCCTTCATGGGGAACTTGACGTAGACAGAGGTGCAGGGGTCGTCCTTATACTCGATGTCGGCCTCGGCCACGGCGGTGGCGCAGAAGGGACACCAGGTCACGGGCTTCAGGCCCTTGTAGATGTAGCCCTTGTCGAACATCCGGCCAAAGACCTTCACTTCCTGGGCCTCGAAATGCTTGTCCATGGTGCGGTAAGGATGGGCCCAATCGCCCACAACGCCCAGCCGCTGGAAGCCGGCCATCTGCTTCTGGATGAAGTCCTCGGCGAAATCGGTGCAGGCATTGCGGAATTCGGGCACGG
>SVLA01000133.1 GCA_015068175.1 Oscillospiraceae bacterium
ATCCTGTTTGTCAAGTATAATTTTGAAAATTGTTGCAAAAAACTGGGGCCCGCATTTCTGCGAGTCCCAGCCTTTCTTAACTTAGTGACATTGGTCAAGGCCCTCCCCTGCTGTGAATTATTCTGCTTCGTCCGTATCCAGAGCCGGCATCTGCTGATGCTGGGCCAGGCCCGCCACGTCGGAGACCGGCAGGCTGAAGGCGATGCCCTGGGCGGCTTTGGCCATGCCCATTTCCTTATAGATGGCGTTCAGGACCCGGTCACGGATGTCCCGCTCCACCACCATCATCAGGATCTCCTTTTCGGAATGGAGGGTGATGCCGAAAAACGCGGCGGCCGCTTCATTGGCCACGCCACGGGCATTGAGGATCGTGCCGCCCCGGACACCCTCGGCACGGGCCACATCCATCACATCCTCGGCAAAGCCGGAGTTGACGATGGCAAAAATCACTTCATGGTTGTTGGTGGTCATGTTATTCCCTCCCCTGTCGGTTATTGCTCAGGAACTGATAAAGATTGACGCCGATGACACTGCTCAGCGGGATGGCAAAGGCGATGCCCTTGCCGTTTTTGATGGTGGCGAATTTATCCTCCAGGCAATGGAGGATGGCTTCGGTGAGATCCTCACGGACGATGCTGAAGATCACCGCTTTATGGTGATTCAGGCCCAGCATCTCCACAATGTCGGAGGTGGCGGTGCCCAGGCCGGCCATGGCCATCTGGCAATTGACCTCAAACTGGCTGATGGTATCCAGGTAAAACTCGCTTTTGCTCTTATCCACCACGGTGATCAGGAGCTTCAGCTTTTTGATGGCGGTATCGTTGACGGTGTTTCCCATGGCGAGACCTCCTTACATAAAGTTGATGATCTGCTGATCATCGGCATCCAGGATCCGCTTCATGGCACGGCGCTCTTTCACACGGCGGTCCATGATGGAGCGGAAACCCAAAAGCTGGATGGTGATCAGGGGCGTCATGGCCACCAGGGCCACCACGCCAAAGGCATCCCGCATCACCGCCGCTTCGCCCTGCAGGGCCACGCAGATACCGGTGGCAAAAGGCAGGATGAAGCCGGAGGTCATGGGACCGCTGGCCACGCCGCCGGAATCGAAGGCGATGGCGGTATAGACCGGCGGCACGAACAGCGACAAGGCCAGGGAGATGAAATAACCGGGGATAATGTAATAAACCAGGGAGAAATCGAAGACAATGCGGATGACGGACAGCGCAATGGACAATCCAACGCCGATGCACAGACCCGTCAGCATGGCTTTCCGGGTGACCAGTCCGCCAGTGACCTCTTCCACCTGGCAATTGAGCACATGGATGGCCGGCTCGGCCATGACCACCAGCACACCCACCACCAGGCCAAAGATCACCAGAAAAATCGGGTCGCTCTGCGCCAGGGAAAGGCCCAGTTTATAGCCGATGGGCATGAAACCTACATTGACACCGGTAAGGAAGATCACCAGGCCGCAATATGTGAAGACCACGCCGACGCCGATCCGCAGCAGGCGCTTCCAGGGCAATTTCAGGAAGGCAAACTGGCAGACCACGAAGAACACCACGATGAGGCCCAGGGCAATGGCCACTTCCCTGGCCGTATGCCCCAGGGTATGGATGTAGGCGCCGGCAATATCGCCGCTGACGGTGTAATCCGGCACCTGGTAATTCAGGTCGTTCCGGGAGAAAATACCCAGAACCAGCACGGCCAGAATGGGGCCGACGCTGCACAGCGCCACCATGCCGAAGCTGTTTTCCTTGCTGCGGCGATCGCCCAGAACATGGGAAATACCGACGCAGAGGGCCATCAGGAATGGCACGGTAATGGGGCCGGTGGTCACGCCGCCGGAATCAAAGGCCAGGGGCAGCAGGCTCCCGTTTCCGGAGACCACCAGCAGGAGGGCACCGGCGAAAAGGAGCATATAAAAGAGCATCAAAATATTGGACAGACTCCTTTTGAACACGATCCGCAGGATCGCTACCATCAGGAAGGCGCCGACACCGATGCCCACGGCATAGATCAGCACCGTACCGTTCATCACGGCGCTGACCTGGCCCGCCAGGACCTGGAGGTCCGGTTCGGCCACGGTGATCAAAAGGCCCAGCACAAAGCAAACGGCCAGCAGCAGACCCAGTTTGCGCTGTTTTGACAGACCGGCACCCACGTGGGTACCCATAGGTGTCATGGCCAGGTCTGCCCCCAGGTTGAACATGCCGATGCCCAGGACCAGCAGCACCGCGCCTACGGAAAATGTGATGAGTTCCGTGACGGAAAAATCAAAAAGCGGTGTCAGGGCCAGGATATAGACAATGGCGGTGATGGGCAGCGCGGAGATCAGCGCTTCCTTGATCTTCGACCAGAGTTCCCTCAATTTTATCCCTCATTTCAAACTTTTTATCCATTATATCACAGCTATAGGTCAGGAAAAAGGGATGGACGGAAAATTTACCAAATCTTTGCTTCTTCCCGTTATTCGGCGCTGAGGTCATAACCATAGACCCAGCTTCCGCGGATAAAGCGGCCGAAAATGTATTTATTGCTGGAGGATTCGTTCATGATCAGCACCCGGCCGTCCCGATAGACCAGCTCCTCGGCCATGGGCGGCGCTACGATGGTCTTCACCAAATTGGCAGAATCCAGGTAATACAGCGGCGTGGTGCCGGAGACCGTGGCGATCAGGCCGGAACGGGTGGTATCCAGATCATAGACGTACAGCACGGAGTCGGAGGTTCCCCAGGAAGTGGACAGAATGATCTTATCGTCATCCGTGACGCAGACGCCCTGGACCTTCTCCCGGATGGAGAAGGATGCCACGGGGGTCGGCTCAATGTTAAATACGGCTTTATCACTGACCTTATAGACGGTGATCAGGGCCGTATTCTCATCGCCGGCAGGGGTGGTGATGTGCTGATATTCCGGGGTGGCATAGTGGCCCTCGTACCGGAAATTGCCCACCAGCAGATAGTCATTGACATAACTGCAGAAATCCACCCGGTAGCCGATTTCGATGGTGCCCATGCACTTCGCGGAGCCCATGACGATATCATACAGAGAAAACACGTCGATGCCATTGTCACCGGGGAAATAGGCATACAGGCCGTTGGTACAGATACCGCCGGCGTGGCCGGTATAGGGGGTGCCGTCCTTATTATACAGCGTACCGTAGATGGTGTCGCCTTTGGCATCCCGTACATAGACCCGGGAGGCAGAGCCATCGGTCATGTAGCCGGACACCAGGTAGGCATCCAGGTTCTCGATATACTCAAAACCCTGGGGCACAAAATCGTCAAAGAGGCCGGGGACCATAAAATTGATCTTGGAGTTCTTGTAAAAATCCCAATACCGAACGGTAACAGCCACCTGCACGATCAGCAGGACGGCCAAAATAGCGATCAGCACGCCAAGTAAAATGTTGCGCAAAAGTTTTTTCTTTTTCATATTCATACCTCATTGGGGAAATTTCAAATATTATATCACAGATTTCCCGCCATGGCTACCCCCAAAGTAAAAAACGGCCCCTGATGGCGGAGAACGAATCACGGCATCATCCATGACGGATTCTCCCCAAAGACGGCACCCATTTCGAGAAAAAACTTGTCAAAGCAAAATGCCTGTGGTATAATTTCCCTATATTCTCAACGGAGGAACACACTTATGGAGCTTCATACCGAACTGCAAGCGGATGTTTTCATTTCCTTCAAAAACACCGATTTCTATGGTAATCCTACCAGAGATTCCCTGCTCGCCAAATCCCTGTACGAAGAATTGACTGCCAGAAATATCCCGACCTTCTTCAGCAACAGTTCCCTGCACGCCCTGGGGCAGGCGGTATACAAAAGGGCCATTGACGAGGCCCTGGAAAAAGCGTCTGTATTGGTCGTGATCGCCACGGAAGATGCCTATCTGCACAGCGAATGGGTACGCTATGAGTGGGAAAGCTTCCACCAGGACATCCTCAGCGGGATGAAAAAGGATAGTCAGATCGTTCCGTATCTGGGGGCCATCAGCCGCGAGGCTACCCCCCGCTCCCTGCGGGATTTCCAAACCTTCAGCACCGAAAATCACTGTGTGGCGGACGTTGCATCCTTTGTTGAGAGCGCCCTTACCGCAGTCCACAACCGCCGGGAGGAGGCAAAAAGCTTCTCTGTAAACGAAAAGCTCCATGCAAAGCAAGCTGTAACCACCCAGAAAGTACGTCAATCCCTCTACACCTCCGATTCCGACCGGGAGTTCGAACGGCTGCGGATCCAATCCAAGAATACGCACGATTGCGACATGGCCGTCCTGAACAAGCTGATGGCCCGGATCCCCCGGGAACCTCTGTGGATCCTGGATCTGGGCTGCGCCTACAACTACGTTGGAAATATGCGCTTCGGCAATATGGACAACGTGAAGGTGTTGGGCATCGATATCAGCGATAAATGTTTGGAGTTTGCAGTCAAAAACAGCGATCCCAATAAGTTTTTCTTCCGGAAAGTCGATCTGGAGGACAGTTTCCTGGAGTATAATCTGCGCGGTATCATGGATGAGCTTGGTATCGAAAAATTCGACATTATGTTTGGCGCGCTCCTGCTGCTGCATCTGAAAAAACCGGTAACTGTTCTGAAAAAGCTACGCCGTTTCCTGGCCGAAGACGGATACATCATCCTGCGCGGCTCCGACGACGGCAGCGTGCTGGCCATGAATGACAACGGCCTGGTCCAGAAAATTGTGGACAAATGCAACACTACGGTAGGTTTTTCGGACCGGCAGAACGGCAGAAAGCTATACAATCAGTTGGTATCCGCCGGCTATCGGGACGTAACACTTGAAACGTTTATCAAGGATACCTGCAACAAGGATATCGACGAGCGGGATGAGCTGTTCTTCGAGCGGTTTTCGTATCGGATCAACAATTTCAGCAAAATTCTCAAGGCGGACCCCACCAACGAAGCAAAGCGGAACGATTATCTGTTTATGAAGTACGCGCTGGAGGAACTGGAAGAGTTGTTCACCAACCACGATTTCTGGTACTGTGAACACGACTTCATTGCTTACGCCAGAGCAAAATAAAACCGAAACCTGCACAGTTACGGATCTGTGCAGGTTTTCTTTTTTCATAAAAATTCCCCCGGCCAAGCTGGCCGGGGGAACCATCACATTTTCAGGCTAAGAGATTACTCGTAGATCTCGGTGACAACACCGGAACCGACGGTACGGCCGCCTTCACGGATAGCGAAACGCAGGCCCTTCTCGATAGCGATGGGGGTGATCAGCTCAACGTTCATCACGACGTTGTCGCCGGGCATGCACATA
>SVLA01000134.1 GCA_015068175.1 Oscillospiraceae bacterium
ATATGCGGTCGGCAAACCTTTCGGGGCCCCTTTAGGGGCAAATGTCTGTAAAATGCCCTTCTAGGGCTTAATCAAGCCTCCGGCTTAGCCGGAGGTTTTGACTTATTCGGTGCGGGATCAAGGCTCAAAATTTTCAAAGATGGGTAGGCTGCCCTCGGCAACGGCGGTGTCGAAATCGGCCCGGGAGCGGAGGGTCCAGCTCACCATTTGGCAACCCCAGACCCGGCGGCAGAGGGTGGGGGCCAGGCCCTTGCGGTGCCCGAAATTGTAGGCGATGAAATCCGGCCGGGTGAGGAATCCCATCATCAGATTGGTCAGCAGGAACCGGGTGGGCCAGGAGAGATTGGAGGCCTTGTCTCCCAGAAAATCCATGGAAAGCTGACCGCGGATGATCTCCGGCCGGTTTTTCCGCAGCCAAAGAATGCACCGGGGATCAAAGGACTCGATGCAGTAGGGCCCCCGGTAGCTGTCCAGCAGGCGGCAGGCGGCCTGGCAGAGGGCGGCGTGGTTGCCCCGCTCGGACTTCAGTTCCACAATGAGGGGTGCCTTGCCGGCAAAGAGTTCCAGCACCTGGGAAAAGAGGGGAATGGCTTCATCGGTGCTTTCCAGGCGGTATTGATCCAGGTCGGCCAGGGTCAGATCTTCAATAAAAACCTCCGCGCCGGCGGTGCGCTTCAGGCTGGCATCGTGGATCACCGCCACATGGCCATCTTTCATCAGATGCAGGTCCAGCTCGATGCCGTAGCCATGTTCCAGCGCCAGCCGGAAGGCAGCCATGCTGTTTTCGGGAACGCCGCTGCCGTGGAGACCCCGATGAGCATAGGCCCAGCCCCGGAGGGCGGGGAGATCCTTATGCCCCCGGCGGCAGGCCATGGCCAGCACATAGGCCCCGGCCAGCAAGATTAGAACAATCAAAATCGGCATAGCTGCTCCTTAATCGTCGTTGTCGAAGGCTTCCAGGCCCTTCTTGGCGATGATCTTGCTGTCGCCGTGACGGACCAGGGCCATGGTCACGAAGGCCAGAGCCACAAAAATGGTACCGTAGGGGAAGAGGACGGTCATGCCCAGCTCGTCCATCAGGTAGCCGGAGACCATGGGGGTCAGGGTCTGGGCGGCCATGGAGGCGGTGTAATAGAAGCCGGTGTACTTGCCCACGTCGGCGCCGGAACACATCTCCACCACCATGGGGAAGGAGTTGACGTTGATGGTGGCCCAGGCGATGCCGGCCAGGGCAAACAGGGCGTTGATCAGCAGCATGGGAGAATCGGAGCGGATGAAAGAGGCGGCGCCGAAGGCCACGGCCAGCATCACCACGCCGGCCATGATGGTCTTTTTCCGGCCGATCCTGGAAGCCACCAGGCCCACGGGCACATAAGCCACCACGGCGGCGGCCTGGGCGATGATCATGGTGAAGTTGTAGTCCTTATCCAGCACATTGGCGGCGTAGACGGAATACTTGGAAGTGATGGCGTTGTAGCCGAAAAACCACAGCACGATGGAGGCCAGCAGGAACAGCAGGCTCCACTTTTCGTTCTTGGAAAGGCCCCTCTTCTCGTCGGCCACTTCTTCCTTCTCCTCAATACCCAGACGGATGGAGGCTTCCTGCATCTCCGCGGCCCACTTGGGCTCCCGCACGGTCAGCAGGAACACGGCCAGGGCAGCCAGCATGATGCCGCCTACCACGCCGAAGAATACGGTGTAGGTCATCATGGCGTTGCGGATGGCGGTGGTGGAGAATACCATGCCCAGCACCAGCACCACGATGCCGCCGGCGGTGCCCATGAGATTGATGATGGCGTTGGCCTTGGAGCGCAGAGGTTTCACGGTGACGTCCGGCATCAGGGCCACGGCGGGGCTGCGGAAGGTGGCCATGGCCACCAGCACGATCAGCAGCAGGGCGATGAACAGGATCAGGGAAGAAGGATCACGTTCGGTGACCTGGGCGGTATAGGCCTGCCGTGCAGGTACCACGAAATTGGTGTACTCCGGGTTGGTGGTGCCGTCGGGGAGCTGCATCCGGATGGCCAGGAAATCTTCCTTGGACATCGCTTCCGTCAGCACGAAGGTGTCGCCTTCGGGGGTGTTCAGTTCCACCTTGGCGGCGTCGGAGTTGTAAATGGTCTCCAGCGCAGCGGTGTCATCGATGGCGGCCACGGCGTCGATCTTCTGAAGCTGGGCCGCGTCCACGAAGGACAGACTGATAAAGGCGGCTACGGCCACAATGGTGCCGGCCACGATGAAGGGGGTCCGGCGGCCGTGACGGCTCTTGCTCTTGTCGGACAGAGCGCCGAAGAGAGGCAGCATGAACAGGGCCAGAATGTTGTCGATGGCCATAATAACGCCGGACCAGGTCTGGCTCATGCCGAATTTATTGGTGAGGATCAGGGGGATGATGCTGTCGTAGGCCTGCCAGAAGGTGCAGATCAGGAAAAAGGCAAAGCCGACCAAAATGGTGCGCTTGGTGTTGAGCTTCATGGGGGTGACCTCCGTTTGAAGTTGATAAGACCATTATACCGAAAATCGGGGAAAAGTCCAGTAAAATAAGAAGATGTTAAGGAACGGAAAACACCAAAGGGCCCCAAAGTGCAAAATCGGGGTTTGCGGTTCCGCTGCATCGTTTTAACAGCGCGATCCTCTGAATATTGGACCGTATGGACAGACAAAGGCGGACTGCTGTGCAGTCCGCCTCGGGCGTTACTTGGAATAAATGACGTTGAACAAGGTGATTTCACCGGTCTCTTCGTTCTGGGTGTAGGTGGCGGTGCCCACCTTTTCCAGGGATCCGTAGGGATCCTTGGCCGGCTTGGACTTGGAGTAGCCCCAGAGGGTGTCCATGGTGTACGCAGGATCGGCGGCCTGGCCGGCGGCGAAGGCCTCCTTATTCAGGATGTAGATGGACACGGTGTATTCCGTATCCTTGTCAAACAGTCCCCGGTAAGCGCTGTCCACGATGCACACCAGAGTCTCGTTGCTGAAGGACTTATCCTGATCCTCCACAACGGCAGTGGCGGCCTTGTTGGCCTCCATCCGCTGGGCATCGGAATAGTCGGAGGAACGGGAGGTGGTGTTGTAGCGGTCGTTGAGATAGAACATGGTGCCCGTCAGGCCCACGGCGATCAGCAGGACCATGGCCACCACCTGCTTGGTGCTGAACCGCAGGTCGGCATCGGGACAGAAGGTCAGGCTGAATTTCTGAGTCACCGGCAGCAGGGCCTTCAGGAACAGAGTCAGCACCACGGTCTCAATGGGGAAGCACACCAGGTTCTTGAAGATCCGGGTGGTGGTCATGATGCCCATGATGGAATTGATGGCGCTCTCCGGCTGACCGATGTAGGCGTAATACCAGGCGTAAATGAACTGCTGCAGCACCACGTTGACCAGCAGGCAGATGCCAAAGCGGGCCAGCATCACCCGGGTGGTGGATACTTTGCTGCGGTAAAGGAACAGGGCGTAGATCATGGTGCCGGCGATCTCCGTGAGCATAAAGGGCAGGAAATAGTCGCCGGTGGGCCAGATGATAAAGCCGATGGTGTCGGAAATGATGGCAGCGGGGATGGCGATCACCGGTCCGTAGATCATGGCGCCCAGGGCGGTGGCCAGGGTGGCGGTCTGGATGCTCAGGTTGGCGGCCAGGGGAATGGCCAGGGGTTTCAGGGCGATGCGCATGGCGGTGAGCAGGGCGGCGATGACCAGCATCCGGGTGTTGCTCAGCTCGGAAGCGGCGTCGCGCCAATATCCCCGGGAGAAGGGGTGCTTGTACAGGGTCGCGGGTCGGTTTTTGTTGGACATGATTGATTCCTCCTTTGATGGTTGCCGGATCCGTAAAAAAATACCCCCGCGCGCAATGAGCGCAGGGAGTTCCAGATCCGGTATGGGCAGGACGACAAAACAGCCGGTTTCATCCTTGCCCGACCGAGTATCGTTGCTACATAAAGGAGAGTGTCCTGTATGCAACAGCGGGTGCGGCGACAGCATCGTGGAATGATCCTTCGTCCTGCAGGCAACTCCCCGTCCTGAGGCACTTAACGCGCTGTCCCTACTCTGTTCGTCATCATCATACATGATTCTTCCAGAAAAGTAAAGATATTTTTTCAGTTTCTCCGGCTTGCCTCCCCCGGGAAAATGATGTATAATGACGGTGTTGCGATCCGCAGATCAATTATCGGAAAGGAGGCCGGGTATGGCCAAGCATTATCGGGCACCGCGGATGCGGCGCTATATCCCCCGGCGCACCAAGTGGGCCATAGGCCTGACGGCGGTGGCGGTGATCCTCGTCGGATTGCTGGTGGCCGGCTTCCTGAAAGGCTGGATCAAGGTGCCCCAATGGCCCTGGGAACAGGAACCGGAGGTGACGGTGCCTACGGAGCCGAAGCCGGACACGGTGATCCACCTGGTGGCCGGCGGCGATGTGAAGGTCACCGGTTTGGGAACGGTGGATGACCACCTGGCCGCCCTGACGGATATTCTGCCGGTCCTGTCCGGCGCCGACCTGACGGCCTTGAATTTTGAAGGCAACGTCTATGCCGATGCCACGGACCGCACTTCCTCCCCGCAATTGCTGGATGCCCTGCGGCAGGGGGGCGTGGACGTGCTGCAGACCGCCAATTCCGAGTCTATCACCAACGGCCTGCTGGGCCTGATGGCCACCAATAACGCCATCCGCAATGCCGGCATGCAGCCTTTGGGCACCTATGCCACCGAAGCGGAATATGAACAGTATCGGGGCTATCTGATCTATGAGATCCAGGGCATCCGGATCGCCCTGGTGGCCTTCACCAAGGGCATGGACGACCGGAACCTGGAGGGCAATGAGCATTGCGTCAATCTGCTCTATACGGATTACACGTCCACCTATAAAGAGGTGGACAAAACCGGCATCACCGAGGTGATCCGGGCGGCCCAGGAGGAAGAACCGGACCTGATCGTGGCCATGCTCCATTGGGGCGGCCGCACCAGCGACCAGGTCAGCGGCACCCAAAAGCAGATCGTGAAGCTGATGAAAAACCTGGGGGTGGATGCGGTCATCGGCACTCATTCCCGCCATGTGCAGAAGATGGGCTTCGAGGACCGGGACGGGATGTTCGTGGCCTATTCCCTGGGGGATTTCATGGTGGACCGGGAAAATGTCACCACCGGTTACAGCGTCCTGCTGGACCTGGAGATCACCCGGGACGGCGCCACCGGCCAGGTGCGGATCACGGGGTACGATTATGTGCCCGTGTATCAGTATTACCGGGAAGACGGGACCCTGGAGCTGCTGCGGATCCGGGAAGCCAT